>NZ_JBHTZA010000019.1:0-17599 GCF_042790555.1 Arthrobacter sp. NPDC056727 | reverse complement strand
ACCCGGATTTCCCCCGCCTCGTGTACATCAACCCGGTGTACTTTTTACACCCGGTTATTTTTTTTTTCGCAAAAACACAGCCCGCGGGCTCACAACAAGTGCCGCCGTCGGCCTTCTGTCTTAGTTAGAGCGTCGGATAATCAGGAGAGCAGCGGACTGCTAGTAGCGGCCGTTCGGGACGTAGATCTTTGCAACCGGGCTCTTGTCAAAGTCGGACCACTTCGCCCAATTGCCGTACCGATCCTTCTTTTCCACCCGGATCTTGACGGTGTGGAAGACCTTCTCGAACTTGTCGTGCCGGTCCCTGTCGTAGACCTTCACCACGTTGACAACGGACTCGTGCCTATGTACCCACACGTTGCCCTTGTCCTTGTCGATCTGGTCGACCTTCCAGTTGCCGTCCTTCTGGAACATCTTTTGTTCGAAGTGGACCTTGGCATCCTTGTCGCAGCGGATCTTGAACTCAAATTCGACCTTGACGTACTTGCGTTCGCCTTTCTTGTAGCCGCCGTTGTCCCTGTCGTGGACCTTGGGCTTCAGCGCCTTGACGATACAGTCGGCACTCTTCGAGTCTGCCGCGGCCGGAGTGGCCATGGCGATGGGGCCGGCAAGCAGGCCCAACGAAACAGTGGAAACCAACGCGACCCTGGCCGAGCGGCGGGCCGGTGTTGGCGGTGTAATGCTCATTGTTTCTCCCGCGAGGTGTGTTCGGGCATCACTGGCCGATCACGAGACGCGTGGAGACCTATCAACCACTTCTGTCCGCTTTATGATCGTCCACCCGGACCGGCCGGGTGGGCTTGAAGCCGGACCCGCTTTCAAGGCAATTGCCGGGGTTCGGTGTTCAAATTTTACCCCCAGAACTGGGTGTCAACCCTTATTTACCGGAACTGTCAACCACTGGCAGTTGTTTCACGGGTGTGGGCAAAGCGCCGGGAGGACGGCCGACGCCGGGCGGTCCCGTCGTCGGCCGTCCTCCCGTTTGCGGCGGGCTACTTGCCCTGGCCTACTTGCGCAGGAAGGCGAGCAGGGCCTCGTTGACCTCTGCCCCGTGGGTCCAGAGCAGGCCGTGCGGGGCGCCGTCGATCTCCACGTAGTCAGCCTCCGGCAGGGCCTTGCTGAACTCCCGGCCCGTGGCGTCAATCGGCAGGATGTTGTCCGCGGTGCCGTGCACGATCAGTGCCGGGACATCGATCTTCGGGATGTCGGCGCGGAAGTCGGTGATCCAGGTGGGCTGGGCGGCCACGGAAGCAAAGGCGCCGGAGCTGGCAGCGAGGTTCCAGCTGGCCCGGACGGACTCCTCGCTGAGCCGCGCCGTGCCCAGGAAGGTGTCGCTGTTGTAGAAGTTCTTGAAGAACTCCGTGAAGAAGGCGTAACGGTCGGCCTTGACGGCCTCGGCAAGGCCGTCGAACACGGACTGCGGGACGCCCGTCGGGTTGTCGTCCGTCTGCAAAAGATAAGGTTCCAGGGAGCCGAGGAACGCGGCCTTGGCCACGCGGGCTGATCCGAACGTGGAGAGGTACCGGGCCACCTCGCCGGTTCCCATCGAGAAGCCCACCAGCACCGCGTCGTCGAGGTCCAGGGTGGTCAGGACGGTGTTGAGGTCACCCGCGAAGGTGTCGTAGTCGTAACCGGTGGTGGGCTTGCTGGACTTGCCGAAGCCGCGGCGGTCGTACGTGATGACGCGGTAGCCGGCGTCCAGCAGGGCGGCGGTCTGCTTCTCCCAGGAAGATCCGTCCAAGGGATAGCCGTGGATGAGGACAACAGCCTGTCCGGTTCCGTGGTCTTCGTAGTAGAGCTCGATGTCGGTGCTGTTTTCCTGTCCAACGGTGATGAAAGCCATGTCAGCATTCCCTTCGGTCTCGTGAGAACGGACGTCCTCAAGCGGTGTTACCAACCTATCGGGATCGCAGGCCCGTGCGCGCTGCCCGTCACGGTGCGAAGCCTGCAGGAATGGCAGCGGCGGCGGGGATGTTGTGCAGGGCATGAAACGAATTGGCTTCCTCTCCTTCGGCCACTGGGGCCCGGTGCAGGGTTCCCGCACCCGCACGGCCCGTGATGCGCTGCTGCAGGGGATAGAACTGGCCGTGGCCGCGGAGGAGCTGGGGATCGACGGCGCGTTCTTCCGCGTGCACCACTTCGCGCGCCAGCAGGCCGCGCCGTTCCCGCTGCTGGCGGCCGCCGCAGCGCGCACCAGCCGGATTGAACTCGGCACCGGGGTCATCGACATGCGCTACGAGAATCCGCTGTACATGGCCGAGGAAGCAGCGGCCACGGACCTCATCAGCGGCGGCCGGCTCCAGCTCGGCATCAGCCGCGGTTCACCCGAGCCCGCACGCAACGGCGCCGGGGCCTTCGGCTATGTGCCGCGGGAGGGCGAGACGGATGCCGACATGGCGCGCCGGCACGCCGGGGAGTTCCGGCGGGCCATTGCCGGCGCCGGCGTGGCGGAGGCCGACCCGCGTTACGCCGGCGGAGGCACCGGGATGCTGCCCGTCCAGCCCCGGTCCGAGGGGCTGCCCGCGAGGATCTGGTGGGGTGCCGGAACCCGGAAGACGGCGGTCTGGGCGGCCGAGCAGGGAATGAACCTCATGAGCTCAACCCTGCTGACCGAGGATACCGGGGTGCCGTTCCACGAACTCCAGGCGGAGCAGATCGCCATGTTCCGTGAGGCATGGGCGGCGGCAGGGCACGGCCGTGAGCCCCGGGTTTCCGTCAGCCGCAGCGTCCTGCCGCTGGCCGATGACGAGGACCGGCAGTACTTCGGACTGAGCGCACTCCGCGAGGGCCGGGACCAGGTGGGCGCCCTCGACGGCACCCTGGCCCGCTTCGGCAAGAGCTACATCGGCGAGCCGGACGCCATCGCCGGGGAACTCGCTGCCGACGCTGCCGTGCAGGCCGCGGACACGCTCCTGCTGACCGTCCCCAACCAGCTCGGCGTCGAGTACAACGCCAAGCTGCTGGGGACCATCGCCCGCCATGTGGCCCCCGCCCTGGGATGGTCGCCGCAGGATGTGCGGGAGCGGGCGTAACCTACTGGCATTGAGCGGCTCCCTCCGAAGGCGGCGGTTTCCATGGACACGAACCACGTTCCTGCAGGCCGGAATTCCGACGGCGGCCCGGATCGCGACGGCGGCCCGGGCGCCCGGCGGCTGGCTGCTGTCCTGATGGTGTCCGGCGTGGTGGTGTCCTTCGCCGCCGGGGCATTGCATCCTGAAGGGGCGAATGCGAACGACCACTCGGCGGCGTTCGCTGAATACGCCCGCAGCGACCTGTGGATCGGTGTGCACCTCGGGCAGTTCGTGGGCATGGCAGCCCTCATCGCAGGCCTGCTGGTACTGGGTTCCGTGGCCGGTGCCGAGCCAGGACGCCCTGCCTGGGCGGCGCGGCTTGGAAGCTGGGCAGCCGCCGCCGCGCTGGCACTCTACGGCGCACTCCAGGCGGTGGACGGCGTGGCCCTGAAGCATTCCGTGGATGCCTGGGCTGCCGCCGAGGGGGCCGAGAAATCCGTTCGGTTTGCCGCCGCGGAGGACATGCGCTGGCTGGAGTGGGGGATGCGCAGCTACCAAAGCTTCGCGCTGGGTGCGGCCCTCATCCTCCTTGGCGTTGCGGTGGCGGGCAGCCGCCGGTTTCCGCAGCCGGTGGGCTACCTCATGGGACTGTCCGGGGCCGCGTACCTGGCCCAGGGTTGGATCATTGGAGCCGAGGGCTTCGCCGGCAGTAACGCGGTGCCCACGCTCGCCGGCATCGTGCTCATCCTGGTCTGGACTGTCTGGCTGCTGGCAAGCTCGCTGCGGCGGTCCTAGTCCGTCCAGCCAGCTTGTCCCTGTGCCTAGACTGGGACGTGACCGGCATTTCCCAGTGAAAGGCAGTGGCATGACCGACAGTAAGCGCAACGCGGACCAGCCCAGCGACCTGCGGGGGCCCGGCGACCCGGACGCCGTCGACCAGGAGCAGCCCCGGCCCGAGGCCGGCACGGCGCACAATATCCGCGAGGAACAGATGACGCAGCCCGGCGGCACAGTGCCCGCCAGCTACGTGGGCAGCGGCGCGCCGGAGAGCGAACACAAACCGGAAGAGGCTGCCGAGGAATCCGGCATGTGGGACGCCGGGGACAGGTAGCTGCAGCCCAAGCACTACCTCCAGGGGATAACCCTGCTGGCGCGGGACCGCGTGGCTTCGATCAGGAGGGCATTGGCCGCGTCCGGCCCGTTGGCCCAGGCCTCGGCCGCCGCCCGGTCCATGCCGTAAAACATGTGCCGTTCAACCAGGCGCGCAAGCCGCAGGTCGTGCGGTGTGTCCAGGAACCACACCTCGTCCAGTTGCGCCCGCACCCGCTGCCAGCGGGGATCGTCGTTGAGCAGGTAGTTGCCCTCGGTGATGATGACGGGGACGGCAGCCGGAATGGCAAGCGACGCGGCCACCGGCTCATCGATCGTTCGCCGGAAGTCCGGGGCGTACACCACATCCTCGTCCCGCCGCGCAAGCCGCTGCAGAAGCGAAAAGTAGCCGCCGACGTCGAACGTGTCCGGTGCGCCCTTGCGCTGCCGCAGCGGGGTGCCGTCAATGATGGCGTTGCCGAGGTGGAAACCGTCCATGGGCACCACGAGGGCGGAATCGGGGCCGAGGGCGTCGGCGAGGCAGGCCGAGAACGTGGACTTGCCGGACCCGGGGGAGCCGGCCAACCCGAGCAGAACCCGTCGGCCCGAGGCCAGCCGGCTGCGAAGGTGGGCGACGGCCTGCTGAATTTCCACGGATTCGAAGGCCAGGAGGGTGGGGGGCTCAACGTTCGGAAGGGTCATGCACAGCATCCTAGGCGAGGGCCGGGGCGCCGGAGCGTGCTGCGATGCCCGCGGGGTGGGTCGAGTGGGCTCGCCCGGGCGGGTTCAGTCCAGCGGAATGGTGATCGTGATGGCCGTACCGGTGCCCGGAGCCGAGGTGATGTCCACGGTCCCGCCTGCCTCCTCGACCGCCTGTGAAATGGTCCTAAGCCCGTGGCCGTTGACTCCTTCCGCCGCCGGCCGCACCGATTCGAAGCCGGTGCCGTTGTCGGCGACCATGAGGCGGATACCGTGGAAGACTGAGGCGAGCCGGACCGTGACATCTGTCGCATGCGCATGCTTGAACGTGTTGCTCAGGGCTTCCTGCGCGGACTGGTAGAGCAGGGCGGCGCAGTCGGACGAGATCTCCACCCCATGGTGGGGCGTCTCCCACCGGACGTAGGTACCCTGGCGGCGCAAGGGGACTGTGAGCCTGTCGATGCAGCCGGCGAGCCCCAGCCGGTGAAAGTCCACCGGCTGACGGTCGGTGATGACGCCGCCGACTTCGATGACTTCCTCAAGAGTTGCTGACTGGTTCATGACGCCCCCGGCTCCTTGCGGTCCTTTTGCATGCTTTTCCCCGGAAGGATCGCTCCTCCAAGGGCTGATGCATTAAGGGTGGCGCGCCCGCATCAGGCTTGCCGCAGGTTTGTCCCCGGATCCCCTCAAGTTTCCGCGAGGCGTTCAGCAGTAACGAGCTCTCCGCAGCTAAGGGACTGGCTACGGAGCGAGCAACCAGGGCTGCAGTGCCCGCTGCGGATACGTGGCGGCGTCGGCGGCGTCGAGCACCTCAAGGGCAGTCATGTGAGCGGCCGCCGCTACTTCACGGATTGGTTTGCCGTGGGTTACGGCCGCCGCGACTGCGTGCTGCAGGGATTCTGCGGCGGGGTCGTGCTCCACTGCTGCGGATTCCAGCGTCGCCACGGCCTCTTCCACCGCGCGGATGTCTTCTTCCATCGGTATCCTCCTGTTTCTGCTCCATTGCAGTGACGCTGACGCTTCAGGGGCTGCAACTGCACCCTAAAACGAAGTGTCATGTTCCTAAAACAATAAGACAGACAGGTCTGTCTCTACCAGTGCCAAGGTACACTGAATTTCTGATGAGTGCTCCTGATGCAACCGGGGACGCCTTGCTGCCTGAAGAGGTGCGGACCGGCCATAGTGAACCAGTGGACCGGATCCTTGCTACTGCCTACGAGCTTTTTTCCCACCGGGGCGTCCGCGACGTCGGAATTAATGAGCTGATTGAACGGTCCGGAGTGGCCAAGTCCACGTTCTACCGCCACTTCCCGTCCAAGGACGCGCTGGTACTGGCATTCCTCGCACTCCGCGACCAGGTGTGGACCGTGGACCTGATTGTCTCCGAGGCGAGGCGCAGGGGATCCACTCCCGAGGGGCGCCTGCTGGCCATCTTCGACGTCTTCGGTGACTGGTTCCAGCGCGACGATTTTGAGGCATGCACCTTCATCAACGTTTTGTTGGAGATGGGCCCCGAACATCCGCTTGGCGAGGCGAGCATCGGCTACCTTGCCAGGATCCGCGGGCACATCCAGGCGCTGGCCGTGGAGGCGGGGCTGGAACGCCCTGACGAATTCGCCCGCTCCTGGCACATCCTGATGAAGGGTTCCATCATTTCCGCGACCGAAGGCGACTTCCTCGCTTCCAAGCGCGCGCAGCAGATGGCCGGCTGGCTGATCGAGCACCACCGCAGCTGACAGCCCTGGTGCCTGGCCGCCGTCGGCCTTTCCAGTAATTGTCCTTTCATTCGTCGGACTTTTAGTTGTGCCGCAGCAGGTTCCGCAGCGGAGCCGGCACCCATTTCGACTTCGATCCGTTGCTGGAGTTCCTGCCGCTTTCGGATGAGCGGCCGCCCCCGGTCCCGGCCGCGAAATAGTCTCCGCCGGCCGGGAGGTAGCCGTCCGTCGGCACGTTGCCGGCGTCCGTTGCCGGCGGGAGGCAGGCGTTCTCGCTCAAGTGGCACAGCAGCGCCTGCTCGGGGGATCCCGGATGTGAGGCCAGGTGCTGCAGCAGCCGGTGCCGGGCCTCTGACCGGACATCCGTGGTGGCCAGGATGTCAAGGATGAGTTCGATGACCTGGGCGCGCATCACGGTCCTGTCGATTGACCTCAGCGAGTCGCTGCAGAAGACCTCCAGCGCATCCGCTTCATCCTGGGTGCATTGCCCCGGACCGGCCGCGCTCTTCAGCCAATCGGGCTCAGCAGGCGTGGGGACATCAGCGTCCATCGGGACCTCCGTGAAGTTTCGCGTTTTCCACCGGGAAAACGGCTCTGGCTGAAGGCATGCTTCCTTGCATAATGCCAATGTGCGGCAGGTCTCCTGTAAAAAGCTCGGCGCGCAGACCCCTCGAAGGGACGCTCAGGAGGGAAAATGGGGGACCCGTGCGGGCGAATAGGCCTTCTTCAACCGGAGCTTCTCCGAAACATCCCGGCTTTTCATAGGGAAACTCTCAGGATTCGTGGGGTCCGGGCTGCCTTGGCGCGGAAGGTTCCGCCACTTGTGGGTGCCCTGAGCGCTGCCTTAACAAGTGTTCCGCAGGAGCGTAGCTTTGTTGGTGTTGGGACCCGTTCCGGTCCTCCGCATCCTGCATTGGGGCCGGAAGCTGACAGGAGGTAACAGCGATGACCAACATTTTCAGGCGGGCCGGCGTGGATATCCCCGAACCCTTCCGCCGTTTCCTGGAGGGGGACCTGGACGCCTGGCTCCGGGTGGAGGAGTACCGCGAGGCGGACGCCCTGGTGGTGAAGGCCGAAGCGCCCGGTATCGATCCAGACAACGACGTCGACATCACCCTGGCGGGCAGCCAGCTGCAGATAACCGTGCGCCGTGAGGAAAAATCCGAGCACAAGGACAAGGAGGGGTACCGTTCTGAGTTCCGTTACGGCGCCTTTTCACGCACAGTGAGCCTTCCCGCGGCAGTGAACCAGGACGACATCCAAGCGTCGTACACCGACGGCGTTCTCGAGGTGCGCGTTCCGCTGCCCGAGGAGTCCGCTGCCGGAGGCCGGAAAGTCCGGGTCTCCCGCGGTGCGGGAACTGCTGGCGCCGGAAGTGCCGGTGCCGGAACGGGTACTGCGGGAACTGCCGGTGCCGGGGCGGAGGGACAGGCACGGACCATGGGGCAGGATCCCGAAGACCAGAGTTTCGGTGGCCCCTAGCTTTCGGTGGCCCGTGACTGGCGCCAGCGCAGCAGCTCAGCCCTCGTAGTGGGTCTTCGCCGGGCCCTGGCCAAGGGAGTCGACGATAGATGTCGCAACGCTGTGCAGTTTGATGTTGCGGGTACTCGATGCTGCCTTGAGCAGCTCGAAGGCTTCCACCTGGCTGCACCTGTTCTGCGCCATGATCACGCCGACGGCGACGTCGATCACCGTCCGGGTTTCCAGCGTGGCCTTGAGGTTGGCCGCCGCGTCGCTGTAATGGGCGAAGCGCACGGCCAGCCGCAGGGCCATTGAGGTCTGGCTGACGAAGTCCTGGGCAAGCTCCAAAACCCGGCCTTCAAAACGGCCCGGCCGGTGGGAATAGAGGTTCAGCGCAGCCCGCGTCTCGCCCTCGAGGACGAACGGAACGGCAAGGATGGAACGGACGCCTTGCCCCAGGACCTTCTCGGCGTAGCTGCCCCAGCGGTCGTGGTTTTTGAGGTCCGTGATGTGGATGGTGACCTGATCGCGGGACGCCGTCATGCAGGGCCCGTCGCCGAAATCGTACTGAATCTCGTCCATGGCCTGGGCCTCGGGGCTGCTGCTGGCCACGGTTGCTGCCTTGCGGTGCCGCAGCAGGGTCACGCCGCAAAGAACCTCGTCCCCGGGCTCGGAGAGGCTGCGTGCAGAGATCCGGGCAAGTTCGTGGAGGAATTCGCCCACGTCGGAGCTGTTGAGCACAAGCTCGTTCAGGTGCTCCGTGATTGAGGTTTCAGGTTTTGCGGTCGACTCGCTGGCCACGATCTTTCGGTACCGTTTCGCTAGGGTCAAGACGAACCGGCGCGCGCGGTGCAGGTACCCCGTGGCCGGGGCGCAAAGCAGCAAGCAAGGTGCCGGATCGAACAACAATCCAACGGCCTTCTGCTAAACCGTACCGAGAAAATATACACCAGTTCGTGCACGCAGTATGACCGCCGTTGCGGCCGCTGGCCCTAGGCTGAGGGAAGGTTACGGGCCGCGGAAGCAGCCCGGACCAATGGAGCACGGCCGCCCGGGCCAGGGCCGGCCAACCAACGGGAGGAAGGCAGCAATGAGAATTGCCGTAACGGGAGGCAGCGGAAAGCTCGGAAAGAACGTGGTCCGCAGGCTGGCGGCGGACGGGCATTCGGTCCTCAACCTGGACCGGACCGGCAGCCGAGGCCCGCACTATGCCGCCGTGGATCTGCGCAACTACGGGGAGGTCGTGGACGTCATCCTCGGCCTGGACGACCGGCACCGGGGATTCGACGCGATCGTCCACCTGGGCGCCATCCCGGCTCCCGGCCTGGTGCCGGACGCCGCCACGTTCGAAAACAACATGCTGTCCACGTACAACGTGTTCCAGGCGGCCCGCAGGGCCGGCATCAAGAAAATTGTGTACGCCTCCAGTGAGACGGTGCTGGGACTGCCGTTCGACGTCGACCCTCCCTACATCCCGGTGGACGAGGAATATCCGGCGCGCCCGGAGAGCACGTATTCTCTGGTCAAGCATCTGGAGGAGCAGATGGCCATCCAGATGACGCGCTGGGACCCGGAGCTGAGCATCACGGGCCTCCGGTTCTCCAACGTCATGGATCCGGAGGATTACGAGGAGTTCCCGTCCTTTGATGCGGATGCCGCCCTGCGCAAGTGGAACCTCTGGGGCTATATCGATGCCCGGGACGGCGCGCAGGCGGTGGCCCGCGCCCTCGACTACCGCACGCCGGGGTTTGAGGCGTTCATCATCGCCAACGAGGACTCTGTCATGAGCCGCTCCAGTGCCAGCCTGGCGGCGGAGGTGTTCCCCGGGGTGAAGGTGACGAAGGAACTGGGCGAGCACGAGACCCTGCTGTCCATCGACAAGGCCAGGCGGCTCCTCGGTTACGCGCCCGAGCACAGCTGGCGGACCTACCACTCCAACCGGACCACGCCCACCGAGGATTGAACACCCGCCGCTGGCTGAGCGCGAACGTACAGTTGTGGCCCCTGGGAAGCGCTTCCCGGGGGCCACAACTGTACGCTCGCGCCTTGCCGGGGCGTTAAGTGTCCGTTCGCGCTGTGTCCGTTCGCGCCGGGGACGCGGTGCCCTGTTGGTGCAGCGACCAGATGTCGCCCATCTCCTCGGTGGACTGCTCGACGATCCTGCTCATTGCCGCGTGGGCAGCCTCGGCTTCGCCGCGCTGGATGGCGCTGGCTACGTCGACGTGCAGCTGCAGGGCTTCGTGGTGCGGCAGATGCGGCATCAGCCCGTGTTCGGTGCGGCCCGTAAGGACTTCCCTGACCAGGTTGTGCAGCTGGGAGAACATCGCGTTGCCGGACGCCTTGAGCACAGCGGCGTGAAATTCTATGTCCAGCCTGAGGAACTGTTCCTGGTCACCGCCCTGGCCGGCGGCCCACAGCCGCGCCGCCTGTGACACCAGGTCGCTCCCTGCCTCCAGCGAGATCCGGCCCGCGGCGAGCCTGGCTGCCTGCGGCTCTACGGCTCCGCGCAGCTCGTTCAGTGCCCGGAGCTGATCCAGCCGTGCGGAGGATGCCAGCCGCCACCGGATGACCTGCGGATCGTAGAGGTTCCAATGGTCCTCGGCCTGGACCACCGTTCCCAGGCGCCGGCGCGATTCGAGCATGCCCATGGAACTGAGCACCTTGGTGGCTTCCCGGACCACCGACCGCGAAACCTTGTGCTCGACTTCCAGCTCATCGATCCGGAGGACCGAGTGCGGTGCCAGCGTCCCATCCGCGATTGCGAGGCCCAGCCGTTCCAGGAAGGACGGGGGTGTGGGCCTCGTGTTCTCCGCCGTTGGAGTTTTCATAAATAAATCATACGGCTTGATAGCTAGGTCTTGTTTAAGTCTGTCTTATTTGTAAGGATCGCTGGCGGAGCGAATGCAAGGATGCGTTTGCGGGCGGCCGGACGATCTCCGGCCCTGAGTCAAGGAGTCGTAATGAAGCGACGTTCAGTAATGAAGTACGCGGCCGTCGCCGCTGCCCTCTCCATGGGGCTGACCGCCTGCGGCGGAGGCGGAAGCAGCGAGTCGAAGGGATCGGACACCGTCCGGGTCACCCTCGCCAACCATGTCTGGACCGAGGGCATCAAGGCTGCGATCCCGGAATTCGAAAAGTCCACCGGCCTGAAGGTGGAACTCACCCAGCTTGGCGAAGACCAACTGTCCGACCAGTACAACGTCAAGCTCAACGCCGGCAGCGACGAAATCGACGTCATGATGTACCGGCCGCTCCAGGAGGGGAAGGCGTTCGCGAAGAACGGCTACCTGGCGGACCTGACCAGCAAGGTTGCCGAAGACGCGGACTGGAACTGGAAGGACTACCAGGACGGCCCCGTGAAGGCCTCCACCTTCGAAGACAAGGTCATGGGCGTTCCGATCATCACCGAGCGCGAGGTGCTCTACTACCGCAAGGACCTGCTGAAGGCAGCCGGACTTGAGGTCCCCAAGACCATGGAGGAGCTCGAGGCTGCAGCCAAGAAGATCGCCTCCGCGGACACCGCCGGTTTCGTTGCCCGCACCGGCAAGTCCGCCGCGGTCACCCAGTTCTCCAGCTTCCTGTACAGCTTCGGCGGCGACTTCACCGACGACGGCGGCAAGTCCGCCGTCGGCACCGAGGAAGCCAAAAAGGCCTACGCCTTCTACGGCGGCCTCATCAAGAACTACGGCCCCAAGAACGTCAGCACCGACATGAGCTGGCCGGAAGCCATGGCCATCTTCACCCAGGGCAAGGCCGCTTTCTACACCGAGGCGGATTCCCTCTACAAGAACGCCACCGATCCCGCCAAGTCCAAGGTGGCCGACACGGTGGGCTTTGCACCGCTTCCGGCCGGACCGGCAGGTTCCAAGCCGTACAACATCCCGTCCTGGGGCCTGGCGATCAACAAGGCCTCCGGCAACCAGGACAACGCCTGGAAGTTCATCAAGTGGGCCACCAGCAAGGAGCGCACCCTCGAAGCGCAGAAGGCAGGCGTTCCCGGCCCGCGTGCCTCCGTCTGGTCCGACCCGGCCGGCACCTCCACCTACCCGAAGGACCTGGCTTCCGCCATCGCAGTCAGCGCTGAAAACGGCGTGGGCCACGACCGCCCGCAGGTCATCACCGTCGGCAAGGCCCGCGAAATTGTCGGCGAACCGATCGTCGCCTCCATCACGGGCGCTGACGCCTCGTCCGCTGCCGACCAGGCCAACACCGCCTTCCAGAAGTTCCTGGACGACGAAAACAAGTAAGTAAAGCGCGACGGCGGGACAACCGCCCGGCTGTTGTCCCGCCGTCGCACTCGAAAGCCTTCACCCCCAACTTCTTAGGTGAACCATGTCTGTACTGACCCCTGCCCGGACTTCCGGACAATCGGCGAGCAGCCGGGATAATTTTTCCGCCTGGGCGAACCGCCACCGGAAATGGCTGTTTGCGGCCCCTGCCATGATCTTCGTCGGCATCCTCATCGTCTTTCCGCTGGCCTGGACCTTCTACCTGAGCCTGACCGATTCCCAGGGCTCGGTCCGCGCGGCCTCCGATTTCGTGGGGCTCGAAAACTACCTCACCGTCCTGACAGACACCGAACGGTTCTGGCCGGCCGTGGGCCGCACGCTGTCCTTCACGCTGACTGCCCTGGCCTGCGAAATTGTCCTCGGCATGTGCATCGCCCTGCTCCTGTGGCGTCCTTTCCGTGGCGAAAAGTGGGTCCGCGTTGCCATTCTCCTGCCGCTCGTGGCCACCCCCGTGGCGGTTGGCATGATGTGGCGCCTGATCTTCGACCCGAACATCGGCTTCGCCAACCAGCTGCTGGGCCTCGTTGGCATTCCGCCGCAGCCCTGGCTCTCCGGCCAGGACTCTGCCCTGCCCACCACCATCTTCATGGACATCTGGCAGTGGACCCCCATGGTGGTCCTCATCCTCCTGGCCGGGCTGACTTCACTGTCCGACGAACCGGACGAGGCCGCACGCATGGACGGCGCCAACGCCTTCCAGCGCTTCTTCTTCGTCACCCTGCCCCTCATGATGCCCACCGTCATCGTGGCCATCCTGCTGCGCGGCATCGACGCGCTCAAGACGTTCGACATCCTCTACGCCACCAAGGGCAAGGGCGGCGGCTCGTTCCACGAGGTGGAGACGCTGAACGTCTACGCCTACGGCCTCAGCTTCGACTACAACCAGTACGGGCTCTCCTCCGCCGTGTTGATCCTGTTCTTCATGATCATCATCGGCTCCATGTGGCTGCTGACCATGCGCAAGAAAGCGGTAAGCAAATGACCGTACTGCACGAAAACACAGAATCCCAGACACGGGCCACCCAGCGGCGCGGAACGATCCGCCGCAGGAAGCCGCTGCGCAGCAGCGGGTACAAGGTGTTCCGGGTGGTCGCACTGGTGGCGGTGGTCCTGTTCCTCATCGCGCCGCTGTTCTGGATGCTGCTGGCCTCCTTCAAGACCAACGTGGACATCTACGACGCCGGGAAGTCCTTCCTGTTCACGCCGACCGGCGAGAACTACGCCAACGTCCTGCAGCGGAACAACTACTTCGTCTTCATCTTCAACAGCTTCTGGGTGGCCTTCGTTTCCACTGCGCTGTCACTGGTCCTGGGCGTTCCGGCCGCCTACGCCATGAGCCGGTTCACTATGCACCGCTCCGCGCTGGTGGTGCTCATGGCCCGCGTGATCCCCGGCGTCTCGCTGCTGGTGCCGTGGTACTACGTCTTCTCCAACCTGAAGATGGTGGGTGGTTTCGAGGTGCTGATCCTCAGCCACATGTTCGTGGCCCTGCCGCTGATCGTCTACATCATGATGAGCTACTTCGACTCGCTGCCGCTGGAACTGGAGGAGTCGGCGCAGGTGGACGGGCTCACCCCCATCGGAGCCTTCCGCCACATCACGCTGCCGCTTTCCGTTGCCGGCATGGCGACCGCCGGCATCCTCGCATTCATCTTCTCCTGGAACAACTTCATGTTCGCGCTGGTCCTGTCCGGCTCCAAGACGAAGACGCTGCCCGTTGCCATCTTCGACTTCGTCTCCTACGCCAGCATCGACTGGGGCGGGCTGATGGCCGCCGCCACCGTGGTGACCATCCCGATCATGATCATCGCGCTGTTCACGCAGAAGTACATCGTCTCCGGTCTGACCGCCGGCGCCACGAAGGGCTAGGGGCTCGGAAATGACACGAATCAGCAGGATCGAAACGTTCCTCGTACCGCCCCGCTGGCTGTTCGTCCGCGTCGAGACGGACAGCGGGATCGTCGGCTGGGGCGAGGCCAGCTGCGAGGGCCGCAGCGAAACCGTCCGCACCGCCGTCGAGCAGCTCTCCGAACTGCTCATCGGCCAGGACGCCCTCCGCATCGAAGACCATTGGCAGGTCATGACCAAGGGCTCGTTCTACCGGGGCGGCCCCATCCTGGCCAGCGCGGTGTCCGGCCTCGACCAGGCCTTGTGGGACATCGCCGGCAAGCACTTCAACGCTCCGGTGCACCAGCTGCTGGGCGGCCCGGTCCGTGACCGGATCCGGATGTACGGCTGGGTGGGCGGCGACGAACCCAACGAGGTGGCCGACCAGATCAGCGCCCAGCTCGAGGTGGGACTCACCGCCGTCAAGATGAACGCCAGCGGCAGGATGAGCCCGGTGGCCTCTGTCGCGGAGCTCGACGGCGTGGTCCGCCGCGTCGCCGCCGCCCGCGAAGTCCTCGGGGACCACCGCGACGTCGCCGTGGATTTCCATGGCCGCTTCAGCCTGGCCAACGCCCGGCGCGTCGCGCCGCTGCTGGAACCGTACCGGCCGTTCTTCCTCGAGGAACCCGTGGTTCCCGAGAACAGCCATCTGCTGCGGGAATTCACGTCCTCCACCACGACGCCGGTGTCCACCGGCGAGCGGCTCTACAGCAGGCAGGAGTTCCTGCCCGTGCTGCAGGCAGGGATCGCCGTGGCGCAACCGGACCTCTCCCATGCCGGCGGCATCACGGAAACCCGCAAGATCGCCTCGCTGGCCGAGATCTACGAGGTGCAGCTTGCCCCGCACTGCCCGCTGGGACCGCTCGCGCTGGCCGCATGCCTGCAAGTGGGATTCGCGACCCCCAACTTCCTCATCCAGGAACAAAGCATCGGCATCCACTACAACCAGGGCGCCGAAGTCTTGGACTACGTGGTGGACAAGACGCCGCTGAAGTTTGTGGACGGGCACATCGAGCGGCTGACCGGGCCGGGCCTTGGCATCGAGATCGACGAAGCCGTTGTCCGTGCCGCGGACAAGCAGGGCCACGCCTGGCGCGGGCCGGTCTGGCGGCACCCCGACGGCTCCTTCGCGGAATGGTGACGGGCAGAATGGAGAACACAGGAACCGTGAATCCGGAACTGCTGCTCGACGGCGTCAGGGACAGCCGGCTGGTGGCCATCGTGCGCGGCTCGGACGGGCGGGCTGCCGCGAAAGCAGCGCTCGCGGCCATGGAGGAGGGGTTCCGTTACGTCGAAATCGCCCTCACCACCCCCGGCGCACTGCAGGCCATCACCGAGGTCCGGGCGGCCGCCCCGGCCGGCTGCTTCGTCGGGGCGGGAACCGTCCTGACCGCGCGGGACGTGGACCATGTCCTGGCGGCAGGCGGGCAGTTCACCGTCACCCCGGCGCTGGCCGAATCGGTGGACGAGTCCGCCCGGCAGGGCATACCCGTTCTGGCCGGGGCCATGACGCCGAGCGAGGCGTACGCGGCGATGGTGCGCGGGGCCACCGCCGTCAAGCTTTTCCCGGCCTCCATCGGCGGACCGCCTTACCTCAAGGCGCTGCGCGACCCGTTTCCGGACATCCCCTTCATCGCAGTGGGCGGTGTTGGCCTCGAACAGGCCGCAGCGTACTGGGAAGCTGGAGCCATCGCGGTGGGCCTCGGCGGACCGCTCTTCGGCGACGCCGGCTCCGGCGGGGACCTGGCCCCGGTCCGGTCGCGGGCACGCAGCTTTGTGGATCTGGCCGCAGACTTCGGCCGGCGGACGGCTGAGGCGGGCGCACGGTGAGTCCCGCCGTCGACCTCGTGACCGTCGGTGAGTCCATGGTCTCGCTGCGCACCGGCGGACCCATCTCCGCGGGCGGGTGCCTGTCGATGCACGTGGCCGGGGCCGAGTCGAACGTTGCCGTGGGTACGGCCCGGCTGGGGCAGCGGGTGCGCTGGGCCGGCGTCGTCGGCAGTGACCCGCACGGTGAGTTCATCCTGCGCCAGCTGCGCGGGGAGGGCATCGACGTACGGCACCGGGAAGACGCCGCCCGCAGCACAGGCGTGATGTTCCTGGAACAGCGCACCGCCGACGTCACCCGCGCCTACTACTACCGATCCGCCTCGGCAGGATCCACGCTCAGCTGCGAGGACGTCGACGTGGCGCTTCAAGGCGGGGCCCGGGTGCTGCACCTGACCGGCATCACGGCCGCCCTCAGCCCGAAGGCCCGGGAAGCCGTTGAATACGCGGCGCACCGCGCCAAAAGCGAGGGGACCCTGGTCTCTCTGGACGTCAATTACCGCAGCAAGCTGTGGTCCCGCGAGGAGGCCAGGGCGGCGCTTGCCCCGCTCGTGCCCTATGCCAGCATCCTCATCGCGTCCGACGACGAACTCGGACTCGTGGCGCCGGACCCGGACTTTGCCGTATCGGCGCGGAACTCCTCTGAGGAGGTCCTCGCGGCGAAGCAGCTCCTTGATGCCGGGGTGCGGGAAGTGGTGGTCAAACGCGGTGCTGCCGGCGCAGGCGTACACACCGCCGACGGACGCCACGAGGCGCCCGCCGTGCCGGTGACGAGCATCGACACCGTCGGTGCCGGGGATGCCTTCACGGCCGGATACCTTTCGGCGCTGCTCGACGGCGAGGACGTGGCCGGACGCCTCCGGCGCGGCGCGCTTGCCGGCGCGTTCGCCGTCAGCACCGCGGGGGACTGGGAAGGGCTGCCGCGGACCGGCGAACTCGCTCTGCTGGGCAACCATGTGGCCGGCAGCACCCAGCGCTAAGGCGTTCGTATCCGAGCGGGCCACCCGGCCCCGAACCCAGAACTTGCCCCTCCGAAAGGACCTGTTGTGAAAATTATTGCTGCTGAGGTGTTCGTGACGAGCCCGTCGCGTAACTTCGTGACGTTGCGGATCACCACGGAGGATGGTGTGACCGGCATCGGTGACGCGACGTTGAACGGGCGCGAGCTCGCGGTGGCTGCGTATTTGAAGGAACACGTGGCGCAGCTGCTGATCGGGAAGGATCCGCACCGGATCGAGGACACGTGGCAGTTCCTGTACCGGTCCTCGTACTGGCGGCGGGGTCCGGTGACGATGGCGGCGATCGCCGCGGTGGACATGGCGTTGTGGGACATCAAGGGCAAGCTGGCCGGGATGCCGGTCTACCAGTTGCTGGGAGGGGCGTCCCGCAACGGTCTGCGCGCCTACGGGCACGCGTCCGGTGCGGACATCCCGTCCCTGTTTGATTCGGTCCGCGAGCACCTGGAACTGGGCTACAAGTCCGTCCGGATCCAGACCGCGGTTCCCGGGATCAAGGCCGTCTATGGGGTGGCCGCGCAGGCCCAGGCGTCGGGGGAGCGGTATGACTATGAGCCGGCGGGGCGGGGTGCGTTCCCGGTGGAGGAGGACTGGGACACCCGGGC
>NZ_JBHTZA010000018.1:0-100360 GCF_042790555.1 Arthrobacter sp. NPDC056727 | reverse complement strand
TCCAGCATCCGGCGGAGGAGTTCGTCGAGTCCGGGTTCGTAGAACGGCAGGGTGCCGGCGGAGAGTGAGCGGATCTTGCCGGCGTCGACGTCGATCCCCACCACGCGGTGGCCCAGCAGCGCCATGCAGACGGCATGCGACGTGCCAAGATAGCCGGTCCCGATCACGGAAAGCGAAAGGCCCGCGAGGCCTGTTGGGGACCTGCTCATGTCAGGCTCGGTTCTGGCCGCACCAGCGGGACAGTCGCGCCGGCTTCGGATGGCCGCCGCAGACCAGGCGAAACCAGGTCCATTGACGTCAGGTACCGCACCGCCCAGGATCCCCAGGGCGGGCGGAAGGAATACATGCAGGCCAGCCGGAGCCGGGCGGAGGCGGCATAGGCCTCGAACCGTTCCGGGCTGACGTGCAGGCGGGTGGCCGCGGACACGATGCACGCGTGGGCGATGGCAAACCGCCGCCCGCTCAGGAGGTTCTGCCGCCGTCGCAGTTCCAGATGCACGGCCAGGTTGGCCAGGTCCAGGGCGGCCTCGGCCCGGCACGCCTCATCGAAATCCAGCAGTCCCGGTGCGCCGGTGTTGTCGGTGCCCGGTATATGATCGCCGCCCAGTATCTGCTTGTCGTGCAGGTCCCCGTGCGCCCAGCCGAGGGGATCGTGGGGCAGGGCCAGAAGGCGGGCCGTGACGGCGTCGGCCTGTGCAAGGAGGGCAGCGCGTCCCCGCTCAGCCTCGGGGATCCCTTCGCTGTGGAGAAGCCAGTGGTCGATCCAGCGCTGCACCCTGACCAGTTCCTCCTCGGCATCGTGCAGCGGAAGCTGCTCCACGGTGGCGCGGGAAACCGGGCCGCTGGCGCGCACTACAGTCTCCGCCCACGCCCGGGACCAGTGAGCCCACATGCCGGCAAAGACGTCGTCCGGGACGGTGCTCCGGTCCTGGCCGAGCTCATAGTACGGCCGCCCGGCCACGCGGCTGAAGACCAGGACATCCGGCCGGGCCGCGGTCATCACCGGTGTCCTGAAGGGGCCGCCGGCCAGGACCGCGGTGGCCAGCACGTGGTTTGTGGCCGCTGCAGGCGCCTGTTCAGGCCGGAACACTTTGATGTAGGTGCCGCCGGCGCGCAGGACTGCCCGCTTGTGGGCGCGGTGGACCACTGTTTCGCCCTTGGGTGACTCGAGGGCGAGTGCGGGCAGCTTGGAGTCGTCCGCGTATACCGGGACAAACCGGCCGTCGCGGAAGATCCCGCCCAGCACGCCGGGATGGCCGGGCGACTGCACCTCCAGGACATACCGGCCCGCCGAGGTGCCGGGCCATGCCCGCTGGACGGACCACACGGATCCTGCGGGGTCGGTCACGCGGCGGGGGACAGGCGGGTGCCAGGTCATGGGATCAGCTCCTTGGCCCGGCGCAGATGCCAGGCCGTGTCCTCGGCCCAGTCCGGCGACCGGTCACGGAAGGGGTCAACGCTGCCGTTGAAGAGCCGGAACGCCGCCCAGGCATCCACCCCGGACTGTGTGAACCGCCCGCCGGCCCGGCGGTAGCCTTCAGTGAGCCCGACCGTTTTGGGGCCGCCGGCAGATGGGCCGCCGGAAGCCCGCAGCACCGTCTCTTCAGCCGCCGCGAACGATCCCAGATCGGCCTCGGCACTCCCGGCGCGCGCCCGGTCGAAGTCGATCAGACGCACCTCCGAGTCTCCCACCAGCACCTGGTCCGGGGAGAAGTCGCCGTGCACCAGGACCGGACCGGACCCTGAACCATCCGGCAGGAGGGAACCGAGTTCGGCCTCGATACGCCTGGCAGTGTCCTCCAATGCAGGCAGCAGGGAGGAGACCATATTGCGGGTGGCCTGCAGCTGGGCGGTGACGCCCGCAGCATGCCAGTCCGGCGCCGGAACGCCGTGCAGCCGGGCCAGGGCTTCCCCGGCAGTGAAGGCGCTGGAATCGTCGTCGAGACCTGCCAGGTCGCCGCCGCCCCAGGCGATGCAGGCGCTGATGCCGTGCTCCAGGCATTCGGCGTCGCCCAGCTGGGGGAGAAGCGGCACGCCGTGGCGCTGAAGCCGCTCCAGGAAGTGGGTCTGCTGCCCGGTACCGGCGGGCTTGGCGGCGGTTTTGATCACGACGGCGGTGCTCGCCTGGTGCGCCAAGAGGACCAGGCGCCGCTCGGGTTTGTAGCGCAGCACGCTGCTGCCGGCGAGCAGGCTGGCGGCCGCCCTGGGTTTGAGCCCCAGCCGTTCGGCGCCGTGCTCGCGCAGCCACACGAGGTTCGGGTGCAGGGCCCAGTCGTCCTCGACGCCGCCCACCGCCACCAGCATGTCTGCGTGCAGGGGATCTGGCCGGAGGACGCGCATGTTTCCGCCGCGGGACCGTGATTTGCTCTCTCGCCGGAGCAGCTTGGCGGCAGGTTCGGCCAGGGTATAGGCCCAGCCGTATTCAAAGTTTCCGTTGCGCAGGCGGCGGAAGGCCACCAGAAGCGAGGTGCCTGGCTTGTAGCGGACGCGGGTGACGCGGACGGTTTCGCCGAGCAGTTCGGACAGGCGGGCGTTGTCCAGCAGCCAGGGCAGGCCCGGCAGCGCGGCGTCGCGGCTGGCCAGCGAACGGTCCGGGTTGCTGAACCCGGATGGTGGGGCGTTCACGGCACCACCTGCTTCACGTCGCCGCTTTGGTCCTGTGCGCCGCGCGGTTCGTCCACGCCAAGGTCCTGGTCCTTCATCCATCCGGCGAACCGGGACCGGGGATCAAGGAGCAGTTCCTCCGGCCGCCCTGCTTCGACGATGCGGCCGCGCTCCAGCCAGACGATGCGGTCGCAGGAGCGGGCGGAGCGGACGTCGTGGGTGATCGTGATGGAGGTCCGCTCGCGGGTCAGGGCGGCAAGTGCCTGCAGGACGGAGTTCCGGGACACCGGGTCCAGCCCTGCGGTGGCTTCGTCGAGGATGACGATCGGTGCCCGCCGGAGGATGGCGCGGGCGATGGCGATCCGCTGGCGCTGGCCGCCGGAGAGGTCCTTGGCTGCTTCGCCGAGGACGGTGTCGTAGCCGTGGGGCAGTGCGCGGATGAAGCCGTCGGCCTGGGCCAGGGCGGCGGCCTCCTCGATCTCCCGGTCCGTGGCGTCGAGCCGGCCGAACCGGATGTTGTCCCGGACGCTGGTGCCGAAGAGGACGGAGTCCTGGAGCAGGATGGTCACGTGCGAGCGCACTGAGGCGATGGTGAGGTCGCGCAGGTCCTCGCCTCCCACCCGGACGGTTCCGGTGCTGGGGTCGACCATGCGCAGGATCAGGCCGGCGAGGGTGGATTTGCCGGCGCCGGAGGGGCCGAGGACGGCGAGGTGTTCACCGGCCGGGATGGTGAGGCTGATCCCGTGCAGCACGGTGCCCTCGCCGTGACCGGCTGAAACGTTGTCCACGACGATGTCCGGGGCGCTGGAACGGAGTGGCCGGGCGTGGGGCTTCTCGGGCAGGTCGGTCTGGGCTTCGAGGAGGTCCGCGACGCGTTCGCCGGAGGCGGTGGCCCGGGCGATCCGGCCAATCTGTTTCGCCACGTCCTTCAGCGGTTTCATGCCCGTTTTGAGGTACATCAGGAATATCACCAGGTCGCCGGGCGTGATGGCGTGTTCCAGGACGCGCCAGCCGCCGCCGGCCAGGACCACCGCCGTCGCGACGCCGATCAGCACGTCGGTGCGCCGCTCCAGGCCGGCGGCCAGCCGCAGCGCCGCAACGCCCGTTCCCAATGTTGCCTGGTTGCTGCTGCGGAAGCCGGAGCTGATGGTGTCCTCCAGCCCGTAGGCCTGGACCTCGCGGATGGCACCCAGAGTCTGCGCCGCCGTCGTTGCAAGGTACCCCTCCCCCTTGCGGGAGTTTCCGGCCGCCGCCGAGATGGGACCTGAGCTGGCGCGGGACAGCAGGACGAAGGCGCCGCCGGCCAGAACGACTACCAGCGAGAGCAGGGGGTCCAGCCAAAGCAGGATGCCGACCATTGCCACGAGGGTGGCCATGTTGCCCATGAGGGGCAGCCCGGCAGTGATGGCCGCGTCCTGCATGCGGGAGACGTCGCCCACCAGCCGCTGGACGGTGTCGCCGGTGGAGGCGCGCGTGTGGTGGCGCATGGACAGGCCCTGGACGTGCCGGAAGGCACTGGCCCGCAGGTCTGCGGCCACCCTCGAACCGATGAGGGCGAAGCAGACGGCGGACCAGTAGTTGGAGATGGCGCGCCCGATGCTGATGGCCACCACCGCCGCCCCGCACAGGATGAGCGTCTGCACACTGGCGTCCATGGTGGGGCCGGGCTTGCGGAGCGTCGCACCCAAAGCCCGGGAGACGGCGTCGACCACCAGCTTGAGGGGCCACGGTTCCACGAGCCGGAAAGCCACATCGAACACCAGCCCGACGAATCCGCCCGCCATGAGGAGGCGGTGGCCCTGGAGATGCGGGCGCACACACCGCAGCGTCCGGCGCAGCCCGGACTCCTGCTGTGGCGGCCGGGCAGGGTGGGCCGCGGAGTGGGCGGGGCGTGCGATCATCACGCCACCTCCTGGCGGAGCGGCAGCGCCGCAGTGATGCGGGACAGGACGCCGTCCCAGCTGTAGAGCCCGACGGCGGCCGCCCTCGCCAGCGTGCCCAGCCGCTCACGCAGCGCCGCGTCCGCACCGAGGCGCCGAAGAGCGGCGGCGAAGGCGGACGCGTCACCCGGCGGGACGAGCAGTCCGGTGCGTCCGTCCTCCACGATGGACGGTATCTGGCCTACCGCCGTGGCCACGACCGGCATGCCCGCGGCCAGGTACTCGTAGACCTTCAGCGGCGAAAAGTAGTTGTCCCGGCCGGGCACAGGTTGCGGGTACGGAGCGGCAGCGGCATCGCATCCGTGCAGCAGGCCGGGCACGGCGTCCGGGGGCACGGCGCCGGTGAACTCGGCCTCCACGCCGAGCCCGGCTGCCGCCCGCTCCAGGTCCTTCCTGCCGGGGCCGTCGCCAATGATCCTCACGGTCCAGGCTTCACCGGCACCGGCACCGGCACCGGTTTCGGCGTTGGCCAGGGCCACCGCCGTGAGCAGGGCGGGGACGCCGTGCCAGGGCTTCAACGTGCCCACGAAAGCCACCGTGAGCCGGTGCGCGTGGCGGCGGCTGCGTGGGCGGGGACCAATCCGCTCGGTGTTTACGCCGTTCGGGGCCAGGAGCGTCTTGGCCCCGGGCGCCCGGTGCTCCACCCACCGCACCACGGGGTCCGAGACAGCGGCCACGGCGTCCGCGGCCAGGGCGTTGCGGCGCAGCACAGCCTCGGCCAGGGAGACGTCGAACAGCTGCCGGTACCGCTGCTGCTCCTCGATCAGCGGCGCGTTGACCTCCAGCGCAGACGGGACCCGAAGGCGTTCAACGGCCACAGCAAGGGCATCGCTGAAGAGCGAGTAGCGCTCGTACACCACGTCGCAGCCGTCGCGGACCACCGCTTCGGCCAGGGCCGCGGCTGCCTCGCCGATGGCGCGCTCCCGCGCAACCCCGGAACCGGGCTTCTCCAGGTCAACAGGGCGGGGCGGAAGTTCGACGATGGCGAGATCCGCCAGGTCTGCCGGCCGCTCGGCACCGGCGCGGGTGCAGTAGACAGTGACGTAGGCCCCGGCCCGCCGCCAGGCGCGCACGATCTCCTGCACATGGACCGAGGAACCCTTGGTGCCGAAAACAGGGACGCCGGGGTCGGCGCAGACATAGGCGACGCGCATCAGGCAACCCTTCTTTCTCCCAGTGACAGGGCCCGGAGCGCCTCCGCCTGCCGACGCACGTCGTAGTCCTTCTCGATGAGGGCTCGGGCGTTGCGGGCCAGCGCCACCCGGTCCGTGGCGGGAGAGCTGATGCGCCGGATCGCCTGGGCCAGCAGATGGGGCTGGCCGGGCTTGGTCAGGATTCCCGTGTGCCCGTTCCGCACCGCCTCCGGTATGCCGGTGACGTAGGTGGAGATGCACGGAACACCGGCGGCCATGGCCTCCAGCAGGACCGTGGGCATGCCGTCGGCGTTGCCGTCCGAGGCCACGACGCAGGGTGCAATGAAGGCATCGGCCGAATCCAGCAGCTCGTGGACCTGGTCCTGGGTCTGCGGGCCGAGGAGCCGCACGTGCCGGTTCAGCCCGAGCTGTTCGATCGAGTCCTGCAGCTGCCCGGCCAGCACACCCGTGCCGGCGATCCTCAGGTCCAGCGGGAAACCCTCTGCCACCAACTCCGCAGCGGCCGGCAACAGGTGCTGGAACCCCTTCTTTTCCACCAGGCGCCCCACCGCGGCCACGCGCACGGTGGAGGCCACCGGACGGGGGTCCCGGTATGGGAAGCGGTCCAGCTCAAGGCCGTTCCGCACCAGATGGAGCCGGGACGTGACGTCCGGGAAGCGGCGCTGCAGGAAGCGCAGGTTGTACTCGCTGATGGTCACGGCGTGGTGGGCCTGGGCGAACTTGGTCCGGAGGTCGTCGTCGACCGTCTCGACGAAGATATCCACCGCGTGCGCGGTGAACGAATAGGGGATGCCGGTGATGGCCGAGGCCAGCCTCGCCACGCTGGTGGGCGTGGACGCGAAGTGGACGTGCAGATGCCGGATGTTGCGGTTCTGCAGGGCGACGGCGAGGTTGATGGCCTGAAGCGCATCGTTCGGGTCCGTTGTGGCCAGTTCCGCGAAAACCCGGGACACCGCCGGGGCGAGCCCGGCGGCTTCCGCTGCGCGGAAGGTCTCCCAGACGCGCTCAGCGCTTTTAGGGCGGCCGATAAGGGTTACGGGTGCTTGGACGCGCGCCAGCCCGGGATGGAACCGCTGGTCGGTGCAGGGGCGCAGGGAGAAGATTTCGATCCGGTCCCCGGCGGCCTCGCGCGCCAGGATTTCGGACACGATGAAGGTCTCGGAGAACCGCGGGTACATCTTCAGCACGTAGCCGGTGGCCGGTTCAGACTGCAGCATGTGCGGCACCTTCCCGTTCGCTGCCGGTCGCCGTGGAGGCTGCGGGCACCAGGGGCTGCAGCAGCTCCGCCGCGAGCTGCGGCACGCGGACCAGCCCGTCGAGCCGTGCCTTCCGCCGGTCCACCCTGGTGCCCAGCCGCGTGGCCAGCCAGCCGGAGAGAATGGCAGGGGTAAGCGTGCCGATCTCGTGGTACTCGAGGTACCCCGCGGAGGCCAGGGAAGCGGCCCTGATCCGCTGCTCGGACCGTGACTGTGTGCGCGGCACGATGAGGGCGGGGACGTGGGTGCTCATGATCTCGCAGACAGTGTTGTAGCCGCCCATCGACACAATGGCCCGCGCGGCGCGCAGGTGGAGCACCATGTCCTCGAGCCGCCCGACGATCCTGGCTCCCGGGACCGCGCTCCGCCGCAGGTCCGCGAGCTGGTCGGCAGGCATCTGGGGTCCGGCGACCACCAGGTGCCCCACGCCCGGCGGCAGTTCCGCAGCCGAGGCCAGGGCTGCCAGCGCGTGGCCGTCGGCGCCGCCGCCAACCGTCGTCAGGAAGTAGGGGGCGGGCATGGTGGGGTGTCCCGGTCCCGCCGGCCTGCCGGCCGCGAGGTACCCGGTGTAACGGACCAGCTTCTGCATGGCAGGGGGGATCTCGCCGGAGGCAACGGGGTCATGCACGGCAGGGTCGCCGTAGACCCAGATCGCGTCGAACAGGTCGTTGACCAGCGGCGCGCCGCCTTCCCGCTCCCACTCGGCGATGGCTGCCTCCGGCGCATCCAGGATTTCGCGCAGTCCCAGCACCGTGCGGACGGGTCCGGCGGCGCGGACGCGGCGCAGGGCCGTCTCGAGTTCGTGGTGGATTCCGGTGGCGTGGCGGTCCACCACCACCAGGTCGGGAAGGAATCCGCCCAGCACCGATTCGAGCAGGCCGGCCCGCAGCGACACGAGGTCCTGCATCGGAACCGTCAGGTTGCGGGGCTGGTAGCCGGCGGAACTCTTTTCCACTCCGGGGAGGATGAGCCAGTCCCAGCCGGCCGGAACATCAAAACCGGGGGCCAAAGCGGTACCGGAAATGAGGATGCCGGTTACGTCGCGGCCTGTCAGGTAGGGCAGCTGGTTGCTGAGGGCATGGGCCAGCGCCAGATTGCGCCGCACGTGACCGAGACCCAGCGAGTCGTGTGAATAAAGAACAATTCTTAAGTGGTCCATGTGGGCCCCCATAGCCTGCCGGTTCGCGGTGGGAATTTGTTTCGGCAAGCCTCAAATGAAGACTGAGTCGGAAATGGGGTTTATTAAGAAACTCTCATTATGTCCGGGCACGCGGCATTGCTGCCGCGGCTGTTGGGAAATTGAGTTGTGGTGGCGGGCGCAGGTGCCGGGCCAGATGATGTTCGCGCGTGCCCCCGACGCTGGGGGAATGAAGGTGAATCCCACGTTGCCACCGCGCACCGTGCAGGTCAATCCTCAAAATTAACCGGATAATTCCCCGGCTTTTACGGCACCACCAAATGGACAAAAACGACGGCGGGTTGTCCCGCCGTCGTTTTGCGTTTCTGCCGGGAGCCGCCGTCAAAATAACGGACGACGGCGGCCCTGGAGTTTGGACTAATGCTGGCCGCTGGTGCCGCCCAGGGGCGGGAGGGTGCCGGGACCGCGGTCCGTGCTTCCGGCCCGGTCCGCGGCGCTGCGCGTGTCGCTCGCCGCCGTCTCATCCGAGTCGCCTTCGTCGTCCACCAGTCCGTTGGTCTGGTCGAAGGGGTGGGCGATGCTCTCGTCCGTCAGTGCCGAGCCCGTGCCCGCCGAGCCCGTGCCCGCCGAGCCCGTGCCCGCCGTGCCGGTAACAGTCGTGTCGGCAACAACGGTCGCTTCGGTGTACTCCGGCACTACCGGGGTGACGGTCTCGTCCACAACGTATTCGGTGTCCGTATCCCTGTCCTTGCTCCCCGCGGCAACGGCCGCTGCGGCGCCTGCTGCCGCAGCCACTCCGGCCGCAGCGGCAGCCTTGCCGGAGATGCCTGCCTTGCCGCTGTCGCCGAGCGATCCGGCGGCATGCTCAACGCCCGGCGTGCCCACCGAGCCGCCATCGTTGACCGAACCGCGCCAGGCGCCGCTCGCGTAGCCTTCGTCCTCGATGAATTCCTTGAACCTCTTGAGGTCGGCCTCGGCCTGGTGCTCCACGACATGGAGCTTGTCGCCGATCTTCTCCACAAGTCCTTCGGGTTCGTAGTCGATGAACAACCTGATGGAGGTCTGGCCGCCGCCCACGTCTTCAAACTCCACGGACCCGGCGTTGGTGGCCCCCTCCGTCGCCGCCCAGGCAACCTTCTGGTCCGGCTTCTGTTCGAGGATCCGCGCCTCCCACTTGCG
This sequence comes from Arthrobacter sp. NPDC056727, assembly GCF_042790555.1. Lineage (NCBI taxonomy): Bacteria > Bacillati > Actinomycetota > Actinomycetes > Micrococcales > Micrococcaceae > Arthrobacter > Arthrobacter sp. NPDC056727. The sequence goes on along the minus strand of NZ_JBHTZA010000018.1, from coordinate 91,089 downwards.
CTTCACTCCCGCGATCTCGGCCACCCATTCGAGGCGGTCGTCGCTGAGCTGGGTCACTTTCCTGACGCCGCCCATGAAGTGCGGAAATTCTTCGAACTGGGTCCACTGGTTGTATGCCGTGCTGACCGGCACGTTCACCAGAATGCGCTTCTCAATCCTCGTGCTCATAGTGTCTCCTTCGTCGAAGTGAACAGGTGATGGTCCGGCGGGCCGAAGTCATCAGCATGCTTACTATATCGTCAGCGGCGGGGCGTGGCCAGAGCGGGCAGTGCCGGACCATGGTGTTGGGGCGGGAACGTGAAGCCTCCGCGCGAATCAAAGGACTCAAGCGCGGAGGCTTCCAGCACTCCATTTTTGGGGGGAAAGAGGAGAGCTGGCACTAATGTACAGCCGGCGGGGGATCAGTAAAGCCGTATCGGGCCATTTCGGCAATTCTTGACTAAACCTTGAGTTGCCGGCGGGAATCGACGGCGTCAACCAGCCTGTCGAGCACCTCGGCCGGCGGGCCGCCGGCGTCGATCTTCACCATCTGCGCGTATTCGGGCAGCGCCCGGTAGGCGTTCCGCAGCGCGGTCAGGTCGGCCACGGATTCCTCGTCCGTGCCGCGCGCCAGGATCCGCCGGTGCGCGGTCTCAGGCGTTACGTCCAGGTGGAGGACCAGGTCCGGGGCGGGCAGGGCGCCAAGCAGCCAGGGAAGAAGCCGTCCCCGGCGCAGGCCCCGGGCCCCGCGCAGCGCCAGCTGGCAGTGGAGGTGCCGGTCCATGACAACAAGGCCCGGGAACCGGGACGCCCGGAAAGAGGACACCAGTACGTTGAACACCCGCAGGGTGGTTTCCGCGGCGTCGGCCAGGCGGGGTGGCAGCCCGACGCCGAATCTGGCGGCGAGCAGGGACATCCGCCGCCGGCCAGCGTAGTTGCTCAGTACAAGTGCGCTGCTGCCCGCGGCGCGGGCGCCGGCAACCAGGGAACGGCCCGCCGTCGTTTTTCCCGAACCGTCGATTCCTGTCAGGACAATAAGCATGTGGCCTCCTTCTGTCCCCTGTCCAAGGTCCTCTCGTCCAATGTCCTCCTGTCCGATGTCCTCCTGTCCAACGGCCGGGGGGCCGGGCAACGTTGCCGCTTTGAGGCGCACGTCACGTTTATCCGGCCCGCACACACCCCCAACGGTCGACGGCGACCCGCCGGATCCTGCAGCGATCTTTCCGTAAAGTTGCGCCATTCTTGAGCCGTGCGCGGGACAGTAGTGCGCAGGGGCCGTGCAGAAGCGCTGCGGCCCCGCAAGAGACTCATCAACGAAGTTCACCGACGCAGATCACCCTCACGGATCGCCCAGCAAGACCATGGACTGGGACGGGCAGGCGCAATGGGGCACCGGCCCGTCCCCGGCACGTCCGCCGGGCTGAGGGGCGGACGCCCGCCGCGGGGCCCGGTTACAGGAAGACGCTGCCCCGGATGACTGTGCGGCTGGTGCCGCCCACCCAGATGCTGTCCCCTTCGCTCGTGATGGTCAGCCGGCCGCCGCGGCCCAGGGCAGTGCCCTGGCTGACAGTGTAGTTTCCCTCCGCCACGCCCGAGCCGATGAGCCATTGGGCGAGGCCGGCGTTAAGGCTGCCGGTGACCGGGTCCTCGGGAATGTCGAGGCCGGGAACGAAGCCGCGCACCTCAAAGTCCGCGGGGCGCCGTCCCCGTAGGCGCCGATGACGCCCACGTTCAGCTGTCCCATGGCCACGAAGTCCGGCGTAAGGTCCAGCACCTGACGGGCCGAGGCCAGCCTGATTCCAAGCCAGCCCGGGCCGTTGTCCACCCAGTTGCTGTCCAGCACCTGCTCGGGCGTGATGCCCAGGCTCGCGATGGCCTGCTCCAGAACCTCAGGTTCCACGGGACCGGAACGGCGCAGCGGCGGGGCCTCGAAGAACTGTTCACCGGCGGTCTGGCTGATTTTGACGAGGCCCACCTCGCATTCCTGCACGAGTTCGCCCGGCCGCTGCGGCCGGCCGCCGTTCTCCAGCCACGCGTGCGCGGACCCCAGGGTGGGGTGGCCCGCGAAGGGAAGCTCGGACGCCGGAGTGAAGATCCGCAGCCGGTAGTCCGCCTCCGGCTGTGTTGGCTTCAGCAGGAACGTGGTTTCGGAGAGGTTGGTCCAGTTGGCAAAGCTCTGCATCTGCCCGGCCGAAAGGCCGTCGGCGTCATGGACGACGGCCACCGGGTTGCCGGGCTTGGGCCCCGGGGCGAACACATCGACCTGCGAAAACGGGTATTCGTTCACGGTGGCCATTATGCCTCCGCCGGTTCGCGCGGTTCGGATTCACGCAGTTCGGATTGGTTGGGAAGCGTGGCGAGCCCGTCCACCACTTCGACTCCCGGGAGTTTGAGGAGTTCGGCAGGGTCCAGGACGATCTTGCTGGACCTGTTGCCGCCGCCCATGACCACGCGGGCCACCCCCAGCACGGCCCGGTCCACGTACACGGGGAGACCGTCGATGCCGGGCACGGTGACGCCGCCCACCAGCATGCCGGTCAGCGCGGTGGTGGTCTCGGCGTCGGCAAAGGAGGCACGCTTGACGTCGAGCAGGGCCCGGACCGTACGGTTCACGTCCAGGCGGGTGGTGCCCAGGACCACGCACACCGCATACCGGGGCGGCTCCACCTTCTTGGAGGCGACCAGGATGGTGTTGGCTGCCTGCTCAATGGTGAAGCCGTAATGGGCGCAGAATTCCGCCGTGTCCGCCAGTTCCGGCAGGCATTCGAGGACCTCGTGTGCCACGCCATGGGCGGCCAGGGCCTCCGCGACGGCGGGCAGGAGGAGCGTGTCAGTCACAGGAGTTCTCCTTTAAGGGTGGCGTCTTTAAGGGCGGTTAAGGGTGGCGTCTTTAAGGGCGGTGTCCGCGCCGGAAGCTGCCGGCACGGGATAGGCGGGTGCGCCGCGGCGCAGCAGGAAGAACCGGTTGGACGCGGGAAGCCACATGAGCGTGGCCCCGGCCAGCGTAAGGACCAGGCCGGCAAGGATCAGGGCAGTCATGTCCACGGGTGCCCCGAGGGCCGACAGGGCCGCGGCGACAGTAAGGAGGATGCGGGCCCAGCGTGCGCCGTGCAGCAGATGCTGGGCGGCCAGTACCTGCAGGGCGGTCAGCGGAACGGCGAACGCCACCAGATAGGGCACGGCCCAGCCGGGGATCGACTGGCCGAAGTCGATTCCCGAGACCTCCAGGATGACAGGCATCATGCCCGCCACCACGGCGCTGGCCACCCAGCAGGCCGCCGAGAGCCGGACAGCGTGCGGTATGTTTCCGGGCTCGCCAAAGCCCAACTGCTGATCGCTCAATGAAGTCCCCATTCTTCAATTTGCGGTGCTTAAATTTGCCGTTTCCGGATTTTCCGGCGACGGCCCCAGCCTACAGGCTCTCATCAGCCGCCGGACGTACACTGGCCTTCCCATCACTTCGAGGACCTGCTGCGAGGTTGGACCTGCATGCTCTGGAAGCTTCTTGTCCGGTACCTGCGGCCGCAACGGCGGCTGCTGATCGCCGTCGTCGTTTTTCAGCTGGCGCAGTCCATTGCTTCCCTCTATCTCCCCACCCTGAACGCGGACATCATCGACCTGGGTGTGGCGAGGGGGGACACCGGCTACATCCTGCGCGTCGGCAGCCTGATGCTGTTCATCACCCTGCTGCAGATCGCCTGCGCGGTGACCGCGGTGTACTTCGGGGCCAAGGCGGCGATGGGGATGGGCCGGGACCTGCGCGGTGCGATCTTCACGCGGGTGGGCGGATTCTCCGAGCAGGAGGTCACCCGGTTCGGCCCGGCCAGCCTGATCACCCGGTCCACGAACGACGTCCAGCAGGTGCAGCAGCTGGTGCTGATGTCCGCCACCCTCATGGTGGCCGCGCCCATGCTCAGCATCGGCGGCGTGGTGATGGCGGTCAGGCAGGATGCCCAGCTGTCGTGGCTGATCGCGGTGAGCGTGCCGGTGCTGCTGGCCGGCGTCGGGGTGATCATCAGCCGGATGGTGCCGCTGTTCCGCCTGATGCAGCTGCGGATCGACGCCGTCAACAGGGTGCTCCGCGAGCAGCTGGCCGGTATCCGGGTTGTGCGGGCGTTCGTGCGCGAGGACCTGGAAACGGAGCGGTTCGCGGGCGCCAATGAGGACGTGACGGACACGGCGTTGCGGGCGGGGCGGCTGATGGCGCTCGCCTTTCCCGTGGTGATGCTGGTGCTCAACGTCTCCAGCGTGGCGGTGATCTGGTTCGGTTCGTTCCGGATCGAGGACGGCTCCATGCAGGTGGGCACGCTGGTGGCGTTCCTCAGCTACCTGCTGCAGATCCTGATGTCGGTCATGATGGCCACCTTCATGGCTGTGATGATCCCGCGCGCCGCGGTCTCTGCGGACCGGATCGGTGAGGTGCTGGAGACGGAGTCCTCGGTGCGGCCGCCGGCGCGTCCGGTGTATTTTGGCGATTCGTCCGGCGGCCCGGCCCGCGGCGAGCTGGAAATGCGTGACGTCGGGTTCGCCTACCCGGGTGCCGAGCGGCCGGTCCTCAGTGGCGTCAGCTTCACCGCCGCCGCGGGCAGGACGACGGCGGTCATCGGCAGCACGGGCTCGGGGAAAACCACCCTGGTGAACCTCATGCCGCGGCTCTTCGACGCCACCTCCGGGGCCGTGCTGATGGGCGGCGTGGACGTGCGGGAACTGCACCCGGACCTGCTGTGGGGGCACATCGGCCTGGTGCCGCAGCGGCCGTACCTGTTCTCCGGGACCGTGCGGAGCAACCTGCTCTACGGCAAGCCGGACGCCACCGAGGAGGAGCTGTGGCACGCGCTGGCCACGGCCCAGGCGGAGGACTTCGTGCGCGAGATGGAGGGCGGGCTGGACGCGCCCGTCTCGCAGGGCGGCACAAACGTCTCCGGCGGCCAGCGGCAGCGGCTGGCGATCGCCAGGGCGCTGGTGAAGCGGCCGGAGCTGTACATCTTTGACGACTCGTTTTCCTCGCTGGACACCGCCACGGATGCCCGGCTCCGGCAGGCGCTGCGCCGGGACACCGCCGGGGCCACGCTGGTGATCATCGCCCAGCGCGTCTCCAGCATCGTGGACGCGGACCAGATCCTGGTGCTCGACGGGGGCAGGATCGTCGGGCGCGGAACGCACAGTGAGCTTTTGGAGACCTCGGAGACGTACCGCGAGATCGTGTCCTCGCAGCTGGCGGCGGAGGAGGCGGCATGAGCACGGCCCGCGGCACCCAGCCCGCCCCCGGAACCGGAACGCCCGGAACCGGTGCTGCCTCCGGAACCCGGCAGGCCGACGTCGTCCGCATTCCCCGGCCCGCCGGCGGACCGGGGCGCGGCGGACCGTTTGCCGGGATGAATGTCCCGGCGGAGAAGGCGCTGAACTTCGGGGAGTCAGCCCGGCGGCTGCTGGGGGAGCTGCGCCCCGAGCGGGCCTGGCTGGCGCTGGTACTGGCGCTCGCCGTCGTCGGCGTCGCGTTCTCGGTGACCGGGCCGCGGCTGCTGGGCGAGGGCACCAACCTCATCTTCTCCGGCGTCGTGTCCAAAAACCTGCCGGCCGGGGCGAGCAAGGAGCAGGTGATTGCCGGGCTGCGGGCGGCCGGGCAGGACGCGCAGGCGGACATGCTGGGGGCCATGACGCTGACGCCGGGCGCGGGCATCGACTTCTCGGCGCTGGCAAACGTGCTGCTGTGGGCGCTGGCGCTGTATGTGCTGGCGTCGGCGTTCGGCTGGATCCAGGCGTACGTGCTCAACGGCGTGGTGCAGCGGACCGTGTACCGGCTGCGGGAACGGATCGAGGCGAAGATCCACCGGCTGCCGCTTCGGTACTTCGACTCCATCCAGCGCGGCGAGCTGCTCAGCCGGGTCACGAACGATGTGGACAACATCTCGCAGAGCCTGCAGCAGTCGATCAGCCAGGCGGTGACGTCGCTGCTCACGGTGCTGGGCGTGCTGGTGATGATGTTCCTGCTCTCGCCGGTGCTGGCGCTGATTGCGCTGGTGACGGTGCCGCTGACGCTGGTGACGACGGCGCTGATCGCCAAGCGCTCGCAGAAGCTGTTCGTGGCGCAGTGGAAGCACACGGGGGAGCTGAACGGGCAGATCGAAGAAACGTATACCGGGCACGCGCTGGTGAAGGTGTTCGGCCGGCAGCGGGAGGTGGAGGAGCTGTTCCGGGAGAAGAACGCGGAGCTGTTCGAGGCGAGCTTCGGGGCGCAGTTTATTTCCGGCCTCATCATGCCGGCGCTGACGTTCATCGGGAACCTGGTCTACGTGGGGATCGCAGTGGTGGGCGGCCTGCAGGTGGCGTCCGGGGCCATGCAGCTGGGCGACGTGCAGGCGTTCATCCAGTACTCACGGCAGTTCACCCAGCCGCTGGCGCAGCTGGGGTCGATGGCCAACCTGCTGCAGTCCGGGGTGGCGTCGGCGGAGCGGGTGTTCGAACTGCTGGACGAGGAGGAGCAGTCTTCGGATGCTGCCGGTGCCGCCGCTTCCGCGGGGCGTGGCCGGCTGGTGTTCGAAAACGTGTCGTTCTCCTACTCGCCGGACAAACCGCTGATCACTTCGCTTTCCCTGGTCGCGGAGCCGGGGCAGACGGTGGCGATCGTGGGCCCCACCGGGGCCGGGAAGACCACCCTGGTGAACCTGATGATGCGGTTCTACGAGCTGGATGCCGGGCGGATAACGCTCGACGGCGTGGACATCACTTCTGTCCCGCGGCGGGAGCTACGCTCGCGGATGGGCATGGTGCTGCAGGATACGTGGCTGTTCGGCGGGACCATCCGGGACAACATCGCGTACGGCCGGCCGTCGGCGTCGGAGGCCGAGATCGTGGAGGCGGCGCAGGCGACGTACGTTGACCGGTTCGTGCGCGCCCTGCCGGAGGGGTACGACACCGTGCTCGAGGACGAGGGCTCCAACGTGTCCGCCGGCGAGAAGCAGCTGCTGACCATTGCGCGGGCGTTCCTGTCCCGGCCATCGGTGCTGATCCTGGATGAGGCGACTTCTTCCGTGGACACCCGGACGGAGCTGATGGTGCAGAAGGCGATGAGCGCGCTGCGTTCGGACCGGACTTCGTTTGTCATTGCCCACCGCCTGTCCACGATCCGCGATGCCGACCTCATCCTGGTGATGGAGGCCGGGCAGATCGTGGAGCAGGGCACGCACGCGTCGTTGCTTGCCGCGGGCGGGGCGTATGCGCGCCTGTACGAGGCCCAGTTCGCGGCGCCGGCGGCGGAGGTTTAAGGGCGGTCCCCCCGCAGGCAACCTTTCCTCAAGGAATACGCTGCAGAGTTGTTATCGGCCGGAACGAGCTAAATTTCGGATCGAAAGGACGGCGATGAACATCAGGCGTATTACTCTGTCGGCAGCGGCACTGCTTGGGGCCCTAACTATTGCGGGCTGCGCTGCGCCGGCTCCCACTCCGGGGCCCGCCGCCTCTGCGACGCCGAGCCGGACCGCCGCGCCGGCCCCCTCGCCCGCAGCCAGGAGTTTCACGGCAGCGGCCAGCGGCAAGCTCCTTGCGGCCCGGCTCATGACCCGTGTCCACACCACGAGCGCAGGCCTCAAGGTCACAGGGGTGGAGTGCAAGAACTTCCCGAACATCAAGGTGGGCACTCACACCGATTGCCAGGCGCGGATCAACGGCGCCAAGCGCGGGTACCTCGTCACGTTCACCGAGCGCGACGGCCACTACATCGTCAAGCCGCAGAAGGTCACCTGGTAGCCGCGGGGACACGACGGCAAGCTACACGCGGGAGGACCTGCCGCGGATGAAGTGGAAGATCAGGACCACCACGGCTATGACCAGAAGCAGGTGAATCAGCCCGCCGCCGATGTTGCCGAGCAGGCCGAGAAGCCAGAGAACAGCGATGATGATGGCTATCCAAAGCAACATGAGAGTCTCCTTAGTTTGCATCCACGGCTGTGGTGCTATCACCCTATGCCTGGATTCCGTTGCCGGAAATAGTTTCCGGGACAGCCGCCGGACGTGCCGGTCAGGGAGTCGAGCGCGTGTCGAACGCCGCAGCCGATTCCCGCAGCAGGCGCGCCACCGTGTCCACCGGTGTGCTGCCCGAGCGACGCCGGTCGAAGCGCCGCAGCACGATGCGCCGTGTACCCAGTCCGGGGACGTCCAGGATGTCCACCCCGGCCTGGACGACGCCGCTCAGCGCCAGGGTGGGCACGATGGCGACGCCCTCGCCCGCCGCGACCAGCGCCAGGGCGGTCAGCGTGTCCTGGTACTGGTGAACAGTTTCCATCTGGGCACCCGTGGACTCGCGGAGCCGGCCCAGCACCGAAGCGTTCGCAGCTGAGGACTCGACGCCGAGCCAAGGAAGCGGCAGGCGGCCAAGGTCGATGTTCTCGGTAGAAAGCAGGGCACCCGCGGGAACCACCAGTTTCCAGGGCTCGTCCAGCAGGGGCTCTTCGGTCATCCCGGCGGACAGTGAACGCTGGCCGGTCGTCGTCGAGTCGAGTTCCACCACGACGGCGTCGAGCGCGCGCTGCCGGAGCAGCCGCATCAGGGCCGGGAAGTCGTCCTCGATCATCCGGATCTGCAGTTGCGGGTACTGGATGCGCCACCCTGGCAGGCGCGGAATCACCACCGTGCGGACAAAGCTGGTGAATCCGCCCACCCGCACCACACCTGAGATCTTGGCCCCGCCTTCAATCCGGGCGCGGGCGACGCTGAGTGCGCGTTCGATCTCTTCGCCGGCTTCTGCAACGGCCAGGCCGGCCGGTGTCAAAACGGAGCCTTTGGGTGTGCGCACCACCAAAGCGTGCCCCGTCTCTTCCTCTAATTTGTTGAGCTGCTGGGACACAGCCGAGGGCGTAATGCCCAGTTCGTCAGCCGCGGCGAGCACTCCGCCCGTTCGGGCAACCGCAAGAAGAACTCGCAGCCGGCGCGGATCGATATCCATGTTAAGTAGTTCTAAACCATGTCTTCAGAAGAATGCAATTGATCTAAAGTTCCGTCTTCCTCATAATTGCTGTTAAAAGTACAGGTAAGGGATACGGGCCCGGCCGTCCAGTGATCGTGGTCCCCCCAATAACACGCTGTTCCAGCGATGCGTGATCCCTGCGGCAACGGCGCCACTTTCTAACAAAACAAATCGCCCGTCATCTTCGTTCCGCACAGCGGATGGGAGCCGGGCATCAATCCTGAAAGGACATCATGGAACTGCTGTGGGAAATCTCCGGTTGGGCAGGCGCGGTCGCGATACTCAGTGCGTACCTGGCGGTGTCCATGGGTTGGCTTAAAGCCGGCAAGGGTTTCCAGACCGCCAATCTCCTGGGGTCCTGCGCCTTCATTATCAATGGCGCATTCCACGAAGCATGGCCGTCCGTGGTCACGAACGTTGCCTGGTTCCTCATTTCCGCGGTAGCGCTCCTTCGCATGCGCGCCACGCAGGAGTCGCCGGTGGCCGCCGCCGAAGCCCCGCCGGTGCAGTTCCCCGGTGTCCCCGAAACCGGCCCGTTGGCCATCATCGAGGCTCCGCAGGTGCAGTTCCCCGGTCTCCCCGAAACCGGCCAGCTGGCAATCATCGAGACGCCGCAAGCACGCTGCGCCTAAGCGTACGACGGCGGGACGTCCCGCCGTCGTCCGGCTAAGAACGCCGTTTACCTACACAGAGGCCGCGCCGGCGGCGTCTGCAGCCGCCCGCGCATACGACGCCGTGACCCGGCGGTAGACCGGTGTCAGGAAGGCGGCCACGGCCGCCAAAACCATGATGACGCCGGCCACCAGGAACACCAGGGCAATGCCGCGGGAGGTGCCCTCGCCCAGGAGCGGGGCCAGTTGGGCGGCGCCCTCGGCGGACCGCGCGTACGGGATGATCCAGAACTGGGCGATCGGGGCAATCAGGAATGCCGTGACCGGCGCCGCCGCGGACTCGAATGTCATGGCGAACCCGAACACCCGGCCCTGGCCATCACGGCCACGGCGATGAGCAGCGTGCGCAGCGGGTTGGCGCCGAGAGCGAAGACGGCACCCCACATCTCCACGGAGAACATCTCCAGCCCGTACGGATCCATCAGCGCCATGTAGACGCCGCCGATGAAGTTGTTGAACGTGGAAAACAGGATGAGCGCGAACAGTCCGGCGATGGCAAGCACGGCTGCGAGTGAACCGCGCAGATCGAATCCGCCCTGGGCATCCGTGGCGGCCGCGCGCACTTCCTCGGGCATGCGCAGGGTAAGCAGGTGCACAAACGCCAAAGCGGTGAGCACCAGGGCGACGACGATCGTCCACCCCATGCCCAGCAGCCCGACGGACAGCCCGGAGAGCAGGAGCATGACGCCGGACAGCATGAACATCACCAGGGTGAAGCCCGCGGCGAAGCGCATCACCGCCAGCTTGCGGTAGCGGTCCACGAAGGTGCCGAAGCTGATGCCGGACAGGGCGATCAGCAGCATGTAGGCGCCGCCGACCACCCCGGTGGCGATCACGTTGCGCGTTCCCAGGTACACCCAGAACGTCAGTGCGAACCAAAGGTAGCTGGTGGTGACGTTGGCAAGCGCGGTGTTCACCAGAAAACAGAGCGCGAACGTACAGTTGCGGCCCCAAAAGAACCCAGGAATGGGGCCACAAGTGTACGTTCGCGCCTGGGGAATGTCCTGGCTTAGCGGGCCGCGGAAACCGGCTGCTCCTGGAAGGCCGGCATGACCTGCTCGATGAAGAGCTCGAGGGAGCGCTTCTTCTCCTCATGGGTCAGGCTGTTGTCGGACCAGAGGCTGAACTCGGTGACGCCCAGTGCCTCGTAGTGGCGGAGCCGCTCGATGATTTCCTCGGGCGTGCCGATCATCGCCGTCCGGTGCAGGGATTCCGGCGTGAACTCCGGGCGGTCGGCGAACTTTTCCTCCGGGCTGGGCTCGAGGAAGCCGTTCTTCGGGGTGGTTTTGTTGCCGAACCACGCATCAAACGTCCGGTAGAACTTCTGGATGCCCTCGGCCGGGCGCCGCCAACCTTCGGGCTCGTCCGCGCCGTGGACGTGGGTGTGGCGGAGCACCATGAGGTCCGGGCGGGGGACGCCGGGGTTGTTCTCGACGGCGGTGTCGAACTTCCGCGCGAGGTCCTCCACCTCCTCGTCGCCCTTCATCAGCGGCGTCACCATCACGTTGCAGCCGTTGGCGACGGCGAACTCGTGCGAGGAGATGTCGCGGGCGGCGATCCACATGGGCGGCGTCGGCTTCTGCAGCGGCTTCGGGACGCTGGTGGACGTCGGGAACTGCCACACCTCGCCGTCGTGGGCGTAGTCGCCTTCCCAGAGCGCACGCACTGCCGGCACCATCTCGCGCAGGTGCTTGCCGCCGTCGACAGCGGACATGCCGCCCATCAGCCGGTCGAACTCGAACTGGTACGCGCCGCGGGCCAGGCCCACTTCCATCCGGCCGTTGCTGATGACGTCCAGCAGCGCCGTTTCGCCGGCGACGCGGAGCGGGTTCCAGAACGGCGCGATGATGGTCCCGGCACCCAGGCGGATGCGCGAGGTGCGCGCCGCCAGGTAGGCCAGCTGCGGCATGGGGCTGGGGGAGATGGTGTACTCCATCGAGTGGTGCTCACCGATCCAGACGGTGCTGAAGCCGCCGGCCTCGGCGATGAGGGCGAGTTCCGTCAGGTTCTCGAAGCACTCGCGGTGCGAGACGGACTCGTCCCACCGTTCCATGTGGACGAAGAGGGAAAAGCGCATTAGTGACTCCTTTGGTCTTACTTCGCGGCGGCCGCGTTGCGTTCGGCGATGGTCTGGTTGCCGCGGGACCAGTGTTCGGGTTCGATTTCGCGGATGATGACGGTGGTGTTTTCGGGTACCGCGCCCACGGCGTTCTCGGCGGCGCGGTGCAGCTCGGCGATGAGCGAGCGGAGCTGCTCGGGCGTCCGGCCCCGGGCGATGGAAACTTCGATCAGCGGCAAGGGTCAGCTCCTCATGATGAAGGGGTCGGCGATGGGGGACTCGTCCGTGTTGATCCAGACACTCTTGAGCCTGGTGTACTCGCGGATGCTCTCGATGCCGTGCTCGACGCCGACGCCGCTGGTCTTGAACCCCTCGCGGGGCGATGCGGGGGACATGGCACGGTAGGTGTTGACCCAGACGGTTCCCGCCTCCAGGCGGCTCGCCATCCGGTGTGCCCTGGCCAGGTTGGTGGTCCAGACGCCGGCGGCGAGGCCGTACGTGGTGTCGTTGGCGAGCCGGAGCACCTCCTCTTCGGTTTCGAAAGGCATGATGGCCGCCACCGGGCCGAAGATCTCTTCCCGCACCACGCGCATGGAATTGTCGACATCGGTCAGGACGGTGGGTTCGAAGAAGTAGCCGCCGAGCGGGATGTTGGGGCGGCCGCCGCCGGTCAGGACGGTGGCGCCTTCGGAGACGCCCAGGTCAACGTAGCTGGCCACCTTGTCGCGCTGGTCCTGGAAGGCCAGCGGGCCGAGCTCGGTGGCGTCGAGCAGCGGGTCTCCAATGACGATGCTGCGGGCACGGTTTGCGACGCGCTCCAGCAGTTCGTCGTAGACGGACTTGTGGGCGAAGACACGGCTGCCCGCGATGCAGGTCTGGCCTGCCGCGGCGAAAATGCCTGCCACAACACCCATGGACGCGTTCGTGATGTCGGCGTCACCGAAGACAATGTTCGGTGACTTGCCGCCCAGCTCCAGGGTGGAGCCGATGAACCGGGACGCCGTGGACGCGGCGATCCGCGCACCTGTGCCGGTGCTGCCGGTGAACGAGATCTTGGCCAGCCGCGCGTCGTCAACCAGGGCCGCACCGGCCTCTGCACCGAAGCCCGTGACCACGTTGATCACGCCGGCGGGGAACCCCGCCTCATCGGCCAGGGCGGCCAGGCGGAGGACGGTGGCCGAGGTGTATTCGGACGGCTTGATCACGATCGTGTTGCCGGCCGCGAGGGCGGGGGCGAGCTTGCTGGTGGTCAGCGTCAGCGGCGAGTTCCATGGCGTGATGGCACCCACCACGCCCAGCGGTTCGCGGAGCGTGTAGTTCAGGATGGCCGGGGTGGAGCCGGGGATGGTGTCGCCCTGGATCTTGTCGGCCAGCCCGGCGTAGTAGTAGTAATACTCCGGCATGGATGCCAGCTGCGCCCGCATCTCCCGCAGGAGCTTGCCGTTGTCCTGGCTTTCCATCCGTGCGAGCTCATCGGCGTGCTCACCCACCAGGTCGCCGAGGCGGCGGAGCAGGTGCCCGCGCCTGGTCTGGCTCAGGTTCCGCCAGCTGGGATTCTCGAAGGCCGCGGACGCCGCGGAGACAGCCTTTTCGACGTCGGCCGCGTTGCCCCGTGCGGCCTGGTACAGCACATCGAGGGTCGCCGGGTTGGTGCTGTCGAAGTATTCGCCGGATGACGGCGGGACAAATTCCCCGTTGATGAAGTGGTTGTAGCGGCGTTCAACGGACATGTGAATGCTCCTTGATGAAAGCGGTAAGCGTGTTGGCGAGCTCTTGGGGACGTTCCACCGGCATCATGTGGCGGGCGCCGCTGATGACGGAGTAGGTGCAGCCGGGGATGGCCGCGGCCAGCCGCGCGCTCATCCCGGGCGTCGACCCCGGGTCCAGCTCGCCGGTCACGGCGTGGGAAGGAACGGTGATCAGGGGCAGCTCGGCGGCGATTTCCGCGTCTGCCGTGGCGAACACGCGGTAGCAGGCCAGGAAGGACTTCGGATCGTTCTTCAGCAGGACTTCCCGCGTCGCTTCGACCGTCTCCGCCGGGACGGAGGACCCTTCCGGATACCAGCGGCGGATCGATGCCTCCACTGTTGCCGGGAAATCGGATCCGGCCGAGGCCAGCCGGACCATGACGGCGGCGTGCTCCTCGGAGGTGCGCGCGCAGACCGAGGCGACCGACACCAGGCTGGCAACCAGGTCAGGCCTGAACCTGGCCACGTGCTGGGCCACGAGGGCGCCCAGCGAGAAGCCCACCAGGTGCGTGTCCGGCTCGAGCCGTTCGGCGGCATCCGCCGCGAGCTCGGCCAGCGTTACCCCCTCGGGAGCCTTTGGCCGGCTCCCGTGTCCCAGCAGTTCCAGGATCTGGACGTCGTATTCCGGTTCAAGGAATTCGCGGAGGGGGCCCCACATCGACCCGTCAAGGCCGACGCCGTGGATGAGGGCTATGCGGTCGCGGCTCACGGCGGCTGGCACCTAGTTCGTTTCGGTGGCGAACGCTGCCAGTCGCTGCTGGGGCCGTCCCTGGGCAGCGGCGGCGAGGGCGATCACGATCTCGTCGGCGTGCGGTGCGTCGTTGATCCGCACCTCGATGCTCTGGTGGTGCGAGCGGATGGTGGCGTCGGTGATGTGCTTGAGCGGGATGTCGAAGACAACACCGGCCGGTCCGCGCTTTTCCACTGCGGGCAGGAGCGTGGTGGCGTTGGCGGCGTCGCGGAAGTGGTTTCCGAAGGCCAGCGTGTGGATGAGCCCGGAGCCGTGCTCGATTTCGCCGTTCAGCCCGACGATGGCGGCCTTGCCGTACGCCTCGGCGGGGGAGCCGAGGGCTTCGAGGACGCGGGGCGCAAGCAGCGCGCCGATGTCAGAGGCGTTGCCGTCGATGCCGGCGGAGAGGTCCTCCACGAAGCCCTGGCCTGCCCATGGGTTCTTGACGATGGCTGCGACGACGGCGACCCGTGCAGCGGGGCTGACCTCGCGGCCGCCTTCGATCAGGACGTCTTCGGTCAGGGTGACGATCTTACGGATGCTCATGAAACAAGTTCTCCTAGTGTGTCTGCTTTGACGATGGGGTCGGTGAGGCGGTCACCGATGCGGGAGTGGGGGCGGGGCCCGGTGGATGCACCGAGGACGACGACGATCTCACCCGGGCGGGGTGCGTCACTGACCCGTGTGGTGATGGTCTGGTAGTGGGTCCGGGTTGCTGCGGCGTTCTTGTGCCACAGGGGTACGACGAGGGAGGCGCCGGCGTCTCCCCGGTCATCGGCGAAGCAGATGATGGATTCACCTTCGAAGAACTCGCGGACGAGGTTGCCGAAGAACGGCGTGTGGATGAGCGCAGCGCCGTGCTCAATTTCACCGTCCGTGCCCACAATCGCGGCCTTGCCGAAGGCCTCGATGGCGTCCACGCCGCCGAGGTTGGCCGCGAGCAGCTCGGTGAGTTTGCGCGCCAGCACCGGGGCCAGCTGCACCACCTCGTCGTTGAGGTCGTCGGTCGGGTTGCCGCCCAGCCAGGGGTTGCTGACGACGGCTGCTGCCGTTGCGCGGACTGCGGGAACAGCGGGTGAGGCCCCGTTCTCGAGCAGGATTTCCTCGCTGTAGTACACGATCTTGCGGATGCCGAACCCGTGGTCGTTCGTCATTGGATCACTTCAATCATGGAGAAGCGCATGGCTTCCTTTCGTGGGTCGTTAGGTTCAGTTCCGGCGGTCTTGCGCCGGGTCGGTCAGGGCCTCCCGGGATGAGGCGTGAACGTGGTTCCTCATGGCGGATTCGGCCCCGAAGGGGTCTTTGTGTTCGATCATGTCCAGGACGGCGCGGTGTTCGCGGGTTGAGGCCTCGAGCCGGCCCGGATGTTCGACCGTGCGCAGGACCAGCCGCTGGTAGGCGAGCTGGTTCATGAGCCGCTCGTAGTGCTCAACAAGCTTGCGGTTGTCCGAGCCGCGGACGATCGTCCAGTGGAACTCATGCACCAGCCGGGCATAGGCGTCGGTGTCATGGGTGAGCGACGCCATTTCTGACTCCTCAAGGTTCCGGCGCAGGACGGCCAGCTCCTGGACCTCGCCGCGGCGGGCCAGCAGGGACGCGGCCAGTCCCTCAAGGGACTCCTTGAGCTGGAAGAGCTCGATGATCTCCCTGCGGGTGGGTTCCCGCACGAAGGTGCCAACCTTCGGGCGGATTTCCACCAGGCCCTCGTGCTGCAGCTGCTTAAGCGCTTCCCGGATCGGGGTCCGGCTGACGTCGAACTCCTGCGCGAGGAACGCTTCGGGAACGACTGCGCCCGGGGGGAAGTCGCCTCCCAGGACCAGCCGGCGGATCCGGTCCAGGAGCCCGTCCCGCTCAGCGGCTTCCCTGACTACTTCGAGATCATCTTGCATACATGAAAGCGTATGTTGCATGCATCAGCACCGTCAACAGGTTTGGCTAGGTTTTTCCAAAACTCGCGGTTTTGTAGGGAATGCGCGGATTTTTCGCCTCCCCCTTGACCTCGGGTTGTGAGCTGGATTACCGTCATTGGTATGCAACAGACCTTGGAACCGCTCATCACATCGGCTTGGCTCGCGGCCTGGGACAAGGGAGACCTTGATGCCCTCGATGGCCTCGTAGCCGCCGGCTACACGCGCACCAGCAAGGCGACGGGTGCAACTGTCGACCTCGCTGGCCTCAAGTCAGAGATCGCTGCGGTCCGGGAAGCTTTCCCCGACCTGCGCACCACGGTCGATGACGTCGTCGAAGGGGACGGCACCGTCGCCGTCTTCTGGACCTCCACCGGCACGCACACCAATGAATACCTTGGAGTTCCGGCAACGGGACTCACCGTCCAGACCCGGGGTTCGAACATCCTGGTCCTCGAGGAGGGCAGGATCGTCCGCGAATCAGTGACCTGGGACGGCAGCGAACTGCTCGCAGGCCTCGGCATCCGGCCCCTGCGCGGCATCGCGGCACCCGCCGTCACCGACGGCGACGGCTTCCCGGAACTCGACCCGGACCTGATGAAGGCCTTCAACCGGCAGTTCATCACCGGCGTTACAGTCGTGACCACCAAAGAAGGCGAAACCCCCAAGGGGCTGGCGGCCAACTCCTACTGCTCCGTCTCGCTCGAACCGCCGCTGGTGCTCGTATGCGTCCAGAAGACGTCCAGCACCTACTCTGCGCTCTTCTCCTCAAGCCACCTCGGCATCAACATCCTGGGGACTGAACAGCTGGACACGGTGAAGGTCTTTGCCTCGAAGGCCGCGGATAAGTTCGCCGAGCTCGACTGGCATGAAGGGCCCAAGGGAAGCCCCCTCCTGGACGGCTCTGCAGCTTCCCTGGAGGCCGAAATCCAGGAACGGTTCCAAGCCAAGACCCACACGGTCTTCATCTGCCGGGTCCGCCACGCGGAAACCAGCAGCACCGCCCCCATGGTCTACAAGGCCGGACGGTTCTTCGACGGCGCTGAACTCGCCCAACTCTAAAGTTCCGGCGCGGCTGACCACCCTCGCACAGGAAACCAGCCGCGCCGACCCAGTCTGCTCTCAAGCAGCGCACCTAGGTGCGCATCCCACAATAGGACAACAATGAGCCCAGAAACCATGAGCGCCGCCGAAAACAGCGTCGCCGAAGACCGCGGTTACCGCGACAGCCTCACCAAAATCGAGCCCTACGGCATCGAGCACATCCCCGACGTCGAACGCCACGGGAAGCCCCGCTCCCAGTTCTTCCTCTGGTTCGCCGCGGGAATGAACTTCCCCATCGTCGTCCTCGGCTTCAGCGCCACCTACTTCGGCCTTCCGTTCTGGGCCGCAGTCCTGGCGATCGTCCTCGCCGGCGTGACCTCCTCGGCAGGCATGGGATACCTGTCGGCCATGGGAGTCCGGCTGGGTGTTCCCCAGCAGATGCAGGGCCGCGGACCGCTTGGCTTCATCGGCAACCTGTTCCCGGTGGCCTACGTGAACGTGTTTGCCGGCATCGGCTGGGCCGCGGTGACCGTCATCCTCGGCGGCCAGGCCATCGCGCTGCTCACCGACATTCCGTTCTGGGTCTCCTCCCTGATCCTCATGGGCATCCAGCTCGGCGTGGCCGTCATCGGCTACAACCTGATCCACTTCCTGCAGCGCATCCTGTCGTTCGTCCTGGTGGTCGGCTTCGTCTTCATCACCATCGTGGCAGCGGCCAACGGCAAGGTGGTCAACACCGCCAACGAATCCGCCCCTGGCTTTGACGGCATCGGCGGCTGGATCATCTTCTTCGGCTGGTTCTTCTCCTTCATCGTCGCCTGGATGCCGTTCGCCTCGGACTACTCCCGCTACCTGCCCAACACTCCCGGCAACCGGCGCGGTGCCGGCTGGGCCACCATGTCCGGCAACTTCGTCACCCTCGTCTGGATGGGCATCCTCGGGACCCTGCTCGGATCGACCACCACCGCGTCCGACAGCATCGGCGCGCTCAAGGAACTCATGGGCCCCTGGGCCGCCGTCGGCCTCGGCGTCGTCGCATTGTCTTCCTTCACCCAGAACTTCCTCAACGTCTATGGCGGGGCTATCTCCATCCAGACCATGGGCGTGCCCGTCAAACGCCACACCGCCGTCGTCTTCATCTGCGTGGCCTCCTACCTGGTGGCACTGTGGGGCCAGACCGGATTCAACAGCGGCTTCACGGCCTTCCTCAACCTGACCGCCTACTGCATCGCCCCCTACGTCGCGGTCCTCGTGTGCGACTACCTGTTCGGGGGCCGGCGCACCGAGCGCGGGCTGCGGGAACTGTTCGACAAGAGCCGCAAGTTCGAATGGGGCTTCGTGGCCTGGGCTGCCGGCGTGGTGCTCTCCTCCCCGTTCTGGATGTCCTCGATCTACACCGGCCCCATTGCCGCGGCCTTCCCGCAGATCGGTGACCTCTCCTACTACGTCGGCGGGGCCGTGGCGGCCGGCGTCTACTTCGCCACCCACCGCCGCAAGCGCCTGTCCGGGCTGGAAATGCTCGACCGCAGCGCCGCAGCCCAGACCCTGTGAGCCCCGGCCCTGTGACACCAGACCCTGTGAAGCAGGCGGATGCCACGCTCGTGGTGATCGACATGCAGCGGGCCTTCCGCGACAAGGGCCAGTGGCAGGTGCCGCGGTACCAGGAGATCGTGCCGGTGATCAACCGGCTGCAGGAGGCGCTGGGCACCGGCACCGTGTTCACCCGGTTCATCCGGGACGAAGCGGAAACCGGCGCCTGGGCCGCCTACTACCGGCGCTGGCTAGGCATGAGGTTCCCGGCAGATTCGCCGGCCTGGGGCATCACCCTGGATGTCCCGGCCGACGCGCCCGTGATCGATGCCCCGACCTTCTCCAAGTGGGGGCCGGAGCTTGCCGCCCTGGTCCCCGAGGGAGCGGAGATGGTCCTCGCCGGCGTGGCCACGGACTGCTGCGTCCTGTCCACAGCCCTCGGGGCCGTCGACGCCGGGCGCTTCGTCACCGTCATTTCCGATGCCTGCGCCGCCGTCAGCGACGACGCCCAGAAGCAAACCCTGGCCCTGCTGGAACTGCTCTCGCCCATGTGCGAAGTGGTCACCAGCCAGGAATTCCTGGCCCGCGCCGCGTACGCCAAACCGGCCCTGACCGCAACGGACTAGCAACCAGGAGTGCCGGTGAGTACCGCAACGCTGCCAGGGACCGGCACGGACAAAGACCGCATCACAGCTTGCACTTTTCAAACGGAGCCGGTCGGTCGGACACGAGCCAGGGGAGCCGCTGTTGATTTCCGACGACGGCGGCAACCCCTGGCTGGTGCATGCGTTCACCGCCGTCAGCAGGCGGCGCCGGCTGGTGATCAACGACGAGCACGACGCCTACCGCTGGACCGTCCCGTCCAAGATCAGCCGGTTCTCCAACCGCGTTCCCTGGCTGGACACGGTCCTGAAAAACACCAAGACCACCATGAGCTACGCATAGTAAGGAGCCCGATGTGGCTGAAGGAAAGACCGTGACCACCGAACGCGAAACCGGGCTGCTGGCCTCAGTGCCCACCGGGCTGCTGATCAACGGCGAATGGCGGGATGCGTCCGGCGGCGGCACATTCGACGTCGAGGACCCGGCCACCGGCAAGGTCCTGGCGACGCTGGCCAGCGCCACCAGCGAAGACGCGCTGTCCGCGCTGGATGCGGCCGACGCCGTCCAGGCAGCCTGGGCGCGGACCGCACCGCGTGAGCGGGCAGAGATCCTGCGCCGGGCCTTCGAGCTGGTGACCGGGCGGGCGGAGGACTTCGCACTGCTCATGACCCTCGAGATGGGCAAGCCCCTGGCCGAGGCACGGGGCGAGGTGGCCTACGCGGCCGAGTTCCTGCGCTGGTTCTCCGAAGAGGCCGTGCGGGACTACGGCCGCTACCTGACCACCCCGGAGGGGAAGAACAAGATCCTGGTGCAGCACAAGCCGGTGGGGGCGTGCCTGCTTATTACGCCGTGGAACTTCCCGCTGGCGATGGCCACCCGCAAGGTGGCGCCTGCCGTGGCCGCGGGGTGCACCATGGTGCTCAAGCCGGCAAAGCTCACGCCGCTGACCTCGCAGCTTTTCGCGCAGGTGATGGTGGAGGCGGGCCTGCCGGCCGGCGTGCTGAACGTCGTGTCGTCGTCGTCGGCCTCGTCCATCTCAGGGCCCCTGCTGAAGGATTCCCGGCTGCGGAAGGTCTCCTTCACGGGCTCGACGCCGGTGGGCAGGCAGCTGATGGCGGAGGCGTCCCAAAACGTGCTGCGCACGTCGATGGAACTCGGCGGCAACGCCCCCTTCATCGTGTTTGAGGACGCCGACCTGGACAAGGCAGTGCAGGGCGCGATGGCGGCGAAGATGCGGAACATGGGAGAGGCGTGCACGGCCGCCAACCGGTTCCTCGTGCACGAGTCAGTGGCCCAGGAGTTCACGGCCAAGTTCGCCACGGCGATGAAGGCTCTCCGCCCCGGCCGCGGCACCGAGGCCGGTGTGACGGTGGGCCCGCTGATCGACGGCGGTGCCCGCAAGGATGTGCACGCCCTGGTGGAGGACGCCGTCGCTGCCGGTGCAACCGTCGTCACCGGCGGCGCGCCCGTGGACGGCCCCGGGTACTTCTACCAGCCCACCGTCCTGGCAGGCGTCTCCAATACCGCGGAGATCTTGGGCACCGAGATCTTCGGCCCGGTTGCCCCGGTCACCACGTTCAGTACCGAGGAACAGGCCATAATCATGGCCAACGCCACCGAATACGGCCTGGCCGCGTACCTCTACACCCGTGATTACGCGCGCATGTTCCGGGTGTCGGAGCAGATTGAATTCGGCATGGTCGGCTTCAACGCCGGCGTCATCTCCAATGCCGCGGCCCCCTTCGGCGGGGTGAAGCAGTCCGGGCTGGGGCGTGAAGGCGGCTCGGAAGGCATCGCCGAATACACCACCACGCAGTACATCGGCATCGCTGACCCCTACGCCTAGAGTCTCAACATCCAGAGAGGCTAACCGGCCTTCTGCGTGGCCTCGGCTTCCAGCAGCGGCAGGGTCCTGCCCTGGAAGTGGGTGTTGAGTACGATCACCGTGGTGGAGCGCAGCACCGTCTTGGTGGACATCATCGCGTCGAGCACCCGCTGCAGGTCCGGGTTGGAGCGGGCCGCGATGCGTGCCATGAGGTCCGAGCTGCCGGAGACCGTGTGGATCTCCGTCAGCTCAGGGATGGCGGTGAGGGCTGCCACGACGGCGTCATGCCCCAGGTCCTGGTTGATGGTCAGCGAGCAAAAGGCCACCACCGGGAATCCGAAATGGGCGGGATCGGGCTGGGGCACCCACGAACCGATCACGCCCCTGTCCGTCATGCGGTCCAGCCGGGCCTGGACGGTAGCCCTCGCGATTTTGAGCACCCGCGAGGCCTCCAGCACGGAGGCCCGCGGCGCGTCCGTGAAGAACCGGACAATTTTCGCATCCAATGCATCCACATTCATGGTGTGCTCCCGCTTCCTCCGGATCCGGCAGCACAAACTGCTGCCATCTGTGCCGATGCCCTAGGCAAACTGGCACCATGATCTCACGCCGAGGCGGCGGCGACCCCCGTGAGTTCGCGTTCCTGGTGGGCGTGGAACGCGTCGGCGAGGGCCTGGTCGGCGGCAAGAACCGGGGCCATGCTTTCCCGCATGTAGTCCGCCACCACACTCTGAGAAATCGCCACATCGAGGACGAAGAGGCCCCGGGCGCCGGCTGCCTGCCATTCCCGCAGGGCCGTGATGTCTGCCAGGGAGCGCATCTTCGTTCCGTGGGCGCCCATCGCCCTGGCCACGGCGCTGAAGTCCACTTCCTCAATCTGCATGGCAGTATCGTCGAGGCCCCGCACTGCATACTGGTGGATCTCGGCGCCGTACGCAGCATCGTTGAAGACCACCATGACGCCGCTGGCAATCTCCCGGACGGCGGTTTCAAGGTCCGCCAGGGCCATCAGTGCACCGCCATCGCCGGAAATAAGGACCGTCGTCCTGTCCGGCCGGGCCACTGCCGCCCCCACCGCCGCAGGCAGTCCCAGCCCGATGGTCTGGAAGGCGGTGCCCACCATCATCAGGCCCTGGGGATCCGGTACCTGACAGTACATGGGCATCCAGCCGCAGAAGTGTCCGCCGTCCTGGACGATCGTGCGTTCAGCCGGCAGGACCGAGTCCAGCAGCCGGGCGACGGCGTGCGGGTTCAGCCGGCCGTCAGGTGCGAACTCCGGCGTCGTCTGGTTGAGGCCGAGGGGACCGGCCAACAGCTCCTGATGCTCTGCGCGCCAGCCGCCGCCCGTTGCCGGAACCGCTGCGGCCAGTTGCCACGCAAAGGCTGCGGCGTCCGCCTGGACGAAGTCCGTCACCTGGTCACACGATGCCGCGGACTCCTCGTCCACCTGGATCACGGCAGCCCCAGGCGAAAACAGGGAGCCATACCGTGTCTGGAAGAGGTTCAGTCCGGCCCCGGCAACAAGCACGACGTCGGCCTGCCGCATGATGTCCACGGTCTCCGGCCGGGCGAAGCCGCCCGCAATGCCCAGGTCCCAGGGCGAATCAAAGTAGTTCCGCGCCCTGACGGACGTCGCGTACAGGGCGCCGAGCCTGTCGCCAAGTTCAAGGAGCGCAGCCCGGGCGTTGGACAGGACGGCTCCCCGCCCGGCGACGATCAGCGGACGCCTGGCGCTGCGGAGCACCGAGGCTATCCGCCGCACGTCGAGGCTGTCGGGGTGCAGGACCTTCCCGGCCGGCGGGGCTTCAACGGGCTGCTGCTCTACGGCTGCCCCGAACTCGGAGATACCGAGTGAGGAGATGTCATAAGGGAGGGCTATGACAACCGGCCTCCGCTCCCGGCGGGCAATCGTCCATGCTTCCTCGGTGGTCCGCGCGGCATTGTCTGAAGCAACGGTCAGAGTTTGCACGCCAAGCCCTTGGGCCACCATGACCTGATCGATGTCCCAGGGGCGGGGTCCCGCCGTCGGGGCATCACCCACAACCACCACCATCGGGATCCGTGCCTTTGCGGCCTCGGTGAGTGCGGTCAGGCTGTTGGTGAATCCGGCGCCATAGGTAACGGTGGCGACGGCCACCTTGCCGCTGGCCCGGTAGTAGGCGTCAGCCATCGCGACGGTTCCGGCCTCGTGGCGGGCGCTGATGTAGCGCATGCCCCGGCTGGTGAGGCTGCTGATGAAGAAGGCGTTGCCATTCCCCATCAGGCCAAAGATCACATCGGCATGGCGGGCGCAGACGTCGGCAACAACATCGGATACGGTTTGGCGGTTAGTCATCGGGGTGTTCCTCATGGTTAAAAGTTGGGGGAGCGGATCAGTGCTGGCGGAGCAGCAGACGGGCGGCCTGGCGGGCGATGGCCAGCACACGGCTGTTGGCTTCGGCTGTTCCCACGGAGACGCGGATGCCTTCGGCCGGGAAGACCCGCACCGAGATGGCGTTGTCCTCGAACAGCCTGGCCAGGTCCCCGGTGTGGATGCCCGAATCCAGCCACAGGAAGTTCGCGCCCGACGGCCGCACCGGAAGACCGGCGTCGAGCAGCCCGGAATAGACACGCTGGCGCTCGCGGATCAGCACGTCGATGCGCTCCTGAAGCTCCTTCTCGGCCTTCAGCGAGGCCAGCCCTGCCTCCTGCGCCAGGGCCGTCACCGCAAAGGGCACGGCCACCTTGCGCAGGGCGGAAACCAGCTCCGGCGCGCCGATGGCATAGCCGAGGCGCAGTCCCGCCAGGCCGTAGGCCTTGGAGAAGGTATGCAGGACCACCACGTTGGAATGCTTCCGGAAAAGGTCCACTCCCACGGCGGTTTCCGGATGGTCGTTGAAGTGCAGGTACGCCTCATCGATGACAACCAGCACATCCGACGGCACCGCCTCGAGGAACTGTTCGACGGCGGAGGCGCTGAGTACCGCTCCCGTCGGGTTGTTCGGGTTGCATACGAAGATGGCCCGCGTGCGCGGGGTGACCGCGTCCGCCATCGCCTGCAGGTCGTGGCCGCCGTCGGGGGCCAGGGGGACCGGCTGGGGTTCGGCTCCCGCGACTGTGGCCAGGATCGGGTAGGCCTCGAAGGACCGCCACGCGAACATCACCTGGTCGCCCGGGTTGGTCACGGCGTGGATGATCTGCGACGCAACCTCCACGGAGCCGGCTCCGAAAGCGATGTTCGCGGCGGTGATCCCCCAGCGCTCGGCGATGGCTGCGGCCAGGGAGTCCGCGGACATGGACGGATAGAGGTGGATGCCTGAAACGGCGCCGGCCACGGCCTCCACCACCGAGGGCAGGGGCGGATACGGGTTCTCGTTGGAAGACAGCTTGAACGGTGCAAGCCCGTCCACGGACTTGGGCGCTGCTCCCTGCCGGTAGGCCGGGATCGCGTCGAGGCCGGCCCGCTGCCCGATGGTGCTGGTCATGTTTTCCTCCGGATGTTGCTGCCCTGCGGCTCTGTTGTGGTCTGGGGCACACCGTAAGGAACGGCTGGAGGGCTAAACAAGTTAGCTACCAGCGACTGCACAATGTGCACAGCTTGCTCCCCAAAGCGGCAGGGATGGGTAGCAATTTGCGAGGCAAATTTCGGATTAGTTGCCACGTCCAGGGGGAGTGACTAGCGTCACTCCCGGACTCCCCAACGACGGAGCCGCGACCACTGGGCGGTCAAGGAAGACCTGCCCTTTTGGCTGTCCATGAACCTCCAGGCGGTCCACCCGCTTGTCACATCCCGATACGAGGCAATCTATGAACGAGGCAACCACCATCGTCCACCCGCCGGCGGCAGCTCCGCCCGCGCAGGGACCCACAACGCAGGGACCCACACTCGGCCGCTCACTGAAGTCCCGGCAACTGACCATGATGGGGCTGGGCAGCGCCATTGGGGCCGGCCTGTTCCTGGGTTCGGGCGTCGGTGTCAAGGCGGCCGGGCCGGCGGTCCTGATCTCCTACCTGGTGGCAGGGACCCTGGTCATCCTGGTCATGAGGGCGCTGGGGGAACTCGCGGCCGCCAACCCCAACATCGGGGCATTCTCTGTGTACGCCGAGAAGGCCTTCGGGAAGACGGCCGGCTCCACGCTGGGCTGGCTCTGGTGGTTCCAGCTGGTGGTGGTGATTGCCGCGGAAGCGGTCGGCGCGGCCGGGCTCCTGGCAACGGTGTTTCCGGAACTGCCGGTCTGGCTACTGTCGCTGGTTTTTGTCACTGCGTTCACTGCCGTGAACGTGGCCGGCGTCCGCAACTACGGCGAGTTTGAATTCTGGTTCGCGATCCTCAAGGTGGCAGCCATCGGAGCCTTCATCCTGATCGGCGCCGCCCTCATCTTTGGATGGCTGCCGGCCGTGGACTCACCGGGCCTGACCAACCTCTTCGGCCACGGCGGCTTCGCGCCGACCGGGCTGGCGGGCGTGGCCTCCGCCCTGCTCGTGGTGGTCTTCGCCTTTGGCGGCACGGAAATCGTCAGCGTTGCCGCCGCCGAGACCCAGGACCCGGTCCGGAGCGTCGGCAAGGCGATCCGCACCGTGGTGTGGCGGATCATGGTGTTCTACATCGGCTCGCTCCTCGTCATCGTCACCGTAGTTCCGTGGGACTCAGGACAGCTCGCCTCCCCGTTCGCGGCAGTGCTGCACGTTGCCGGCATCCCCGGCGCGGAGACCGCCATCACCCTTGTCGCCGTCGTCGCCCTGCTCTCGGCGCTCAACGCCAACCTCTACGGCGCATCCCGCATGGTGTTCTCGCTCGCGGAGCGCGGTGAGGCGCCCAAGGGACTGACCCGGCTCAACCAGGCGAAGGCGCCGGTCCGGGCAGTGCTGGCGTCAGTGGCCTTCGGCGTCGGATCGACCGTTCTGGAGCTCTTCTTCCCGGGCAAGGTCCTGCCGCTGCTGCTCGGCCTGGTGGGTTCCACCGTGCTGGTTGTCTGGGCCTCGGTGCTCCTTTCCCAGTTCGTCCTGCGGCGCCGCGCTGACCGGGAGGGACGTGCGCTTCCGCTGCGGATGTGGGCGTTTCCGTATCTGAGCTATGTGGCCATGGCCATCCTGGCCGCCATCCTTATCCTGGGCTTCCTCGATGCCGGAACCAGGATCCAGCTGCTCTCGACGTTCGCGCTCACCGCAGCCATCGCCGTCGCCTGCCGCATCGCGGACCGGGCACGCAGCCGGAGATAGGGAGCCTGCCTACACCAGCGGCCACGGGTAGCGCATGCCTGTGTGGTCCACCGGCAGCACCGGTTCGTGCAGCAGGCGGCGCACCCGGCGCTGGAGGGCAGTGACCTCGGACCCGTCGAGGAGTTCGGCAACCTCGGCGGGTACGGCGTCCGCGAGCGGGGCGATATCTTCGAGAAGCGCCTCGGGGATCGGGTCGCCGGCGAAGTCCCAAATGACGGTGCGCAGTTTGAAGACTGCCGAGAAGCACAGGCCGTGGTCGATGCCCCACACCCGCCCGTCGTCGCCGCGCAGCACGTGGCCGCTTTTGCGGTCCGTGTTGTTGGCGACGTAATCGAACAGGGCGATCCGCGCGAGGTCGCGGTGGGTCTCCGGGATGTCGGCGTACAGGGTGAAGTAATGCTCGCTGAAGTCGCAGTCGATGAACCACTGCAGCGACCCCACCCCAAGCGGCGCCTCCTCGCGGATCACCGTCGGGGGCACGAATCCCCAGCCCAGGGACTCGCTGAGCAGGTACGCCGCCCGTTCCCGCCGGTACAGCCCCGGCTCGAAATCGGACAGCGGCCGCTCCCCGGCCTCCGGCTTGTACACGGCAAAGGCGGAGTCGTCGCCGGCGAAGATCCGGACCAGGAACGTCTCGTTGCTGCTGCGCGGGATGCGCCCGATCAGCTCCACCTCGCCATCGGCCAGAAGGGTCAGCTCCCGTCCGGACACCGGCTGCCCCGTCACCGGCTGGCCTGTCTCACGCCCGCAGCCCGCTCAGCGGTTCTGACGTCGAATTCACCATGAGCACGGAAGGGCCTTCACCCTCCGAATAGGAGATGGCCGAGACCGACCCCGGGCTGATGACAATTCTCTGGAAGAGATCCAGGGGTGTGCCCAGGGCGTGGGCGACGGCGGCCTTGATTGGATCGGCATGGGAAAAGCAGACGACGACGCCCCCAGCGTGCGCTCTGCCCAGCACCCCCAGTGCCCCCACGATCCGCGCCTGCATCTGGATGAAGCTCTCGCCGCCGGGGAAGCAGAAGGCCGACGGGTTGTGCTGCACCGTCTGCCACTGGGGCAGCGCCGCCAGCTCGGAGAGGGCGGCGCCGGTCCACTCGCCGAAGTCGCATTCGATCAGGCCAGGCTCTTCGTGCACCTCCAGTCCGGTGCGGGCTGCGGTGGGTTCGGCCGTCTCGCAGGTGCGCTCCAGCGGCGAGGTGTAGAGGCCGGAAACCGGAAGGCCGGCGAGCCGTTCCGCCACGCGTCCGGCCTGCGCCCGGCCCCGCTCGGACAGGTGCAGCCCCGGTGCCCGCCCCGGCAGCACCATGCCCGTGGTGGGTGTCTCCCCGTGGCGCACCAGAAGAAGGAGTGTGCTCTCCGGTCTCGACGGCGGTGCTGCAGTCACGCAATAAGCGTAGCGGTAGGGGGTGCCATGGTCAGGGTCCGGGATTACCGTAGAGGGGTGAGTGATCGTCCCGATATCTTCACCGTTGGTGAACTGCGTGCATCCGGCCACGTCCACAAGGACCTGCGCCACGAGATCCGCGACAACCTGATCGCCGCGCTCGCGGCGGGCCGCGATCCGTGGCCGGGGCTGTTCGGGTTCAGCCGGACCGTCCTCCCCCAGCTTGAGCGTGCCCTGATCGCCGGGCACGATGTGGTCCTGCTCGGCGAACGCGGGCAGGGCAAGACGCGCCTGCTCCGCACCCTGGCCGGGCTGCTCGACGAGTGGTCCCCGGTGATCGAGGAATCGGAACTCAACGAGCACCCGTACGAACCGATCACCGAGCAGTCCCGCGCCCGCGCCCTCACCGAAGGGGACCGGATGCGGGTGGCATGGCGCCACCGCTCGGAACGGTACGTCGAAAAGCTCGCGACGCCGGACACCTCGGTGGCCGACCTCATCGGCGACGTCGACCCGATGCGGGTGGCCGAGGGGCGCCGGCTCGGTGACCCGGAAACCATCCACTACGGCCTCGTGCCGCGCTCCAACCGCGGGATCATCGCCATCAACGAACTGCCGGACCTCGCCGAACGGATCCAGGTGTCGATGCTGAACGTGATGGAGGAACGCGACATCCAGATCCGCGGCTACGTGCTGCGGCTGCCGCTTGACGTGCTCGTCGTGGCGTCCGCCAACCCGGAGGACTACACCAACCGCGGCCGGATCATCACGCCCCTGAAGGACCGCTTCGGCGCCGAAATCCGCACCCACTACCCGATCGAGCTGGACGACGAGGTCTCCGTCATCCGCCAGGAGGGGAAACTGGTGGCCGACGTTCCGCCCGTCCTCCTCGAGATCCTGGCCCGCTACACCCGGGCGCTGCGGGAGTCCCCGGCCATCAACCAGACCTCCGGGGTTTCCGCCCGCTTCGCCATCGCGGGCGCCGAAACCGTCGCCGCCGCAGCGCTGCGCCGGGCCAGCGTCCGCGGGGAGGAGCACGCCGTGGCACGGATCATCGACCTGGAGTCAGCGGTGGAAGTCCTTACCGGCAAGATCGAGTTCGAATCAGGTGAGGAGGGGCGCGAACAGGGCGTCCTGGACCACCTGCTCCGGACAGCCACCGCCGAAGCCGTTCGCGCGCACTTCAAGGGCCTCGACATGGGCCCGCTCGTGGCTGCCCTCGACGGCCACAAGACCGTCACCACCGGTGACCAGGTCACGGCGCGGGAGTTCCTGGCGAACCTTCCGGCCCTCAACGGATCAAGTCTCTACGACAAAATCAGTGAGCGCCTCGGCGCGGAAAACGACGGCCAGCGGGCCGCCGCCGTCGAACTTGCACTGGAGGGCCTCTACCTTGCCCGGCGGATCTCCAAGGAGTCCGACGACGAGGAAACGGTCTACGGCTAAGCACAGTTACTGCCGGTACAGATTAGCGAGTACAGGAGGCATGATGACCCTGCACAACCGGTCCAGGTACGGCCGGTACGCCGGAGGTCCGGATCCGCTTGCCCCGCCGGTGGATCTGGCCGAGGCGCTGGACGCCATCGCCGAGGACGTCATGGCGGGGTACTCGCCCCGGCACGCCCTCCAGGAGTACCTGCGGCGGGGCGGCCAGAACCGCGAAGGGCTCGACAACCTGGCCCGGCGAGTCCAGCAGCGGCGGCGCGAATTGCTGGGCCGGCACCGGCTGGACGGCACCCTCAACGAGGTCAGGAAGCTGCTGGACACGGCAGTGCTGGAGGAGCGCAAGCAACTGGCCCGCGACGCCATGATGGACAACACCGACCGTGCCTTCCGCGAGATGCAGCTGCAGAACCTGCCCGCGTCCACGGCAGCGGCGGTCAACGAACTCGCGTCCTATGACTGGCAGTCCAGCAGCGCCCGCGAGGCGTATGAGAGGATCAGGGACCTGCTGGGCCGCGAGGTTCTTGACCAGCGGTTTGCCGGCATGAAGCAGGCGCTCGAGAACGCCACGGATGAGGACCGCGAAGCCGTGGGCGCAATGCTGCGCGACCTCAACGACCTGCTCGGCAAGCACCGGCGCGGCGAGGACACCGACGCGGATTTCCGGGAGTTCATGGCCAAGCACGGCGACTTCTTCCCGGAGAACCCGCAGTCAGTCGAGGAGCTGGTGGACGCCCTCGCCAAGCGCGCGGCCGCGGCCCAGCGCCTCCTGCAGTCGATGTCCGCCGAGCAGCGCGATGAGCTGATGCGGCTGTCCGCCCAGGCGTTCGGCTCGCCCGAGCTGATGGCCCAGCTCAACCAGCTCGACGGCAGCCTGCGGGACCTGCGGCCCGGCGAGGACTGGAGCGGCTCCGAACGCTTCGGCGGCCAGGAAGGGCTCGGACTGGGTGACGGAACCGGTGTTCTGCAGGACATCGCCGAACTCGACGAGCTCTCCGAACAGCTCTCCCAGTCGTACAACGGGTCCTCCCTCGACGACCTGGACCTGGATGCCCTGGCGCGCCAGCTGGGGCAGAACGCCGCCGTGACGGCCCGCACGCTCGCCGAGATCGAGCGGGCGATGCAGGACGGCGGCTACCTGCGGCGCGGATCCGACGGCGACCTCAGGCTGTCGCCGCAGGCCATGCGGCGGCTCGGAAGGTCGCTGCTGCGGGACACCGCCAGGCAGCTGTCCGGACGCCAAGGCAGCCGGGACACGCGGGTCGCGGGGGCCGCCGGCGAGCAGACCGGCTCCAGCCGGCAGTGGGAGTTCGGCGATGCCGAGCCCTGGGACGTCACCCGCACCATGACCAACGCCATCCGCCGGACCATGGCCGGCGGCGGTGATCCGGCCAGCGGACTGCACCTCGCCGTCGGTGACATCGAGGTGACGGAGACGGAGGCGCGGACCCAGGCCGCCGTCGTCCTCCTTGCCGACGTGTCGTTTTCGATGGCGGCCGAGGGGCGGTGGGTTCCGATGAAGCGCACGGCTCTCGCCCTGCATCACCTGGTCTCAACGAAGTTCCGCGGGGACCGGCTGCAGCTGATCACGTTCGGCCGCTACGCCCAGGCGATGGACATCGGCGAGCTGACAGCGCTTCCGGCCCTGCGGGAGCAGGGGACCAACCTGCACCACGGTCTGCTGCTGGCCGGGCGGTTCTTCCGCAAGCACCCGTCGATGCAGCCCGTCCTCCTGGTGGTGACCGACGGCGAACCCACCGCGCACCTGCTGCCGGACGGCGAGTCGTGGTTCTGCTGGCCGCCGGACCCGGAGACCATCCGCGTGACGGTGGCCGAGCTGGAGCGGCTGGGGCGTGCCGGCACGCAGGCGACCTTCTTCCGGCTCGGCGACGACCCCGGCCTGGAACGCTTTACCCGGCGGCTGGCCCTCCGGATCGACGGAAAGGTGGTTGCGCCCGAGACCGGAGACCTGGGTGCCGCCGTCGTCGGGGCGTATCTCCGCACGCACTTCCGGGACGGGCTGTACGACGACGACTGGGCCGCCGGGATTTAGCCGGTCAGGCGGCTGCCAGCTCAGCAGGAACGGCCGGCAGAACTGCAAGCGTCGGCGCCGTGGGCTTGGGTGCCACGATGCTGAACCGGTAGTCGCGCTGGAGCGGATCGACCTGGACGGGCAGGTGGTGGGAGCGGGCGCAGCCGCGGAGCTCTTCGAGAGCCTGGGGTTCCACCTCGGCGAGGGTCATGTCCAGTTCCAGCGACAGCCCCGGGACGAGCGAGTCGGCGCGCTTCATGACGTCGTACAGGCCCTGAATGCTCTGGACGGTCACATGACCCTGGGTCTTGACCTGGGCCTTGGCGCCGTCAAGGTCAACGCTGACCAGCACCCGAAGCTTCTCGTTCACTAAGTTTCTCCCCGTTTTAGAAAGGGCCACCACGCTGTGGCCCCGAACAACGATAAACGAATGTGACGTGGCTAACAAGTCCGTGGGCTGGGGGGTCCTGCCCGGGCCTCCCAGAGCCTCTGGTTGCTGGGGTCTAATGGCAGCATGAGCAGGAAAGACGACATCCGCAAGTTCCTCGTCTCCCGGCGGGCGAACGTCAGCCTCGCGCAGGCCGGGCTGCCCGACTTCGGCGACGAGCGGCGCGTCCCCGGGCTCCGGCGCGAGGAGGTCGCCCAGCTGGCCGGCGTCAGCGTCGACTACTACACCCGGCTGGAACGCGGCAACCTCCACGGCGCGTCCGAGGGCGTGCTGAACGCGATCGCCCGCGCACTGCACCTGACCGACGTCGAACGCGAACACCTGCTGGACCTCGCCCGTCCCGCCTCGGCTGCAGCGAACGCTTCGGGGAGGACGACGGCGGCCGTCGCCGTCCGCGCGTCGGTCCAGCGGGTGCTCGACAACCTGGCTATGCCCGCCGTCGTCTACAACGCCCGCCACGACCTCGTCGCCTCGAACCTGCTGGGGCGGGCGCTGTTCTCGCCGCACTTCGACTCCGACCGGCCCAACATGGCCCGCTTCATCTTCCTGGACTCCCGCGCGAAGGACTACTACGCGGACTGGCCGCTCGCGTGCCGCCTGACCGCAGCGATGCTCCGCTACGAGGCCGGCCGCGACCCCCTCAACGCCGAGATCACGGAACTCATCGGCGAACTCGCCACCCGCAGCCCCCAGTTCCGGAAGGACTGGGCGGACCAGGACGTCCACGAGCACCGCACCGGCAGGAAGGTCTACGTCCACCCCGAGGTGGGCGCCATGGACCTGACCTACGACGTGTTCGAGATGCCCGGCGAACCGGGACTGTCCATCTCCACGTACACCCCCGATGAGGGCTCCGAATCAGCCGACAAGCTCATCCTGCTCGCCAGCTGGGCGGCGACCCAGGAGTTTGGCCCCGGCCCCGGGGCGTAGCAGCGTAACGGGCACGTGCCTCCGGCCCCGAGGCACTCAGGCGGCCACGAAGCCGCCGCTCGCCCAGCGACGCAGTTCCACCTTTTCGGTTTCA
The DNA here is from genome assembly GCF_042790555.1 of Arthrobacter sp. NPDC056727. Classification (NCBI taxonomy): domain Bacteria; kingdom Bacillati; phylum Actinomycetota; class Actinomycetes; order Micrococcales; family Micrococcaceae; genus Arthrobacter; species Arthrobacter sp. NPDC056727. Next base: position 58,498 of record NZ_JBHTZA010000018.1, on the reverse strand, counting down.
TCAAATTCCATGAGGGCAACCCGGCACAGTTCCTCCACATTTTCCGTCCACGCCGCCGCCAGTTCGGCCGCAGTGGCCGTGTCGCTGAGCTGAAAGTCCACATAACCGAAGCCCTGGATGACAAAGTTGACCGCGTTCCGGGAGACGGGCTGGCCTGCAGTGACGCAGTCATCCCGGACAAGTCTCGCCAGTTCGCTGCGGGTGGCAGGGTTTTCCCGGAGGCGTGCCTCCAAAGCCAGGAACATCTGCCGGAACTGCGCCTGCGAGAGGGCTGGGACGTCAGTCACGCGCGCGACCTGTTCCTCAATGCCTGGCTGGACCGCGGCTTCGGTGGGCAGGTCCGCATTTGAAAACCGTTTCGTGTCCCAGACCCAGCCACCTTGCGCCGCCGTGTACTCACCCGTTGCCCAGTTGGGCGACCCATGTCCCGAATTTTCCGTAGCCGCCCCAGTCCGCCTTGAGTGACGGGTCCGCTGTCAATGCCCTGTGGGCCACCAGGGCGCCTGCCACCGGTCCGGGCGCGCTGCGGACAAACTCGCCGACCTCATTGACGGCGGGTGAAACGGCCTTGGTCCTTCCCGGGAGAACGCTGCCTTTGGTATCAACGGAACGGATCGCAGGCATGGGCTCAGATGTCGTGCCGTGGAGAATGGCCACGAAGTCGTGGGACTCGACGACGTTGTCTGCCATCTCGCGGTAGGCGAAGGCCACGGCGCCTGCCGCGATCACGGTGGTCATGCGGTCTGCGGCCCTGAACCGCTGTATCAGCGACGTGAAGTCGGCGTCAGCCGACGCGATGAAAAACTCCTCGATGCCCGCCGGGCCGGCCAGGGCGTCCATGGCGTCGAGCACGAGGTTGATGTCCGTGCTGCTCTTGCCCCGCTGGGTCAGGGAAGGGCAGTCGATGACGCGGAATCCCGCCCTGGTCCAGTACGTCCGGTACTTGGAGTACACCACGGGGTTGAGGTAGCAGTTGCGGATCAGGAAGCGGCGCGACTGCTCGCCGGCGCCACCCGCAGACAGCGCATCCGCCCAATGCTTTGGATCCTCGGCGAACCGCTTGGCTGCGAGTGGGTCCAGCCCATGCAGTCCGGTGTAGACATTGTCGAAGTCAACAAACATCGCGGCGCGGATGCCTGGCCGCCTGGACTGCGGATTCGCTTCCATCATTGGCTCAGTGTGCCAGCATGGTCGTGCTGCCACCAGATGACGTGGCCGGTCCGCCCCTACCTCACGGGAGGTTACGTCACCGCCGTCGCATTGGCCGGCGAGCCGGTGGCCCCCGTGATGTTCAGCGGCTTGATGGTGACCAACGCATCCCAGGTTCCGGCCGCCCTCAGGTGCCGGGTCAGCGGGCCAAGCTGCCAGAGTTCGCCCAGGGGCAGGCCGAGTTTGGCGAGGAGCTGCTGGTGCATCATGCCGTGGTCGTTCGGTGCCGTGTCCCGGAACGGGCTCGTGGCGACCGGCGGGAGACATTCGACGGCGAAGTTGTCCGCGGCGACGACGGCGAGCCGGTTGTCCCAGGCCCAGGCGACGAACTCAGCCGACTGTTCGATCCCGCTGGCCCTGCGGCTGTCGCGCAGGCTCTCCTTGTCCTGTGTCGGGAGCGCGAGGAACCATTCGCACCATCCCGTGTGCAGCATGAGGATGTCCCCGGGCCGGAGGGAAACGGACTGCGCTTCGGCGGCCGCCTGGACCAGGGGGAGGCCCAGTGGTTGCCCGGCCGCGTGGTCGATCGGCGTGCCCTGGTCCCGGCAGTAACCGTCGATGTCCACCAGGACGCCCCGGCCGACGATGGGCTGCTCGGCCCACGCCTGGATGCCGAGGGCGGCGGTCCCTTCCCGGATGTCGTCGTCGGGCGTGCCGTTGTAGAAGCCGGCGTCGTCGGCCCGGCGGTGCCGGAGGCCGTCGATCTGGCTGGAGCCCTGGAGGTAGTACCCGTCGAGGTAGTCGTCGCGGTGGGCCGGGTGCGCCGAGTAGATCGTGTGCCGGGGAGCCCGGCGCTTCAGGGACATGCCGGGGTCGAAGGCATCGGCGGGGTAGTCAAGGCCGAAGGCGGTGCCGGTGCGTATGCAGGCGGAGGCTTCGCGGACAGAATCGGGGCCGATAAAGGACGGGGTGCCCCGTCCGGCGTCGGGAAAAAGGCCCCAGGAGGTTCCCGAGAGGTGCCCTTCCCGTTCCAGCAGTGCCTCGTAGGAAGGGTAGGTTGTGCCGGATTCCGTGGAGGTCATGGGGTGCGGGCTTCCTGCTGCTGGTGGTTCTGCTTGGCGGGCTGCTTGTAGCTGAGCAGGAACCCGGCGATGGCGCACACGGAGGCCGCGATGCAGGCCGGGCCCTTGACGCCTTCGTTCAGGGCTGCCAGCCACCCGCCCTGGCCCGTGACCAGGGCGAGTGCCTGCCCTGCAACGAAAACTACGCCAGAGACGAGGAGCACGGCCAGGCTGGCCACGAAGACGGCGTTGATGGTGTGTCGAAGCTTCTGCATTTCCACGCTTCCTAGAGGGGGACGCCGATGGGGAGGGCGCCGACGGCGATCAGCACGCCGATGGCCAGCAGTGGCAGGGCGTAGAGGACGAACAGGCGGGCAAAGGTCTTGATCGGGTCGACGTCGGCGATGCCGCAGGCGACATACAGGGGTGCGCCTCCCGGCGGAACCGCTGCCTCGCAGGAGGAGAAGACCAGCACCGCGACAGCAGCCGTGGTGGCGGGCACGCCGGCGGCAACCAGCGTGGCCACGCCGACGGTTCCGACGGCGGCCATGGTCGCCGTTGCGGACAATGGAGCCGCGACCGCGATCACGATCAGCCCGATCAGGATGGCCAGCAGCCACAACGGCAGGTGGAGCTCGTTCAGCAGCGCCGTCATCTGCTTGGGCAGGCCGGTGGCGGCCAGGGCGTTGGCCCCCGCGAACGCGAACACCACCGTGACGCCGACGACGCCGAAGCGCGGGGCCGACTGCTGCAGGAAGTCCCAGTAGGCCTTCGGGCTGCGCGGCAGCCGTTTCCGCCCCAGGATGGTTCCGGTGATGATGAGGATCACGGGGATCCAGACGATGACGCTGACGGATTTGGTCACATCTGAACCGGCCCAGTCCGTCAGCGCCGCGGCGATGGCCCCGGAGGTGATGATCAGCGGGATGGCCACAACCACGAACAGGAGCAGGGTGGCCCAGCCCTGGATGAACGCCTGCCGGACGGGACTCCGGTGGGCTTGGTCCAGGGGCGACATGTCGCTCTTGCGGATCAGCACGTACGTGATGATCAGGCGGTGCAGGAAGCACCAGAGCCCGCCCAGCAGCAGGGGAAGGACAAGGTCGTTGATCTGCAGCAGCGGCCCGACCGTCGCGGATCCGACGAGGACGAACATGGAGGCGCTGAACGGAAAGGTGATGCCCATTCCGGCGTTCCCGGCCACGAGCGTGGCCGCGGACGGTTTGTCCAGCCGGGACTTTTCCATCCAGGGGATGGTCACCGAGCCCACGGTCGCGGCGATCGCCGCCTGGTTGTGGACCACCCCGCCCAGGCCCGCCGACGCGACCGTGGAGACCCAGGCCGGGCCGCCTTTGACGCCGCCGATCAGGGAGTTCAGCAGGTCGATGAGCCGGTCCAGCACGCCGGTCCGCTCCAGCAGGTATCCCATGAAGACGAACGCCATGGTGGCGTAGACGATCTCATCGGTGATCGCGTCGTAGAACGAGCTCCAGCCGACGTCGGCGGCGGCCCCGGTGAACGGAAGGACAACGAGGAACCCGAGGAGCATGGCTTCGCCGACGCTGCGCTTGATGACAGTCGTCCAGAGCAGGATGACGGCCAGGTAGGCTCCCAGCGCCCAGATGCCGGTCATCGGACTGCTCCCTTGGGGTTTTCGTTGGTTTCCGGATTCATCGTTGACTCCCTGTTCATTGATTCTGCCTCATGCGCGGTCAGCGCAGGGCTGCCTCCTGTGCGGGTACCGCGGCGATCCGCGCCAGGGCTGCCGCCGAGGCTTCGGTCATTTCCGCGGGGACGCCGAGTTCGCCAAGGTAGTTCGCGGTGTCCTGCATTTCCCGGGACCTGCGCACGGCGTGCTTGGCCGTTCCGGTGAGGAACCTGTCGATGACGGCCTGGCCGTCCCCGGCCAGCTGGCGTGCGATCTGCTCCCGGATCCAGTCTTCAAGCCCTGCTGCCCGGCCGGCCGTGACGGCTTCGACCACGATCGATGCCAGGCCCTTCATCAGGACGCTGCGCAGCAGCTTGTGGGACATTGCCGCCCCCGGCCCGCCGTTGGCGATTTCGACGTCGACGCCCAGCGGCGTCAGCAGCTCCGCCACCGCGTCGGAGCCGGGACCGCTGACCATAAGCGGGGTTTGGGCGCCGAGGGCGGACACCGGTCCAAGGATGGCGACGTCGGCAAAGCGCGCTTCGCCGGGCAGACGGCCGAGCTCCTCCATCACCACGGGGGAGGACGACGTGAAGTCCGCGTAGGTGCTTCCTGCCGCGAGCACGGGCAGGCATCCCTCGGCGACGCTGCGGGCAGCGGCTGCGCCGGTGAGGACCAGGACGATGTCCGCGTCCCGGCAGGCTTCGGCGGCGGTGGCGGCCCGCATTGTTCCCGCCGGGGTGGAGGGGGCCACGGGGTCGAACCCGGTGACCTTGTGGCCGGCTTCAGCCAGCGCTTCGGCGTAGGCCGCGCCCGCCTCGCCGAGGCCGATGATGGTGCACTTTGTCATGGTTTTTTCCTTACTGCTGGCCGCGGGCGGCGATGATCGAGGCACGGCGGTTGGTCTCGTCCGCGAAGACGGCTTCCGCGGCGTCCGCCACGGCCTCGGCCTGCTCACGGGGGATGACGACGACGCCGTCGGAGTCGCCGACGATGATGTCGCCCGGCAGGACCGGAACGCCGCCGAAGGCGACCGGGCCGCCGATCCGGTGCGGCCCGTTCTTGTACGGGCCTGCCGGGGTGACCGCCCGGGCGAACACTGGCATGCCGATCTCGCCGAGGGCCTCGGCGTCGCGGGCCGCGCCGTCAAGGGCGAAGCCTGCGATGCCGAGGCTGATGGCGCGCTCGCCGATCAGCTCGCCCAGCAGGGCCCGGGACTCGTCCGCGCCGCCTGAGACCACGATGACGTCGCCCGGCTTGGCCTGCCCCAGGGCCTCGTGGATGCCCTGGTTGTCGCCCGGGCGGGTCCAGACGGTGAAGGCGGGACCGGCGATTTTCGCCCCGGGCCAGATCGCCTGGATCGCTGAGTCGGCGACGCCCAGCCGGTCCATGGCGTCACCGATGTTCGCGGCGGGCAGCTTGGCCAGCCGCTCGACCAGTTCCTGGTCCGGGCGGGTGAAGGAGGTGTCCTGAAGGGCGGGGGTGGTCATGGCGGTGTCTTCCCTGGTGGTGTTGGTGTGAGCTTGGACGGGCGGGTAGTGAAGCTAGTCCTTCTTCTGCACGAGCGGCAGGACCTTCTTGAAGTCCGCTTCCTGCCCGGCCCAGAAGGTCTCGTAGTCCTTGCCGGAGAGGTAGCTGGTCTGCAGGCCGAGGTCGTTCATCTTCTTGACGACCTCCGGGTCCTCGATGGCCTTCTGGAACGCGGCTTCGAGCTTCTTGGCAACGGCGTCCGGCAGGCCGGCGGGGGCGGAGTAGCCGCGGGCGGTGCCGGCTTCGACGTCGTACCCGCTTTCCTTGAACGTGGGCACGTCCGGCAGCGACGGGGACCGCTCGGCGGTCATGATGCCCAGCACCCGGGCCTTGTTCTGCTTGGTCAGGTCGGTCACGTCACTGACGTTCGCCACCAGGATGTCCACGTGCTTGCCCAGGAATGCCGTGGTGGCCTGGGAGGCTCCTTCGGAGAAGTGGACCGGGGCGAACTCGGCGCCGGTGTTTTCCTGGATCTGGGCCAGCGCGAAGTGCTCGCCGGTCTGCAGGCCGGTGGTGCTTGCGGTGAGGGACTTGGGCTTGGCCTTGGCCGCGTCCAGCAGTTCCTTCAGCGTCTTGTACGGGCTGTCCGGCTGGACGGCGATGACGGCCGGGTCGATGACCTGGCGGCCCAGCGGCTGGAAGCTGCTTCGCGTGTACTTCGCACCGCGGGCCGGGTCAAGCGGGGACACGACGACGGACGGGGAACCGGTGGCGCCGATGGTGTAACCGTCGGGCTTGGCGCTGGTCAGCTGGGTGTAGCCGATCTGGCCGCCGGCGCCGGGCTTGTTGATGACCTCAACGTTGGTGCCGAGTTCCTTTTCCAGCACGGGCTGGACGAGGCGGGCGGCGGTGTCCACGGCGCCGCCGGAGGAGAAGGCGACAATGAGGTCAATGGTCTTGCCCTTCTTGGGGAAGTCGTCCCCGGAGGCTGAGTTCGCGCCGGCGTTGGCACCGCAGCCGGTGAGGGCGAGCAGGGCGGCTGCGGCAAGGGCCGCGGTTACTTTCTTGCGTGACATGTGTCTTCTCCTTCGAAGAGGTTGATTGGTTTGGTGGCGTTGGGGTGGAAATCGGGTTTAGGCTTCGGGGTCCTCAGTGAGGGCTTTGGGCTTGCGGAACTTCAGCAGCGGGCTGCAGATGATCAGTACGCCCAGGCCGATCAGTACCGCGGAGATGGGACGGTTGAGGAAGACGCTGAAGTCGCCCTGGGAGATCTCCAGCGACTCGCGCAGCGAGCGTTCCATCAGCGGCCCCAGGACCAGGGTCAGGACCATCGGGGCCAGCGGAATGTCCAGGTTCCGTAAGGCCAGGCCGAGGAGGCCGAAACCGATCATGACGAAGACATCGAAGACGCTGAAGTTGATGGTGTACGCACCGATGACCATGAACAGCAGGATCAAGGCCGTCAGGATGGGAGTGGGGACGCGGAGGATCGAGGTCCACAGGCCGACCAGGGGGACGTTGAGCAGCAGCAGGAGGACGTTGCCGATGAAGAGGCTCGCGATGATCGCCCACGCAATTTCAGAGTGTTCGGTGAACAGGCTGGGTCCGGGCGTGAGGCCCTGCTGGAGGAAGGCCCCCATGAGGACGGCGATGGTGGGCGAGGCGGGAATGCCGAGGGTGAAGAGCGGGATGAGCGCGGCGTTGGCGTGGGCGTTGTTTGCCGTTTCCGGTCCGGCAACACCTTCGACCGCTCCCTTGCCAAGTTCGTGGCGGAACCGGGAGAACTTCTTTTCCGATGCATAGGACAGCAGGGAGGACACAGACCCCGTCATTCCCGGGATCAGGCCCAGGCCGAAGCCGACGCCGGTGCCGCGGGCCATGGCCGGCGCGCTGCGGCGCCATTCGGTCCGTGAGGGGAACAGCGAACGGAAGCCGGGGGCGTGGACCAGGGGAGTCTCGGCGTTCTTGCGGTAGGAAAGGATTTCGGAGAGGCCGAAGACTCCGACGATGACGGCCACGAAGCTCACACCGTCCAGGAGCCGGTCCATGCCGAAGGTGAAGCGGGGCGCGCCGGCGACGGGGTCGATGCCGACCATGGAGATGAGAAGGCCCAGGGCCCCTGAGATCAATGCCTTGACCATTGATTTTCCTGCAAGTGCGACCAGCAGCGAGATGCCGACGACCATGAGCGCGAAGAACTCCGGCGGACCTACCAGCAGGCCGAGTTCGCCAAGGGGTTTGGCGGCGGCGACGAGTCCGATGGTGGCAATGGTTCCGCCGATGAAGGATCCGACGGCGGCCAGGGTCAGTGCGGCTCCGGCCCTGCCGAGCTTTGTCATGGCATAACCGTCGATGGTGGTGATCGCCGATGATGCCTCACCGGGCGTGTTCAGCAGGACACTGGTGATCGTGCCGCCGTACTGGGTGCCATAGAAAATCGCGCACAGCATGATGATCGACCCCGCGGGGTCAAGGTTCAGGGTGAGCGGGATCAGCAGGGCGACTCCGGCCACCGGGCCCACGCCGGGCAGGACGCCGATGATGGTGCCGAGGAGGCATCCAAGGAAGGCGAAAATCAGGTTCTGCCATGTCATGGCGGTGGCAAAGCCGCCCAGCAGTTCGTTGAGGGTGTCCATGTCTAGAGTCCGATCAGGTTCAGGACGGGAATGGATGAGACTGGCAGGGCCACGTTCAGGCCGTAGTTGAAGGCGTAGAAGGCTCCGACGCTCCCGGCCAGCGAGGTCAGCAGGGCGGTCAGCCAGCTCCTCTTCCCCCGGATCTTCAGGTGGAACATCAGGAAGAGGAACATGCTCAGCTGGAAGCCGAGCAGGTCCAGCACTGCTGCCAGCAGCACAAGGCTGACGACGACGGCGAGTACCAGGCCGCCGTCGGCCCCCTCACCGGCGGCGCTGGGTTTCTTCAGCTCCTGAAGCAGCCACAGAACCGACATCGACACGAGCACCGCGCCCATGGCGAACGGGAACAGCCCGGGGCCCGGCCCCAGGGAGGTCCACAGGCCCAGGCTTACCGAGCTAACAAGTACGTAGACGCCCAGTGCCGCGAAGGCGGCGATCCCTGCGAGAACGTTGCGCGCTGGCCTCGCCCGGGTAGGGGACTGGGTCACGGTCGACTCCGTTGTCATCAAAATTGCCTTCCAATTGCTTTCATAGAATGAAAGTCTCTTACGTCAGAAGAAATAGTGACACGGCCCACAGGTGCTGTCAAGCGGGCCGGGCAGGCGCAGAAGTTACATAGAATGAAAGAATGACGGTGATGAATGCGCAGCCCGGCACTGCGGCGGACGACGGCGGCAAGCCCTCCAACATGCGCTCGCTGTCGCGGGCGATGGAAGTCTTTGCCGAACTTCAGCGGGCCGACCGGCCCCAGCGGCTCAGCGACCTGGCGCGGAACTGCGGCATGAGCCTGCCGACGACGCTGCGGATCCTGCGGGTCCTGCAGGATTTCGGCATGGTCAGCCAGACGGACAAGACGTACCGGATCGGGCCGGCCGTGCTGCCGGCGGCGCGGAGTTATATCGAGAACGACCCCCTGGTGACCGCGTCCCGCCCGGTGCTCCAGCAGGTGGCGGCGCAGACCGGCATGACTGCGTCCCTTTATACGCGCCTGGGCTTCGAGCGCATCCTGGTGGCCCGCGTCGACGGCGACGCCCCGCTGCGGTATGACATGCCCCTGGGCAAGCGGCTGCCGCTTACGGTCGGCGCAGCGGGCAAGATCCTGCTGGCGGGCGCCCCGGACGAACACCTCCAGGAAGTGGTGCAGGGGGCGGTGGCGGCCGGGCATGAAATGCCGACCTTCAGCCTTGCCGAGCTCAAGGCCCGCCTGCCCGAACCCGGGACGGACTATGCGTACTCGGCCGACGAGCGCGCCACCGGAGTGCTTTCGATCGCGATCGCCATCAACAGGTCCGGGCTGCCCAGCGAGTCGATGGCGCTGACCAGCCCCGTGGAAGCAGCCACCGAGGACGGGCTGAAGGCTGGGGTGCCCGAACTGCGCCGCGCTGCTGCCCGGCTTGCCGAACTGCTCGAGGGAACCGTCTACTGAGATTTAACGGATACGACCGCCCCTGCCGCAGCGCTGGCAGGGGCGGTCGTGACGTTCTTGGGTAGCCGCTAACGGGTGCGGGCGGAGATGACCTGTTTGGTCATGGCGCCCGCACTGCCAAGGTAGCCTGCGGGATCGCAGAGCTGTGCGATGCGGTCTGCCCCGAGGTGCTGGACCAGTTCCGGGTGTTTGAGGAGTTCGGATTCCAGCGTGGTGCGGGTTTCGATGGCGGTCTTGCAGGCGTCGTAGATGACGTGGTGGGCTTCCTGGCGGCCGAGGACGGGGGCGACGGCCATCATGACGGCTTCGGCGACGATGAGCCCGCCGGTGATGGCGGTGTTTTCGCGCATCCGGTCGACGTCCACCTCGAGTCCGGAGAGCATGAATTCGGCCTGGGCGAGGGAGCTGGAGAGCAGCAGGAACGACTCCGGGATGGTGGCCCATTCCAGGTGCCAGGGCCCGGTGGCGCGTTCGAAGTCCTGCACCATGGCGTCGAGCATGGTGGAGGACTTGTCCCTGAGCATCTTTGCCGCTGCGAGCATCAGTTCACAGGAGATCGGGTTGCGCTTTTGCGGCATGGTGGAGCTCGCACCGCGGCCCATGACGAAGGGCTCGGCCATTTCGCCGTACTCGGAGGAGCACATCAGCATGACATCCAGGGCGATCTTGCCGAGGGAACCGCCGATGTTGGCCAGCAGGGACACCAGTTCGGCCAGGCCGTCGCGGGCGACGTGCCAGGTGATATCCGGGTCGGTCAGGCCGAGCTCCGCTGCCAGGGCGGCGCGTGTTTCCAGGCCTTCGGGCCCTTCGCCGAGGGAGGCGAGGGTGCCTGCCGCTCCGCCGAACTGGACCATGAGGTCGCGCTCGGCTGCCTGGGCGAGCCGATCGGCCTGCCGGTCGAGGGAGGAAAGCCAGACGGCGCAGCGGTAGCCGAAGGTTACGGGCAGGGCGTGCTGCAGGTGGGTGCGGCCGGCGGCCAGGGTGTTCACGTGGGTTTCGGCGAGCCGGGCCAGCGCTGCCCTGACTGCGTTGACCTGTTCGGTGAGGATGGCGACGCCTGCCTTGCACTGGAGCATCGTGGCGGTGTCCATGATGTCCTGGGTGGTGGCGCCCCAGTGGATGTAGCCGCCGTCGTCGCCGCACTGCTCCGAGAGCTGCTGCACGATGGGCAGGATGGGGTAGCCGACGATTTCGGTTTCGCGGCGGAGCCGTTCCTGGTCGAGTCCGGCGAAGTTGGCGGTTTGGGTGATGCGGGCCGCCGCGTCTGCCGGGATGAGGCCAACGCGGGCTTCGGCGCGGGCGAGGGCCGTTTCTGTGTCGATGATGCGGCTGACGTAGGCGTCGTCGCTGAAGACTTCGCGCATGCGGGTGGTGCCAAACATGTCGCGGAACAGCAGGGAGTCGTAAACGGTGGAGCTCATGGGTGGATCCTTTACTTCGTGGCGGCGGTCGAGAGGTTGGCGGATTCGTGGTTGCCTGCGGCAAATGCAGGGGTGTCATCGCCGGTGCCGGGCACAGTAGGGGATGTGGCTTCCCTGGCTTCCCGGCGTTCCATCTCGGCGAGGAAGCCAGCGGGGTCGGCCAGTGCGCGCCGGACCTTGGGGACGTCCATTTCCTTGGTCAGCTTGGAGACGACTATGGTGGCCACGACGTTGCCGAAGGTGTTGCAGAAGGCGGTGGCGATGGACATGAAGCGGTAGACGCCGAAGAGGATCGCGACGCCTTCGAGCGGAAGGTAGCCGGTGGCTGCGACGGTGGAGGCGAAGACGACGTAGGTGCCGCCGGAGACGGTGGCTGCGCCCTTGGACGTCAGCAGCATGATGGCCATCAGCCCCAGCTGTTCGCCCAGTCCCATGTGAACGCCAAATGCGTTGGCCAGGAAGATGGTGCAGATGGACATGTACAGCGACGTGCCGTCCAGGTTGAACGCGTAGCCGGTGGGGACCACCAGCCCGACGCTCTGCTTGGAGCAGCCTATGGCGGTGAGTTTCTTCAGCAGCCCGGGCAGCGCTGATTCGGAGGAGGCCGTGCCGAGCACGAGGGACATCTCGACCTTGACGAAGCGCAGGATCCGGAAGACGTTGAACCCCGCGATCAGGCAGACCAGGCCGAGGATGACGGTGATGAACAGCGCGACGACGGCCCAGTATTCGAGCACGAGCTGGGCCAGGGCCAGCAGCATGGCGCTGCCGTTGGTGCCGACCGAGTAGGCGATGGCTCCGAACGCTCCGATCGGCGCGAGCTTCATGATCACGTTGATGAAGCCGAAGAACGCCTCGGAGACGGTGTCCAGGCCGCCCTGGATCTTGCCGAGAACGGCAGGTTTGAGGGTAAGCAGACCCGCTCCGAAGATGACGGCAAGGATGACCACCTGCAGCAGCTGGCCGGACGTGAACGCGCCAAAGAAGTTGTCCGGGAAAATGCCGGTGAGGAAGCCGGCGAAGGAGTGGTCGCCGTCGGTGGCCGGAGGCTTGCCGCTGTTCGCGGTGAGGGCGCCGGCGCCCTCACCGACATGCAGCAGGTTCGCGGCGAGCAGGCCAAGCCCGAGGGCGAGCGTGGACACCACCTCGAAGTAGATGAGGGCGGAGAACCCGATCCGGCTCGCCTGCTTGAGGTTTCCGGCCGAGAGGATGCCGAGGACGACGGTCAGGAAGACCAGAGGGGCGATGCCCGTCTTGATCAGGGCCAGGAACAGGTCCCCCACGATCTTGAGCTGGGCCGAGAACTGCGGGAATGCGAAGCCCACCACGATGCCCAGGGCCATGGCGATCATGACCTGTGCGCCCAGGCCCCGGTACCAGGCTTTCTTCGGCCGGGGAGCGGCTGCTTCCAGGAGCTGTTCTTGCGACTTCATTGACGCCTCACTTGTCTAGACACATTTTCTGTCTAGACAAATGTGAGGCATGTCATCGGGTTCTGTCAAGGCCGCGTCACGACGGCGACGGACCGAAGGGGGTGTGGGTTAGCTGCGTTCCAGGACGGATTCGTAGACGAAGCGGGAGCCGGGGTGTGTGCTGACTGCCACGGCAAGGATTCCGCCATCCGTGTCGATGTAGCGGCGCGTCAGTTGGAGGGCAACGGATCCTGGCAATTCCCCCAGTACCTTGGCGGCATCCTCGTCGAGTGCTGTTGCCTTGATGTGCTGCAGCACGCGCTTTACCTGCCGGCCTGTGTGTTCGGCGACCAGGTCGGCCACGAGGCGGTCGCTGTCCTCCAACTCGTCGCTGATGAGCGAGGCGTGCTCGGGCGAGAGGTAGACCTGGGCCCACGACAGCGGGCGCCCGCCGTCGGCAGGCTCCTGCCGCGTGGACGTGATGCGGGTCCGGACCGTGCCCTCGGGTACGCCAAGATCGTCGGCGAGGCCGTCGTCGACGGTGACCTCGTCCGTTGACAGGATGCTGCGCACCGCAGTCCGTCCATACTGGGCCAGCTCCTCGATCGAGGAGAGTTTTGTGTGGAACTCGTGGGCCGGCTGCAGGCGGACAACCCGTGTGCCCTGGCCTTTGCGCCGCGCGATCAGTCCTGCCTCTTCGAGTTGGCGGAGTGCTGCGCGCAGCGTCTCCCGGGACACGCTGTACCTGGAGGCCAGCTCCGGCTCGGAGGGCAGGAAGGCGCCCACCTCCCACTGGCCGCCAGTGATCCGGCTCTGCAGATCCTCAGCGATCGCTATATACCTGGCAGCCACCGCTGGCCTTCCTCCCTTTGGTCTCGATACTCTTGCAGACAAGTCTAGACAGGTTGGAACCGCAGGGCGCGGACCTCACGTTAGGGAGTCTTCATGGCAGGGATGCCGCCGGCCACAGTGGAGGTGAGTGCCGCCGTCGTCCATGCCCTCCTCCTGGACCAAAGGCCGGACCTTGCCGGCCGCCCCGTGGTGCGGGTAGCCAACGGCTGGGACAACGCGACGTTCCGGCTCGGCGACGATCTCGCGGTCCGGCTACCGCGCCGGGACGAAGCCGTACCGCTGGTCCTGCATGAGCAGCGGTACCTTCCCGGCATCGCCGGCCGGTCCCCGGTTCCGGTTCCTGTGCCCGTCCTCGCCGGCCGCCCGACGTCGGACTTTCCCTGGCCGTGGAGCATCGTGCGGTGGGTCTCCGGCCTTCCTGCCGTCGACGCCGGGCCGGTGGACCGAGGAAGCGCCGTTGACGGCCTGGCCGCCTTTCTGCGGTCCCTCCACGTGCCTGCCGAGGCGGATGTCCCGGTGAATCCGGTCCGGGGGGTGCCGCTGGTGGACCGGAACGCGGTGGTGCTGGGAAGGCTCGCGGACCGGAGGCGCTACCCCCGCACGGCAGAATTGGAGGCGGCGTGGGCGGAGGCCTGCGCGGCTGCTGCGTGGGACGGCCCGGCAATGATGCTCCACGGGGATCTGCACCCGGCCAACATTCTGCTGGCGGCCGACGGGACCCTGTCCGGGGTGATCGATTTCGGTGATGTCGGGGCCGGGGACCCGGCTGTGGATCTTGCCGTCGGGTGGTTGATGTTCGACGCCGGCGCCCGCCAACGTTTCATCGGCGCCTTGGGTGCCGCGGTGGACGGGGATACATGGGCCCGGGCCCGCGGTTGGGCGCTCGTCCTGTCCACCGCCATGGTGAGCAACTCCGACGACAATCCGCGGATGTTCTCCGTGGGTGAGTTCGGGATCCGGCAGGTCCTGGACGGTTGATCCGGCGCGGTGCCCTGGCTGCCAAAGCGGCGGTAGGGTGGGGCGCATGGAGATGCGCCTTGAAGTTGTGCAAGTGCCGGTGGCCGACGTGGATGCGGCGAAGTCCTTCTACGTGGACAAGCTGGGTTTTGTCCTGGACCACGACGTGGAGCACATTCCCGGAATGCGGGTAGTGCAGCTGACACCGCCCGGTTCTGCCGCCTCGATCGTTATCGGCACGGGCATGACCAGCATGGCACCGGGGAGTTTGGAGGGGCTTCAGCTCGTCGTACCCGACATTGACGCGGTACGGGCTGAGCTGCTGGACCGCGGCGCCGGGATCAGTGAGGTCCAGGACATGGGCGGGGTGCAGTTCGCCTTCCTCAGCGACCCCGACGGCAACCGCTGGGTCATCCAGGGTGCAACGCCCCCGGAGGTCAGGGGCGCGCACCTGGATACGTAGGTTAAGGCTGCAGTGAGTACTGCTTGGGCAGCTTCAGCGACCGCTCCGACATGACCTCCCGCAGACGGTTCGGGTAGTCGGTGATGAGGCCGTCAACGCCGTCGTCCATGAGCTTGCGCATGGTCGGCTTGTCGTCGACGGTCCATGGAATGACCTGCATGCCCTTCGCGTGGGCACGGTTCACCATGTCAGCAGTCACGTACGGCACGTATCCGGGATCGGTGACGGTTCCGTCCTGCGGAGTGCCGTGGACCGGCGAGATGGCGTCGAAGCCAAGGGACGCAGCGGAGTCCACGAGGTCTCCGCCGAAGTCGTCGGAATCGATGCCGCCCAGCCAGGGTGAGGCACCGGGCTGGCCGGCCTGCAGGAAGTCCTTGTTGGTGAGCGCCACGGTGCGGATGCCGGGTTCGCGTTCCTTGACCAGGCGCAGTGAACCCCAGTCGAAGCTCTCGATGGAGACCCGCTGCTGCATGTCGGCCGCCTTGATTTCACGCAGGGCGACGTCGACGAACTCTTCCCGCGGGGCGGTCTGCTCCGGTGCGCCCGCCTCGACCTTGGTCTCGATGTTGAACTTGACCTGGCTGGCGCGGTAGCGCTTCGCCAGGTCAAAGACCTCGGCGAGGGTCGGCATCTTTGCCCCCGGGGACGCCTGCTGGCCGGGGAACTTGGCCAGGGTGAGTGAACCGCAGTCCAGGCTGCGGACCTGGGCGAAGGTGAGGTCCTTGATGTACTTGCCGACGTAGGGGAACAGCGGGTCGCCCGGGGTGACGGGGGCCGTGTCCTGGCACTTTTGACCGCTGATCTTGCGGTCGTGGGTGATGACTTCACGGCCGTCCTTGGTGATCTGCAAGTCAAGCTCGAGGGTGCTAACGCCGACCTCCAGCCCCTTGGCGAAGGAAGCGAGCGTGGACTCGACGGTCAGTCCGAGCCCGCCGCGGTGCGCCTGCAGGTCAAAGTGGTTGTCCACGCCGTTGGGGTTGGTGTCCGCGGCCTGGGCCGGGAGGGATGTTCCCAGGGCCAGTCCGGCGGTCAGTGCAGCCGCGGTCAGCAGCTTGGTGTAAGTCATAGTGGTTCTCCAGTTGATGTGTTGGGGATGGAGCCCGCCCAGTTTTTATGCGCGTGCCATACCCAAGGCAACGGAGAGCCGGAGAGAACATGACGACTGGATGAACGGCAGGCGTCGGCCCTACGCCTTTCCGATGCGCGCCGTCGAGTCCCGGATCACGAGCTCGGGCTCGACGACGTAGTGCTGCGCCGGTTCTCCGGTAAGGATCTGGTGGTGGAGCATCTTGAACGTTGCGATGCCCAGCGCCTGGAAGTCCAGCCGCATCGTGGTCAGCGGCGGCGAGAAATAGGCGGCGGCAGGCATGTCGTCCACCCCGACGATGGAAAAGTCCCGGGGCGCCCGGAGGCCGCGTTTCTCCATGGCGCTCATGAAGCCGAGGGCAATCTCGTCGTTGGCGGCGAAGGCGGCCGTGAACGTGCCGGAATCCGCGGCTTCGCCGGCCTGGTATCCGGCGTCGGAGGACCAGTCCTTGGCGACAACGAGCACCTGGGGCTCAAGCCCGGCGCTCTCCATGGCATCGCGGTAGCCGCGCTCGCGTTCGCGGGCTTCATTGCGGGTGGACGGACCGGCGATATGCAGGATGTCGCGGTGTCCCAGCCCGATGAGGTGGCGGGTCGCCTCCCAGCCGGCTGCGTGCGAATGCGTGCCTGCGGAGCCTTCGTCAGATGACGGAAGCTCAGAAACAGTGATCAGCGGCGTCGACCGGTCCCAGCCGGTGAGCAGCTTTTCGACGCCGGGCAGCGGTGTGGACACAACAACACCATCGACCTGTATGGACTTGAAATGCGCGAGTGCCCGCCGCGCCTCCGCCTCCCAGTTGTTTGCCTCAAAGTCGAGATTCAGCGCCGCAATTGTGAGGGTGAAATCGGCCTCGCGGGCCGCAAATCCCAATCCCGTGAGCACGCCTGCGCTCCCGTAGACGAAGGCGCCCATCGTCAGGACGCCCACCGAGTTCGTCCTGCTGGTGCGGAGCGTGCGCGCCGACTGGTTGGGCACGTACCCCAGTTCCTCGATGGCGGCGGTGATCCGCTCGCGCGTCTCGGCCCGCACGTAGCCAACGCCCGTGAAGTAGCGCGATACAGTCTGGGTCGAGACATTGGCCAGTCGAGCGACGTCGGCCATGCTGGGCCGCGCTCCCGTCCTTGCTTTCGCCACTGTCCGCCTTTCATCCGCAGCAGTCTGCACCTTACGCCGTTCCCAAGGTAAGTTTACGATCACCCACGCCTGAACTGGGGCAATCTGTCTTTTTCAACAAATATTGGTCAACCGGTTGACGTGGGTTATCGTAAACCCCCATACTCCTTTATGGGCTAGGTCACATCTTCGGCCGAGATAACAGTGACGAAAGCACCCTCAACTCAAACCTACGAAAGGACGCGACGATGCGTTTGCTTGCCAAAGGCGCTGTTGCCCTGACCGCCATTGCCGTTCTCGCTGGCTGCTCCGCCGGTGCCGGCTCCTCTGCCTCCGGCAAAACCCAGCTCAACTGGTGGGTGATCAACCCGGCTTCCCCGACCGCTGCTGCCGCCCAGGACAAGATCATCAAGGATTTCGAAGCGGCAAATCCGGACATCACCATCAAGAAGACCAACCGTGCCGTTGACGCGCACAAGGACGCACTGCGGACCTCCATCGGCACCTCCGCCGCACCCGACATCTACGACTTCTGGGCAGGTCCCGGGCTTGGCGGCGAGCTGGTCAAGAACGGCGCCAGCGCCGACCTGGCCAGCGAATACACGCAGTACAAATGGCCGGAGCGGTTCACCGAAGCCGCACTCGGGCCGGCGAAGCAGTACGGCGGCTACCACGGCGTCCCGTGGAAGCTCAACGGCGAAGCGCTGTACTACAACAAGGCCCTGTTCGAGAAGGCGGGCATCACCAAGCTGCCGACGACCATTGACGAGCTGAACGACGCCGCAGCCAAGCTCAAGGACGCAGGCATCACCCCGATCGAGTTCGGCGGCACCGTCAACTGGCACGTCATGCGCCTGCTGGACACCTTCCTCGAGGGCTACTGCGGCTCCGAAACGTTCGACAAGCTGGTCACCAACAAGGCCAACTGGGGCCAGGAGGAGTGCGTCACCAAGTCCTTCACCAACCTCCAGAAGTGGTCCAAGGACTACTTCAACACCGGCTTCATCGGCATCAACAACGACGAATCGTCCTCACTGTTCTTCAGCGGCAAGGCCGCCATGGCCCTCGAAGGCGACTGGTTCAACGCCCAGATCAAGGACAACGCCAAGGCAGAAGACTTCGGTGTGTTCCCCCTGCCCACCGGGACCGGCCGCATGTACGGCTTCGAGCAGGCCATGTACATCACCAAGGACAGCAAGCACAAGGACGCCGCCGCCAAGTTCCTTGACTTCATGATGTCCACGCCGGTCCAGAAGGAAACCCTGGGCCAGTTCTCCACCCAGTCGGTGAACAAGGCCGTCAAGCCCGCGGCGACTGACGAACTGAGCAAGTCCTGGAACGGCATCTTCGAGAACGCCAAGGGCCTGTACATGAACAACGACCAGAACCTCAGCCAGTCCCAGACCACCGAGTACTGGCGGATCCAGAACCTGGTTGCCACCGGCGGCCTGGACCCGGCCAACGCCGGTGCTGAGTTCCAGAAGTTCCTGGATTCGAGCAAGTAAGGCGACCTCTCTTGTCTAAGCTCACAGCCACGCGTCTGGAGACACCACCGGCCCCCGTTACGCGGCAACCATCAAAGAAGCCGCTTCTGAAGCGCATCGCCGGCGGCGGCTTCGTCGCAGCCCTGCCCTTCCTCGCTCCCGCCCTGGCGGCCTACGTTGTCTTCGTCATCGGCCCGATGGTCTCGGCAGTGCGCCTGAGCCTGTTTGAGTGGTCAGGCTTCAACGCGGACCCGCAGGTGTTCGTCGGCTTCAAGAACTACGTCCGGCTCTTCACGGCCGACCCCGTGTTCTGGACCGCCATGCAGAACACGATCGTATGGGTGCTGCTGTCCCTGGTGATTCCCACCAGCCTTGGCCTGGTGATGGCCCTGGCGCTGAACCGGCCGATTTTTGGCCGGAACCTGTTCCGTTCCGTCTTCTACATCCCCGGCGTCCTGGCGCCGATCGCCATCGCCAACATGTGGCGCTGGATGTACAACCCCAACTACGGCGTCTTCTCCGAGCTCGCCAAGGCCTGGCACATCGGCGACGGCTCGGGTGTCACCTTCCTGAGCGATCCCAAGGTGGCCATTTACGCGATCTTCGCCGCGTTCGTCTGGCAGATCGCGGGCCTGAACATGGTCCTCTTCCTTGCCGGACTGCAGAGCGTGTCCAAGGAACTGGTCGAATCGGCGCGCCTGGACGGCGCGAACAACTGGAAAGTCTTCCGGCACGTGACGTTCCCGGCCCTCCGGCCCACCGTCGTCGTGGTTCTGGTGCTGACCATTGTCCACTCCATCAAGGTCTTCGACCTGGTGGTCGGCATGACCGGCGGCGGCCCGGCCCAGTCCTCGCAGGTGCTCGCCCTCTGGTCCTACTCGCAGTCGTTCCTGCAGCACGACTTCGGCATGGGCAATGCGGTGGCCACGGTGCTGCTGGGCATCACCCTTGTCCTTGTCATCCCCTACCTGATCTGGTCCACCAAAGGAAACGAAGACTGATGAGCACCCTCACTCTCGGGCGCGCAAAGCACGCCGACGGGACCCCCCGTCCACGCCGCAACGTCGACTACGTCAGGGTGGGTCTGTGGCTCGCGCTGGCAGCGACCATGGTCATCTGGGCCATGCCCCTCATCTTCGTGATCTTCACGTCCCTGAAGTCAGAAGCCGCGATCTTCTCCACCTCATCCTTCTCGCTGCCCACCTCGGCGGAGTGGGGGAACTACGCCGAAGCCCTGGAAACCGGAAACCTCCTCATCGCCGGGGGCAACAGCCTGCTCATCGCAGCCATCAAGGTCCCCCTGGGCCTGCTCTTCTCGGCGGCTGCCGCCTTCGGCCTGTCCCGGATCCGCTTCAAGCACAGCAAAATCGTCCTCGGGGCCTTCGCGCTCGGCTCCATGGTCCCCATCCAGGTGGCCCTCGGCCCGCTCTTCAAGATCATCCTGGACCTCGGCCTGCTCAACAGCCCGGTCGGCGTGATCCTGCCCTACATCGGGTTCGGCCTGCCCATCCAGATCTTTATCCTGCACGGCTTCTTCAGCGCAATCCCGAAGGAAATCGACGAGAGCGTCCGCGTTGACGGCGGCGGCAACTGGCGGCTGTTCTGGCAGATCATCCTGCCGCTCTCCAAGCCCGCACTTGCCGCGCTGTTCATCCTGGACTTCGTGGCCACCTGGAACGAATACGCCATCGCCCTGGTCATCCTGCAGGACCAGAGCGCGCAGACCATCCCGCTGGCAATCCAGGGCTTCCAGTCCCAGTTCACCAGCTCCTACGGGCCGCTGAACGCCTTCACCATCATGTCCATCCTGCCCGTGATGATCGTCTACCTGCTGTTCCAGCGCTACTTCGTCGAGGGCATGTTCAGCGGCGCCGTCAAGGGCTGACCGGCTCCCCGGACCCACACCAATCTCCAATGACTTTCACCGCAGAAAGGCCACCATGGCGACCTTCACCGCACAGACCCCGCTCTTCGATGTCATGCGCGACCCTGCAGGGCACGAGATCCTGGCCAGCCACGTCCCCGACCTGGCAGCCAACCCCCTGCTCCACACGCTCTACCACTACCAGCTCGGCCTGATCCTCGGCACCGAGGAATCCCTCCGCAACGACCCGGCGAAGAAGGCCGAAATCCTCGCCAAGATCGAGGCGCTGGACCCGGTGCCGGCCGGCCAGGACCGCTCCGTGCGGGACATCGCACGGCCGTCCGGGTACGAACCGGACTCCGTGGAACCCGGCAGTGCCCGTGCCGACTATCCCGCCGAGGCGCGCAAATGGGAGCGCTTCGAGCTCACCCTGCAGGGACCGTCGCACGGAAACCCGTTCACGGACGTGGAACTCCACGCCAGCTTCAGCGGCGGCGGCCGGACCCTGCGGGTTCCGGGCTTCTACGACGGGAACGGCACCTACCGCGTCCGCCTGCTTGTGCCCGCCGAGGGCGAGTGGTCCTTCACCACGGCCAGCAACGCCCGCTCACTGGACCGGATCACCGGTTCGTTCACAGCGGCAGGCGCCGAACCGGCGTCGCGCGGCGTGGTCCGGGTAGCGGATACGTTCCACTTTGCTTACGACGACGGCACCCCCTACCTGCCGATCGGCACCACCTCCTACGTCTGGACCCACCAGGGCGACGACCTCGAGGAACAGACCCTGGCAGCCCTGAAATCGGGGCCTTTCAACAAGATGCGCATGTGCGTCTTCCCCAAGTCCTACCTGTTCAACGAGAACGAACCCGAGATCTACCCGTATGAGGGATCCCTCCAGGAGGGATTCGACTACACCCGGCCGAACCCCGTGTACTACCACCACCTGGAACGGCGCATCGGCCAGCTCGAAGACCTCGGCATCGAAGCGGACCTCATTCTCTTCCACGCCTACGACCGGTGGGGCTTCTCCACCATGAACGCCGCCGCCGACGACCTCTACGTCAAGTACGTCACCGCACGGCTGGCATCCCACCGGAACATCTGGTGGTCGCTGGCCAACGAATACGACCTTATGTTCGAGAAGACCACCGAGGACTGGGAGCGCTTCGCGGCCGTCGTGCAGCACAACGACCCGAACCAGCACCTGCTCTCCATCCACAACTGCCGGGAGTTCTACGACCATACCCGGCCGTGGATCACCCACTGCAGCATCCAGCGGCGGGACGTCTACAAGACCGCCGAGATGACCACGGAGTGGCGCGAGCAGTACGGCAAACCGATCGTCATCGATGAATGCGCCTATGAGGGCAACATCGACCAGGGCTGGGGCAACATCACCGGCGAGGAGATGACCCGCCGGTTCTGGGAGGGCGCCGTCCGCGGCGGCTACGTGGGGCACGGCGAAACCTACGTCCACCCCGAGGACATCCTGTGGTGGGCCAAGGGCGGCGAGCTGCGCGGAACCAGCCCGGACCGGATCGGCTTCCTCCACCGAATCCTCGAGGAAAGCCCCGGCGGGCACCTCGAACCGCTGGCCGGCCACTGGGACGCACCCAGCGCGGGCATCAAGGACCAGTACGAACTGATCTACTTCGGCTTCAACCAGCCGACGTACCGCCGGTTCGTCAAACCGCAGGACCAGGCGTTCGAGATCGATGTCATCGACACCTGGAACATGACCGTGGAAACCCTCCCCGGCACGTTCTCCGGGCGGTTTAGGATCGAGCTGCCAGGCAGGCAGTTCGTGGCCGTACGCCTGCGCGCCGTCTGACCAGCCCATCCCCGGCCGTCATTCCAGATTTGACCACCCTGATTTGAACCGTCCAGACCGAAAGCGCAGACGTGATCCCCGCCGAGAACGAATCCCGACTCCTTGCACCGGCCCGAACCATCGAAAGCGGCCTGTGGCGCCTGCAGCTGCGCGGGGACGAACTGGCCGACATCGAATACCGCGGCCGCCCCGTGCTCCGGGCCATCCGGCCCGTGGTCCGGGACCACGACTGGCGGACGCTGACTCCGGCGGTCGAGGCAGTGACGTTCGACGACGGCGGCACGTTTACTTTGCGGCTCACCGTCCGGTTCGCTGGATTTGGCGCCGAATACGCGGCAGAGCTGACAGTGCGCATTTCCGGCAATGACCTCAGGGTCGCCTTCGACGGCACCGCACCAAGTGATTTCCGCGGCAACCGGATCGGTCTTGTGGTCCTGCACAGGCCGGACGACGCCGGACGGTCCATCGCAGTCTGCGCTCCGGACGGGACCCGCACCGAGTCGGCATTTCCGGTCGACATCAGCCCGCACCAGCCCTTCGTTGACGTCGCCGCGATGGCCTGGGAGCGCGATGGCACTGCCTTCACTCTGGAGTTCAGCGGCGATGTCTTTGAAACCGAGGACCAGCGCAACTGGACCGATGCCTCCTTCAAGACCTACAGCACGCCGTTGTCCCGTCCCTTCCCGGTCACCGTGCACGCGGGGGACCGGGTGCGGCAGAGCATCCGCCTCACGGCCGTTTCCACGGAACAGCCGGCTGGATCAACCTGCGCGGAACCGGCCGACGGCGTGCTCGCAGTGCGCCGGCAGGTCCGGGGATTTGTCCCGGCGCTGGGAACGTCAGCGTCCCGCTCGGCGGCGAGGCTCGGCGTCGTTCCCGGGCTGGACGCCCTGATCGTCGAGTTGCCAGGCGGCGATCCCGAAGCACAGGAGACCCTGCAGCACGCAGTGCGGCAGACCGCCGAGCTGGGCGCACCGCTGGACGTGCGGATCACCGCGGCCAATGCCGCCGACGTCGGGCCCGTACTGGATCTGCTGCCCCTCGGAAACGTGACCAGGCTCGGCGTGTTCAGCGCCGGCGGCCATGTCACGGAGCCGGAACTGTGGGAGGAACTGCGTTCCGAAGCGCAACACCGCGGCTTCACCGGCACCCTGCTCGCCGGCGCCCGGTCCCATTTCACCGAGCTCAACCGCCGGCAGGACGTCCTTCCCGGCGACGCCGGTGCCCTCACTTACAGCATCACGCCGCAGATGCACGCGACAGAGGTGCCCCACGTCGTCGAAAGCCTCCCGATGCAGCGGCTCACGGCGCTCAACGCGCTCCGGATCGGGGCCGGGAAGCCGCTGCATGTTGGTCCGGTGACGCTCAAAGCCCGATTCAACGCCGTCTCCACGGACGGGGCCTACGATGCCCGGACCGTCGAGCCGATGACCACGGACCCGCTGCAGGGAGCGGACTTCACAGCCGCCTGGCTGCTGGGCAGCATCGCCGCCCTGACCCTGCCCGGCGTCGAGTCAGTCAGCTACTTCGAGGCCAGCGGACCCAGGGGCTTAATCGCCGACGACGGGACCCCGACGCCGGCCTTCCGCCTTTTCCGGGAACTGGCCGCTCTGCGCGCCGCCGAGGTGCTGGAAGTCGACGGCGGCGTCCCCGGGCTGGTGCTGTACCCGGTTTCGGCCGACGCCGGCGTGACGCTCTTTGCCGCGAACCTCACGGCAGAACCGCTGCACGCCGTGGTCCGGCTTGAAGACGGCGGCACGCACACCTTCGACCTTCCCGCGTGGTCGCACACATCGCTGCGGCTCGGCTGATCCATCCACTACACGCTGAAGATCCACTACGAATTGAGGAACACGATGTCCAACAGGCTTGCAGCAAAGACCGCCCTCGTCACCGGCGCCGGATCCGGAATCGGGCTGGCCGTGGCACAGCGCTTCACCGCCGAAGGCGCCCGCGTGTACTTCGCCGACATCAACGCCGAAGCCGCCGAAAAGGCGGCCGCGGCCACGGGCAGCGACCTTGCCAGGGCGCTGCCCGTGGACATCTCCGACGAAGGCAGCGTCGGGGCCGCCTACGCCGCCATCGCCGGCGACGGACCCCTGGACATCGTCGTGGCTAACGCCGGGGTCCAGCTCTTCGGGCAGGACGCCAGGGTGGGCGAGCTGTCCCTGGAGGTGTGGGAAAAGACCGTGGCCGTCAACCACCGCGGGGCGTTTCTGACGCTCAAGCATGCGGTGCGGGCGCTGCAGGGGAGGGGCGGGTCGATCATCTGCACGGGCAGCCCCACCGCCGTGGTGGCTTGCGGGCAGACGTTCACCGCCTACTCCAGCTCCAAGGCGGGCGTCCACGGCCTGGCGCGCGTCGTCGCCGCCGACTACGCCAAGGAGGGCATCCGCGTGAACACGGTGGTACCCGGCTACACCGAGACCCCGCTGGTGCAAACCATCGCGGACGATCCCGCCAGCCGCGCCGGCCTGGTGGACTCCACCATGCTCGGACGGGCCGGCACCGCCGCCGACGTCGAAGGCATCATGGTCTACCTCGCCAGCGATGAATCGGCGTACGCAACCGGTGGCCTCTTCACGGTCGACGGCGGCCTGACGGCACTCTGAGCTCATCGAGCAGCCGCAGCACCTGCTCAGGCTGCTCGATGTTGGCGAAATGGCCGCAGCGCGGAATCGTCACCAGGCGCACGTGCGGGACGAGAGCTGCCAACCGGGACAGGTCCGACGGCGGCGTGAACACATCCCTGTCACCGCGCGTCGCCAGCACCGGACAGCGGATGGCGCGCCATCGGCCAAAGTCGTAGTGCGCCGTAGCCCGCACCGCCGCGTCAAAGCTGGCAGGCCGGGCATCGCGCGCAAGCCGGCGGACCACGTGGCCGGGGACAGCCGACGGGTCGGCGAAGAGCGGGGAAAGCAATAGCCCCATCAGCGGCGTGGCGCCGATTGCCCGGATCAGTGCCGACCCTGACGCGCCGAGGGCTGCCATGGAGCGCATGGCCAGCAGCATCCCGACAAACCCGGGGAATCCGGACAGGCTGCGCAGCGGCCCGCGGGCCGCTGCGGATACCGCGAAGGTGGTGGCCGAGACCGCGGCAACGCTGGCTGTCCGCTCCGGCCACGTTGCCGCGATGTGCAACGCCAGGAAGCCGCCCATGGAATGGCCCACCAGGTTCCATTGCCGGTAGCCGAGCGAATCGAGTACTTCGACGACGGCGCGTCCTATCGTTTCGACGCTGAAGTCTTCCAGCCGGGCACCCGTTGTGGACTCACCCCAGCCCGGCAGGTCAATCAGCACGCGATCAGCGTCCGCCTCCGTGGACAGCAGGGTACTGAACGTGGTCCAGGTTCCCGCGGCACCGTGAAGATAGACCTCAGCTGCTGCGGTCGGCGGGTTCCCGCTTCCTGCGGCATGCTGAATCCGGACGGCGGCCGGCCCCAACTTCGTGGACACAACGCGCCGCTCCAACGCAATCGCTCCGGTGCGGGCGGTTTCCTGCTGAACGATCATGGTCATCTGCTGCTCCTGGGCTGTCCTGTGAAAGGTATTCGGACCCAGGAGCCGACCGGACGGCTTTTCTCAGCGAGGTCAACCGCCCCGTTGGTCGAGCAGATCACGCTGGGCTGTGATGATCTGTTCCTCGCCGCCGACGACGAGCTTCCGCACCTCGGCGGCGATGGCCTCCGGATCTCCTCCGTAGACAGTGTCCAGCATCTGACGGTGCCACTCCACGGAGACCGACCGCCGAGAACTCCGCCGGCTCATCGCCGCTTCCACCTTTTTCAGCCGGGACGCCGCGCCCGGCGAGTTCTGGGAGGGCATGAAATCCGCCACCCTGGACAACATGCCCGCCGCCTACCAGGACGCCGACCGCAGCCTGAACGGCGACTACCACGGCGAACTGGCCGCCAGCGACGGCGACCTTAGCGCCATGCACGCAGCCCTCCCGCAGTTGCTGCGTTTCCTCGACTCCTAAGTGTCTCGACGCCTAAGACGCGCTATTGCCGGACTGTGTGTCCGAGCTGGGTCAGGAACCGGGCGACGGCGTCCTCCGCAGTGGGCGGCGGCCCGAAGACCTCCCGCTGGCGGGCGGTGTCCGCGACGTAGTTGCCGGTCTGGAACCAGTCGATCATGGCGCTCATGTCGCGGGCCATCGGAACGGCAGATCCCAGCACCCTGCCCGCACCGCGCAGGAGGCCGGCCGGGACGGAGCGGACGCTGATCCGCTCGCCGAGGAGGCGGCCGGCAATGTCCGCGATTTCGTGCATTGAGACGGGACGGTCCCAGCCGATGTCGATGCGGGTTCCGGGGGCCACGTCGGCGTCGACGGCGGACGCGAGGTACCCTGCGAGGTCGGACGTCAGCACGAACGTCATGGGAACCTGGTCCGAGCCGAACCAGGCCAGGCGGCGCTTCGCGAACGGGTCGCCGCCAAAGCGGGCCACGGTGTCCAGGAAGGCGCCCGGACGGAGTGCCACGAAGGGGACCTGCAGGTCCTCCAGCCGGTCCTCGGCAAGCCTCTTGTGCCAGAAATGCGGGACGCCCGGCGTCTGGTCACACGTGAGGATGCTGGTGAGCACGAACCGCCGGACACCGGAGCGGGCCGCAGCTTCCGCCAGATTGGCGTTGCCGGTGATGTCGATCGCGGCGGTGTCGCCCTTGCTGTGCCGCGTGTAGCCGGCGGCCGAGGTGATGACGGCGTCCGCCCCGCCCATGGCGCGGAGCAGCGACTCCAGGTCCATCATGTCCCCGCGGACCACCTCCACGCCGGCGTCCTGCAGCCCGGTGGCGTCCGAACCCGGCCGCACCAGGGCGCGGACCGGCTTGCCCTTACCCTGCAGCGCTGCGACCACCTTGCCGCCCAGCAGGCCGGTTCCACCCACCACAAGTACAGGACCGCCATTGCTCATCGTGCTCTCCTCAACCCTGCGTCGGAAATCGCTGCTGCCATCCACCACTATTCGGAGTCCGAAGGCACGGGTCAATGGCCCCGTACTAGTAGGCTTCTTTCAGTTGGCGCCGCGTTTGAGTTGCAGAGCGCTGAAGCACTATTTGGGGAATCTGTGTTGGGGGAAAATGCCATGAAGTACCGCTGGGCCGCGTCCACTGCCGTAATCGGAGCAATCCTGGGCCTGGCGGCAGCGCCGGCTGCGGCGGCGCCCGACGAAGCAATCGACATCTACGGCACACCGGTGCGGGTGGCCATTGCCGCAGACGGCACGGCGTACCTCGGCAATTACGGCCAGGGCGGCGGAGTCTTCGTGGTTCCCTCCGGCGCCACGAGGGCGTCACGCACCATCAGTACCGGCGGACACATCACCACGGGGCTCGCGATCGGACCGGACGGCACACTCTACGTGGCCACGGCGGAAGGGGACCAGAGCGCCGTCGAGGTTGTTCCGGCCGGAGACGCCGCCACGGCACGGACCATACCCGTGTCCCCCGGTCGCCATCCGGTCGCCGCCGGACCGGACGGAACGGTCTATGTGGCCAACCCCGCGGGGGACACCGTCTCCGTCATTGCGCCGAACGGGACCGCGGTGGACCGGACCATCAAGGTCGGAGCGGGGCCTGCGGAAATAGCCGTGGCACAGAATGGAACCGCGTACGTGACCAGCCAGACCGCCGGCACCGTCTCCGTGATCCCGGCCGGGGCGGACACGGTCGCAAAGACCATCGAACTGGTCTCGGACACCGGGACGTCAGAGGAGCCGCACGGCATCGCTGCCGCCCCCGACGGAACCATCTATGTAGCCAACATCAAGTCCAGTGACATCGCCGTCATCAAACCCGGCGCCGGCACTGTGGCTGAGCGGATCTATGTTGAGGGCGGGCCGCAGGACGTAGCCATCGCACCGGACGGCTCGCTGTACGTGACCAGCCTGCTGACCCGGAAGCTGTCAGTCATCCGTCCGCACACCAAGGAAGTGGCGGGTGCCATCCCCACAGACGGCGGCCCGGGTCACCTGGCGGTGGCCCCGGACGGGTCCGTCATTGTGATCAGCCCGGGTACATCGCCACGCGGCGGCGCTGTGGTCCGGTACTCGACGGCGGCCCTGGCGGCGGCGTCGCAGGGTTCGACGGCGGCAGCACCCGCGGCGAGCCTGTCCAGTGAAGCGGCGGCACAGCCGGCCGCCGGTACCCCCAACGCCCTGCCTGCCGTGGCAGGCGGCGTGGCGGCAGCCTTCGTCGCCGCCGCCGTCGGGATCCTGGTCAAGGGCCGCCGCAGGAGGGCCCGGCTGGCCGGCGCCAGCCAGGCGGGGTAGCGCGCTGTAACATCGTTCACATCCGTCTTTGAAAGGGGAGCAGTGCGCGCAACGGTCAAGGACGTCGCGCGCCGTGCCGGGGTTTCACCCAAGACTGTTTCGAACGTGATGAACGGCGTGGTGCCGGTCAGCGGAGCCACCCGGATCAAGGTGGAACAGGCCATCCTCGAACTCGACTACGTGCCCAACCTCTCCGCCCGAGGGCTGCGCAACGGCAGGTCGGGAGTCATCGCCCTGGCACTTCCGGACCTGGCGACGCCTTACTCCGCCGAGATCGCGCACAACGTGGTGGAGGTGGCACACGAACAGGGCTGGAGCGTCCAGATCGAGGAAACCGGCTCCGATCCGCAGCGCGAATACGAGCTGATGTCCCGCGCGCGGTCCAACCTCATCGACGGGCTGATCCTCAACCCCGTTGTGCTGGACGAGAGCGCTGTCAAAGTGGGTGTCTCCCTGCCCCCGGTGGTCCTGCTGGGCGAAGTCTCCCAGCAGCTGGCCGACCGGGTGTGGGTGGACAGCGTCGCCGCCGCCCGCGACATGACACTGGCGCTGGCCCGGACCGGCCGGCGCCGCATCGCCGTGCTCGGCACCGCCGAAGGCCGGCATTCGGCCGCGGCGGTCCTGCGCACGCGCGGCTACCTGTCGGCGCTCGATGAACTTGGCATCGACCGGGACGATACTCTGCTGATCCCCTGCGAGAAGTGGACGCCTCAGACGGCGGCGGACGCACTCGCCTCCTGGCTGGACTCGCACCCGCTGCCGGAGGCATTGTTCTGCTTTACCGATTCCATGGCCATCGGCGCCCTCAGCGTGCTGTGGAAACGGGGAATCAGGGTTCCGGAGGACGTCGCCGTGGCAGGTTTTGACGACATCGCCGACGGGCAATATGCCGTTCCGTCGCTCACCACCGTTTCCTTCGACAAGCGACGTGTAGCCAGCGAGGCCCTGCGCCTCCTCACCGAGCGGATGGCCCACCGCGGCGGCGAACAGCGCGTGGTGACCGTCGACTACAGCATCGTGGAACGGGACAGCACCCGCAGCTAAACGAGACCGCCGCATCATCTTGTTGGCGCTAACAATTTTTCCTTGTGCCACGTTTTACAACGATGTAATGTGAGGCCTGCGTCACAAGCCAGCCTTTCCCGGACCCGGGATGCAGCGAACCGGAACGGCCGGCACGGCGCCATCAGGACTACTTTCAGCGGACCCATCCAAAGGAGTGACGGGTGAAGCAGTTTGATTTTTTCGCCGGCAGGCAGTTGTCCGGCAGGCAGGTGTCCCGGCGGCAGTTACTGGCAGGAACCGCGGCCCTGGGCAGCGTGCTTGCCGCCGCCGGCCTGACCGGCTGCGGCGGGACCGCGTCGGCGGCGGCTGTCCGGGACATTGCGTTCTGGCATCTGCTGTCCGGGGGTGACGGCATCAAGATGCAGGCCATGATCAGCGCGGCGAACGGGGCCAACCCGGCCTTCAGGGTCCATCCGACCGTCCTGGCCTGGGGCCCGCCCTACTACACCAAGCTGGCCATGGCGTCGGCCGGCGGCCGGCCGCCGGAACTGGCCATCATGCACGCCAGCCGGGTCCCCGGCTACGCGCCGGGCGGACTCATCGACCCCTGGGACCTGTCCCTGCTGGCAGAGCACGGCGTGACCGCCGAAAGCTTCGCCCCGAGGATCTGGGACAAGAGCCAGCACGACGGGAAGGTGTTCTCCATTGCCCTGGACTCCCACCCGTTCGTCATGTTCTACAACACCGATATTGCCGGCAAGGCGGGGCTGCTTGCCGCCAACGGCCAGCTGCAGGAGGTGACGTCACCCCAGGACTTCCTCGCCATGGCCCGCGAGATGCAGAAGGTGACGCAGGCGCACGGACTGTCCTTCGGCTACCTCGGCAGCGGATCGCAGATGTGGCGCCTGTTCTACACCCTCTACAAGCAGCACGGGGCGGACATGGAGCTCACCCCGGGCCAGCCGATGAAGGCGGACCGGGAGGCCGCCGTCGAATCCCTTGAGTTCATGGCCTCGCTGTTCGACGAC
Source organism: Arthrobacter sp. NPDC056727 (assembly GCF_042790555.1). Taxonomy (NCBI): domain Bacteria; kingdom Bacillati; phylum Actinomycetota; class Actinomycetes; order Micrococcales; family Micrococcaceae; genus Arthrobacter; species Arthrobacter sp. NPDC056727. Next base: position 28,322 of record NZ_JBHTZA010000018.1, on the reverse strand, counting down.
ACCGTCGCCGCGAAGAGCGGGGACATCGGTACCGGCATCGCCGAATTCGCCCGCGGCGGTTCCGGGATGCTGTTCAGCGGCGTCTGGGAACTCCCCACCTTCAAGAAAGCGGAACTGCCGGTCGACGCCGCCACCATCCCCACGCTCTACGGGACCCCGGCGTCCTATGCGGACTCGCATTCCTTCGTCCTGCCGCGCCAACTGAACGTCGACGACGAGAAGCGGCACGACGTGTACAAGTTCGTCAGCGACCTCCTCAAGGGTTCGCTGTCCTGGGCAGAGGCCGGCCACATTCCGGCCTACCAGCCCATAGTGCAGTCGCAGGCATACCGGGAACTCACGCCCCAGATCCACTACGCCAACGCGGCAGACATCATCGCCTACGACCCCGAGGCGTGGTTCAGCGGCTCGGGCTCGGACTGGCAGACGTACTTCGCGGAAAACGTGCAGAACGTACTCCTCGGCCGCGACAAGGCAGCCGACGGATGGGACGCCTTTGTGCGGCGCACCAACACCCTTCTTTCCCGGCCAAACCCGGTCTGAGGCCACTGAGCTTAAGCACTGAGCGACAAAGGAGTCACCCATGAGTTCCTTAGCAACATCCCGAAGCGCCGGACCAGAGACGCCGTCACGGCCGGGCCAAGTCCGCAACGGCCAGTCCCGCCGAAACCCGTCCCGGAAGAGCCCGGTCGGCGCCGCGCTGTCCAATCCCCGCCGGACCCGGGACAACCTCAACGGCTGGGGCTTTGCGGCCCCGTTCCTGGCGTTCTTCCTGGTGTTCCTCGTCTGGCCCCTGCTGTACGGCCTGTACATGAGCCTCACCGGCAAGTCGCTGACGGGGGCCAATGACAGCCTGATCGGCCTGGCCAACTACGCCGAAGCCCTCGCCGACGCCGACATGTGGCACTCCCTGGGCAACACGCTCTACTTCACCGTGATCAGCACGGTCCCGCTGGTGCTCGTGGCCCTCGTCATGGCCGCGCTGGTCAATGTCGAGTTGCCGGCTCAGTGGCTGTGGCGGCTGTCCTACTTCGCCCCGTACCTGCTCGCCTCAACAGTGGTCTCCCTCTTCTTCTCGTGGATGTACAACCCGCAGCTGGGCCTCATCAACGATTCGCTGACGAAGATCGGGCTGCCCAGGGTGGCTTGGCTGAACGATCCGAACGTGGCCATGTGGGCCATCGTCATCGCCACGCTGTGGTGGACCGTGGGCTTCAACTTCCTGCTGTACCTGGCGGCCATGCAGAACATTCCCGCCCAGCACTACGAGGCGGCCTCGCTGGACGGCGCCGGAGCCTGGCGGCAGTTCTTCTCCATCACCCTGCCGCAGCTGACTCCGACCACCGTGATGATCGTGCTCCTGCAGATCCTGGCCTCGCTCAAAATCTTCGATCAGGTGTACCAGATGACCGCCGGCGGCCCCGCCGGATCCACCCGGCCCGTGGTGCAGTACATCTTCGAAACCGGGTTCACCGGCTACCGGCTGGGCTACTCCGCAGCCATCTCCTACATCTTCTTCGGGCTGATCGTGGCCGTCTCGGCCATGCAGTTCTTCATCACTCGCCGCAGGAGTGCATAACCATGGCAACCCAGACCCTCACCCGCCCCGCCTCCCGCCCCCGGGCCGCCACAAACCTCCGTCGGCCGCGGAAGAAAATGACGGCCGGCCGGGCCGCCGTCCTGGCCGTCGCCGCGATCCTGGCCGTCCTTTGGCTCGTCCCCTTCGCCTGGGCCACCGTCACCGCTTTCAAGAGCGAAACGGACGCCGCAGCGCCGAACATAAGCTGGGTCCCGCCGTCGGGCTTTACCGCCGATGCCTTCATCAAGGTGTTCCAGGACGGCAACATCCCGCTGTGGACGTGGAACTCGCTGTACACCTCCGCGGCCATCACCGTGATCACGCTGGCCATCTCCGCGCTGGTGGCCTACGCCCTGTCCCGCATCGACTTCCGCGGCAAGAAGGTGCTGATGACGGTGATCATCGCCTCCATCATCATCCCGCCGCCGGTGCTGATCATCCCGCTGTTCTACCAAATGGTGGCGCTGCACATGATCGACACCTCGTGGGCCATCATCCTGCCGCAGGTCATCCACCCCGCCATGGTGTTCGTGCTCAAGAAATTCTTCGACCAGATCCCGCGTGAGCTGGAGGAGGCCGCGGTGATGGACGGTGCCAGCCGGATGCGGATCTTCACCCAGATCATCCTGCCGCTCTCGCGCCCCATCCTGGCCGCCGTCGCGATCTTCGTGTTCATCGGCGCCTGGAACAACTTCCTCTGGCCCTTCATCTCCACCAACGACGGCTCAATCCTGACCCTGCCGGTGGGGCTGCAGACCATCAAGAGCGCGTACGGCATCCAGTACGCACAGAACATGGCCTCCGCGCTGCTCGCGGCGCTGCCCCTCATCCTCGTCTTCCTCTTCTTCCAGCGCCAGATCATCAAGGGCGTTGCGACGACGGGACTCGCCGGCACCTGATCCGGCACCTTCGCTTTCACCTGATTTTCAACAGATTAGAACCACAACCAAGGAGATACCCCACATGTCCCGCGCAAGGATTACCCTCGACCGCGACTTCACCATCGGGGAAGTACCCCGCCGCCTTTTCGGCTCCTTCGTTGAGCATATGGGCCGCTGCGTCTACACCGGCATCTACGAGCCCGGCCACCCGGAGGCCGACGAGAACGGCTTCCGGCAGGACGTGCTCAAGCTGGTCAAGGAGCTCGGCGCCACGGTCGTCCGCTACCCGGGCGGCAATTTCGTGTCCGGGTACAACTGGGAGGACGGCATCGGCCCGCGGGAAACCCGTCCCCGCCGCCTCGACGGCGCCTGGCACACGCTGGAGACCAACGCCTTCGGCCTGCACGAGTTCGTCGACTGGTCCCGGCAGGCCGGCACCGAAATCATGGAAGCCATCAACCTGGGCACCAGGGGAGTGGACGCTGCCCGCGAGATCGTGGAGTACGCCAACCACCCGGGCGGCACCTACCTGTCCGATCTCCGCGCCAAAAACGGCCACAAGGACCCGTTCAACATCAAGCTGTGGTGCCTCGGCAACGAAATGGACGGGCCGTGGCAGATCGGCCACAAGACCGCCGAGGAGTACGGCCGGCTGGCGCAGGAGGCCGCCAAGGCCATGCGGTTCGTGGACCCGGACATCGAACTGGTGGCCTGCGGCAGCTCCAACTCCGGCATGCCCACCTTCGGGGCGTGGGAGCAGACGGTGCTGGCCCACGCCTACGACGAAGTGGACTACGTCTCGCTGCACGCCTACTACCAGGAGCACGACGGCGACGTCGGCAGCTTCCTTGCCAGCGCCGTCGACACCGACTACTTCATCGAGTCAGTGATCGCCACGGCCGACGCCGTCCGAGCCAAGGGCAAGCACCAGAAGCACATCAACCTCTCCTTTGACGAGTGGAACGTCTGGTACCAGCGCGGCCTCGACACGGAGGACCAGCCGCACAACGTCACCAAGGCCGGCTGGCGTGAGCACCCCCGGGTCATCGAGGACAAGTACAACGTCACGGACGCCGTCGTCGTCGGAACCCTGCTCAACTCGCTGCTCCGCCATGGCGACCGGGTGAAGATCGCCAACCAGGCCCAGCTGGTTAACGTGATCGCGCCCATCTTCAGCGAGGAAAACGGCCCGGCCTGGCGCCAGACCATCTTCCACCCCTTCGCCCGCATGGCCGAACTGGCGAAGGGCCAGATCCTGCGCCTGTCCGTCGACTCCGACAAGTACACGAACACCCGGTTCGGCGACACCGACCTCGTCGACGTCAGCGCCACGTGGAACGAGGAAGCGGGCCGGCTGGCGCTGTTCTTCGCGAACCGCGGCCTGGAGGAGGCGGCCGACGTCGAGGTGGCGCTGCGCGGCTTCGATGCCCGCCAGGTTCTCCGCGCCGAGGTCCTGGAGATCCCTGAGGGCGGCGACCGCTTCACCATCAACAGCCAGGGCAGCCCGGACCGCGTGGGCCTTAAGCCGCTCGAAGGGGCCAAGGCCAGCGGCTCCGAGCTCCGGCTGAGCCTGCCGGCGCTGTCCTGGGCCGTCGTCGAGCTGGACGTGGCCAAGAACTGATCCGGGCAGTCCAGCAAGGGCGTTATGTACATCCGTACGCAAACAGTGTACGTTTGTACATAACGCCCTTCTGGAAGGAATCACCGTGGAGCAGTACTTTGCCGGCGACAGCCGCACCATGCAGGAGCGGATGCTTGCCGGGGACCTCTACATCGCCGACGATCCGAACCTCGCCGCTGACAGCATCCGCGGCATGGAACTCGCCGACCGCTACGGCCGCACGTGGATGGCGGACCGCGCGGAGGCGAAGCAGATCCTCGAGGACCTCCTCGGATCCATCGGGAAGGACACCGAGATCCGGCCGCCGCTGTTTGTGGACTACGGCAAGTACATCCGGATCGGCGCGCGGACCTTCATTAACTTCAACTTCACCGCACTGGACGTCGCCGCCATCACCATCGGCGACGACGTCCAGATCGGTCCCAATGTCCAGCTGCTCACGCCCACCCACCCGGTGGAGCCCGGCCCTCGGCGCGACAAGCTTGAGGCGGCGCAGCCCATCACCATCGGCGACAACGTCTGGATTGGCGGCGGTGCGATCATCCTGCCCGGCGTGAGCGTGGGGGAGAACTCGGTGATCGGCGCCGGATCCGTGGTCACGAAGGACGTGCCACCCAACGTCGTCGCCGTCGGCAATCCTGCCCGCGTTATCCGCAGCATATGAGCGCGCGGCGGCACGACCCCAACCGCCGCCAGCGCCTCATCGAGGTGGCGCTCGACGTCATCGCCGAACACGGTGTCGCGGCCACCACGCACCGGAAGGTCGCCCAGGCCGCGGATGTACCCCTCGGGTCGCTGACCTACCATTTCACTGGCCTCGACGAGCTGCTCGCCGCCGCCTTCACGAAGCTCGCCGATGACACCGCCGACGTATTCGAGGCAGCACTGGCCGGCGCCGGGGACCGGGACGCCGCGCGGGAAGCGGTGGTGCAGCTCATCACCGGGGAGATGCTGGGGGAGCGCCGGAACATCCTGCTGACCTACGAGCTGTACGCCCTGGCCGCGCGCCGCCCGGACCTGCGCCGCGTGACCGACACCTGGATGGCGAGGAGCCGGGCCGCCCTGGCGAGGCACTTCGATCCGGACACAACAGTGATGCTCGACGCCCTGATCGAGGGCCTTTCCATCCACCGGGCACTGGCCCTGAACCCCATGTCCGCCCAGACCGTCCGCGACGCCGTGAACAGAATCGTGACCCCGCAGTGAACAGCCCATCGGCAACAGCCGCCACCCCCGTCGCACCGACCCGCAGCCCTGGCAAGGCCCGCGCCGCGGTGGCCCTGCTCTTCCTCACCAACGGCGCGCTGTTCGCCAACCTGCTGCCGCGCTACCCGGCCATCATGGAGGACCTGGGCCTGAGCAACGCGGCATTCGGCCTGGCCGTGGCGGCCTTCCCGCTGGGGGCGCTGATCGCCGGCCTCGCCTCCGGCGCCCTGATCCGCCGCTTCCGGTCCTCCCGGGTCGCGGTGGCGGGCACCATCCTGACCAGCGCCGGGATCCTGTGCGCGGGCATGGCCCCTTCCTGGGCCATGCTGGCCGCCGCGCTTTTCTTCGCCGGAGCCATGGACGCCGTCACCGACGTGGCACAGAATGCCCACGGTCTGCGCGTCCAGAGGCTCTACCGGCGCTCCATCATCAACTCCCTGCACGCGGTATGGAGCATCGGTGCCGTGCTGGGCGGCCTGATGGGTGCCGCGGCGGCGGGCCTGAAGCTCGCGCCCGGAATCCACCTCAGCATCTCCGCCGCCGTCTTCGCGGCGGTGACGCTGTGCTGCTACCGCTTCCTGCTTCCGGGACCGGAAACGGACGACGCCGGTGCTGCCGCCGCCGCTGCGGACGCGGCACCGGCCCCGGACGCACGAAACGCCGCCCGGGGAACAGCCGCCAAGTACGGCATCCTGGCCGCGCTGGTGCTCATCGCCACGGCCGGCGCCCTGGTGGAGGATGCCGGCAGTTCCTGGTCCGCCATCTACCTCAGCGACAGCCTGGGTGCTGCCACCACCATCGCCGGGCTCGGCTTCGTGGCGCTGACCGGCGCCCAGTTCATCGGCCGCCTGCTGGGTGACCGGCTGGTGGACCGCTTCGGCCAGCGGACGGTGGCGCGCGCCGGCGGAATGATTGCCGCCGTGGGGATGGGAACGGCCCTGCTTGTTCCCAGCATCCCCGGAACCGTCCTCGGCTTCGCGGCGGCAGGCCTCGGTGTGGCAACCCTTGTTCCCGCCGCAATGCATGCGGCGGATGAACTCCCCGGGCTGCGGCCCGGAACGGGACTCACCATGGTCAGCTGGCTGATGCGCGTCGGCTTCCTGGTATCGCCTCCGGTGGTGGGCGCCATCGCGGACGCCGCCAGCCTGCGTGCCGGCCTCTTTGTGGTGCCGCTGGCGGGCCTCCTGGTCCTGGCGCTGTCACCGGTCCTGGCCAGGCGTGCGGCTGTCCCCGCTCCCTAAAGGCGGTCCCAACCTACGCCGGATAAATGGCGATGGCCGTGGCCTTGACGACGAAGTAGACGGTCATCCCCGGTGTGAGCGCAAGGTCCGCCGACGCTGCCGGGGTGATGTCCGCGGACAGGCCGCCGGCGTGGACCCGGATCTGGCCGCCGTGGGGTTCCAAGTCGGTGATGGTGACGGCGAACGAGTTCCGCGGGCTGCCGTGCTCATCGCTCCGGAAGACCGAGACCGCCGTCGGCGAGAAGACGGCGACGCCGTCCTGGCCGGGGACGGCACCGTCCTCGGGGTGCGCGGTGATGTCCAGCCCGCCGTCGGAAATCAGTCCGTGCCCGGTGATGGTGCCGGTGAGGAGGTTCATGCCCGCCAGCCCGGCGGCGAACCTGCTGTGCGGTTTTTCCAGCACGGCGCGGGTGGGACCTTCCTCGGTGATCCGGCCGCCTTCGACCACGATGGCCCGGTCGGCCAGCATGAGGGCATCCAGGACATCGTGTGTGATGATGATGGCCCTGCGGTTGGCGAGGACACGTTTGAGGAGCCTGCGCAGCATGGGGGCGGCATGGATGTCGAGGGCGGCCATGGGCTCGTCGAGGAGCAGCAGTTCGGGGTCCGTGGCCAGCGCACGGGCGATGGCGACGCGCTGCGCCTGCCCGCCCGAGAGCTGCCCGGGACGCCGGTCCGCGAACTCCGCGGCCTCCACTTCGGCCAGCCAGTGCCGCGCCGTCTGCAGTGCGCCGGCCCGGCGGGCCCCGGCTGCGCGCGGCCCGAAGGCGACGTTCTCCAGTACGCTCATGTGCGGAAACAGCAGCGGTTCCTGGGCAAGCAGCGCTGTTCCCCGGGCGTGCGGCGGCAGGAATTGGCTGTTGCCGCCGTCGAGGTTGAAGAGTGTCTTCTGTCCGAGGACCGCGTGCCCGCTGTCGGGGCGGAGGAGCCCGGCGATGACCCCCAGCAGTGTCGACTTGCCGGCGCCGTTGGGCCCGAGCACCGCGACGGTTTCCGTCGGGCCCAGGCTGAGGGATACGTCGAAGTTCCTGGCACGCAGGGCGGCCGTGAATGTGAAGGTCATTCTGCCGGTCCTGCCTCTGCGGCCAGCTCCCGCGGGCGCCGGTAGGAAAGTCCGACGACGGCGACCGCCACCGCGACCAGGACCAGGGAAAGGGCGACGGCGGCATCGGCGTCAGTCTCCCGCTGCAGGTAGATCTCCAGCGGCAGCGTGCGGGTGATGCCCTGCAGGCTGCCCGCGAAGGTCAGCGTGGCGCCGAACTCACCGAGGCAGCGGGCGAAGGACAGCACGGCGCCGGAGGCGAGTCCGGGCAGCACCAGCGGGATGCTGACGCGGCGCAGCACCGTGGTGGGGCGGGCGCCGAGCGTTGCCGCCACCGCCTCGTACTTGGTGCCCGCGGTCCGCAGGGCGCCTTCGAGGCTGACCACCAGGAACGGCAGCGCCACGAACGTCTGGGCAAGAACGACGGCGGTGGTGGAGAAGGCGATCTGGATCCCCGCCAGCTCCAGACTCCGGCCGAGCAGGCCCTGCCGGCCGAACGTGTACAGGAGGGCAATGCCGCCGACGACGGGCGGCAGTACCAGCGGGAGCAGCACGAAGGCCCGCAGCAGGCGCTGGCCCGGGAAGCTGGCCCGGGCCAGGACGAGGGCCAGCGGCACACCGAGCAGGACGCACAGCACAGTGCTGGCGGCCGACGTCCGCAGGCTCAGGCCCAGCGCGGTGAGGGAGGATTCCGAGGTGATGAGCGGGATGAACTGCCCCCAGTTGACCCTGGCCACCATGGCGGCCAGCGGCAGCAGGACAAACAGGCTGCCTGCTGCCGCGAGGGCAAATACCCACGGCGGGACACCGGTGTAGCCCGTGTCCCGCCGGGTTGTTTTCCTGCTGCCGGCAGGCTTGGTGCTACGGGGTGCCGAAACCGGCGTCACTGAGGACCTTCCTGCCTTCGCTGCCGGTGACCATGGCGACGAAGGCCTTGGCCAGCTCCTTGTTCCTGCTGCTTCCCACGGTGGCGATCGGGTACGTGTTCACGGCCTGGTCCGCCTCGCCGAACGTAATGCCCTTGACCTTGTCGCCCGCGCCCTTGACGTCCGTGACGTACACCAGGCCGGCGTCGGCCTCCCCTGAAGTGACCTTGCCCAGGACGTCAGTGACGGAGGATTCCTCACTGACAGGTTTCAGGGTGGTTCCGGTGGCCTTTTCCACCTTCTCGGTGGCGGAGCCGCAGGGCACCTGCGGTGCGCAGACAACCACCTTGACGCCCGGTTTGGCCAGGTCGGCGAAGGAACTGATCGACGCCGGATTGGCCGGCGGGACCGCGATCTCCAGGACGTTCGTGGCAAAGTTGCTTGCCGTTCCGTCGATGAGCTTGGCGTCGGAGACCTTGTCCATGTTTTTGGTGTCCGCGGAGGCGAACACGTCGGCCGGTGCGCCCTGGCTGATCTGGGTGGCCAGGTCCGAGGACCCGGCGAAGTTCAGCGTGACCTTGGTGCCCGGGTTTGCGGCCTCAAACTCTGCGGCGATCTTGGTGAACGTGGCCTTCAGGGAAGCGGCAGCGTAAACGGTCACGGTGCCGGACTGACCGGCAGAGCTGCTGCCCGCCGTCGAACTTCCGCCCGCCGCTCCGGACCCTGTGGAGGACGCCGCGCAGCCTCCCAGTCCGATTGCGAGGACGCCGGCGGTCAAAAGCACGCCGAGGCGCACGCGGGTGATGCTCATATGATGCTCTTTCCTTGCGGTGTTTCGATGATGACCGTGGTGGCCTTGACCACGGCGGTGGCCACCGATCCGAGTTCCAGGCCGAGGTCCCTGACGGCTTCGCTGCTCATCAAGGAGACGACGCGGAATGGCCCGCACTGCAGCTCGACCTGCGCCATGACCTTGTCTGCGGTGATGCCGGTGACCAGGCCAACGAATCGGTTCCGGGCAGAGCTGCCCACGCGGGTGGGGTCATCGGGCAGCTGGGCCTGGTCGCGGGCGAGCTGTGCCAGCTCCAGTCCGTCGACGGCCAGCCTGCCGGAGGCGTCCTTGGCGGGCGTGAGGGTCCCGTTCTCGGTCCAGCGGCGGACGGTGTCGTCGCTGACGCCCAGAAAGCGCGCGGCTTCGGAGATGCGGATTTTCGGCATGACACCATGATTACTCATTTGCGGTGATCAGAAGGAGTTATTTCCGCAAATCAGGAATGTGACATGAGCAAGGAGGCGGCTGACCGCCGCCGCGGTACGTGGGTGCAGAGCCGGCGTCGGACATTTTCCTGACGTGATGGCGGGATTCGAACCCGCGTCAACGGTTTTGCAGACCGCTCCCTGTCCACTCGGGCACACCACGTACCGGAAGCCTAGGCACGCTCCGGCCCGGGTGTCCTGCATGTGTAGAACTCGGTCATTACATTGCGGCTGACGACGCGCACACCCTCTGTTTTGTTACGTCCCGCTGCGGGCGGTGAAGCTGGGTTTCGGCGCGCGTCCATAGATTTCAGCCCGGGTTGGGAACCGCGCAATGAGGTGCTTGATTGGGCTTACACGTATCGAAAGGACTCGCCATGACGGAACTCTCAGACCTCAGCCCGCGCCGGATCCGCAACGTGCTGGGCCACTTCGCAACCGGCCTGACCGTGATCACGGCGGCGACGGAGAACGGCCCCGCCGGGTTCACCTGCCAGTCCTTCGCGTCCCTTTCACTGGAGCCGGCCCTGGTCACCTTCAGCCCGGCACGGACCTCCAGCACCTGGCCGCTGCTGCGTGCTGCGGGCCGCTTTACCATCAACGTCCTCCCCGCCGAACACCAGCACCTGGCGGCGCAGTTCGCGCGGTCCGGGGCCGACAAGTTCGCCGGCGTCGATCACTCGCCGTCGCCACTCGGCAACCCCGTCCTGGATGGCGCCCTGGCTTGGGTGGACTGCGAGCTGCACCAGGAGTACGACGGCGGCGACCACACCATCGTGGTGGCGGCGGTCCGCGCCCTCAGCGCCCGTTCCGACGTCGATCCCCTCCTGTTCTTCAAGGGTGGCTACGTCTCCGTGCAGGAAAGTGCCAGGATCCTGGAGGGCGCCGCATGACACGCGGACGCCACTAGCGCCCCCAGCTTTCGGACTGTTCCCTGCGCCGTTGACCGGCCATCTCGACGAGTTCGATCATCCAGGGCCGGTGCCCCTGGTGGAACGTCATCCCGTCGGGAAGTCCCTGGACGGACGGGACGGAATCGGCAATGTCGATGGTGACGCGGCCGCCGCCCAGGGGAGCGTTGGTGATGTGCAGGTTCCCAAAGGCCGCTGGAAGGACGGGATCCATCCAGACGCCGCCGGCGGACACGACGGGGTCGTACCGCATCAGGCTGGTCACCAGCTGGATCGGTGCGGTCGCCGCCCAAGCCTGCGGAGAGCACGCCGTCGGATAGGGGACCGGCGCGGCCAGCTGCTCCCGGCTGAAACCGCAGAACAGCTCAGGGAGCCGGCCGTCGGAGTACTCGGCCGCATCCATCATGCCGGTGGCGATCCGCTGCGCCTCCTCCACGAAGCCGTAGCGGAGCAGTCCCGCGGCGACGATGGCGTTATCGTGAGGCCACACCGATCCGTTGTGGTAGCTGGCGGGGTTGTAGGCGCCCATGTCGCTGGCGAGGGTGCGCACGCCCCAGCCGCTGAACATTTCCGGGGACATCAGGTGTTCGGCCACCATGGGAGCCTTGTCCTGGTCGATGAGTCCCTGCAGCATGCAGTGCCCCATGTTCGACGCGCACGCGTCCACCTGTCTTTTCTTGCCGTCCAGGGCAATGGCGTAGTACCCGCGTTCGGGGATCCAGAACTGCTCGTTGAACTGTTTTTTCAGCCGGGCGGCACGGTCGGTGAGTTCATTCCCGAGAGCCGCATCACCGGCGTCGTACGCCAGCCAGGCGCGCGAAAGGTAGGCGACGTAGACATAGGCCTGGACCTCGCACAGTGCGATCGGCGGCTCGGCCAGCCTGCCGTTGGCGAAGTTGATCCCGTCCCAGGAATCCTTCCAGCCCTGGTTGATGAGCCCCTGGTCGTTGAGGCGCTCGTATTCGACGAAGCCGTCGCCGTCCCTGTCCCCGTACTTCGTGATCCACTCGAGGGCGCGGTCTGCATGTGGCAGCAGGGCGGCGATCGTGTCCGCGGCGAAACCCCAGCGGCTGACCGCCCCGAGCACCATCAGGAACAGGGGCGTGGCGTCGACGCTGCCGTAATAGTTGGACTTGCCGCCCAGCGACAGGCCGCTGGAGACGTCGAGCCGGACCTCGTGGAGGATCTTGCCGGGTTCCTCCTCGGTCATGGGGTCCACCATGGATCCCTGACGGTCCGCGAGTGTCTGCAGGGTGCCCAGCGCCAGTGACGGATCCACCGGCATGGCCATCACCGAGGCCCAGAGCGAGTCACGCCCGAACAGCGTCATGAACCACGGCGCCCCGGCGGCCACCACTACACGCTCAGGATGGTCGGGGTCCTCGATCCGCAGGGCGCCGAGGTCGTCGTAGCTGCGGCGCAGGGTCCGTTCAACCGACCGGTTGCCCATCTGCAGGAGCGGAATCTTCGCCACCCATTCCCGCCGGCGGAGGTCCCTGGGCGACAATCCATCCCCCTCGGCGTGGACGAAGGCCATGGCCGAGGTGGACCCGTCGGGGCTGGGCAGTACCGTCAGGACTGTGCTCCAGTGTCCGTGCGCCGGAACCGTGGCGCGGTACGTCACCGCGTCCGCCGAGACCTCCGCGCCCGGGGCCTGGACCACAACGCCCTTCCGGACGTCCTGCCACGCCGCACGGATGGTGAGTGCACCGCCGTCGGACTGCCGTGTTTCGTCCCAGCGCCGCAGGATCCGGGCCTCTTTCACCTCGAAGAGGTCCGCGAAGTCCGCGCCGATCGTCAGCGTGATGATGCAGTTGACCGGCTCCAGGGAGAAGTTCCGTACGGTGACCTGCTCCTGGATCCCGGCCCCCACTTCGCGGAGCCGCTCCACGATGAGCGGACTGTCGGCGTAACCGTCAGAGCGGGGTACCCGTCCGACGAACAGGGCCCGGTACGGTTCCTTCGTCTCTGCCGCCAGCGGCTCCAGCGCCTGGCCGTCGACCGTCAGGTTCCAGCCCGAGAGGATGCGGGCGTCCTGCACAAAAAGGCCGTGCGGATGATCGGCACTGATGTCCCCGTTCGGCAAGGAAATGCAGAAGGACGACCCCTCCACCAGGGTGACCGTCCCGGCCCCCAGAGGGCCCGCCGCCGTATCAGCATTCCATCCGGCCATCGCGGCCACCTCCGAGCAACTTAGCAACAGCGCAACTAGCAACAGCGTGCAGTTCGACGCTACGCCTGCTCGCCCAGCCTAGCTAGGCCTTGTTTTACGGGGTTGGATGACGACGGCGGGTGCAGACTCACGCCGGGATCGCGCCGGCTTCCGGCTGGATGCCCCAGGTCATCTTCCGGATGGTTTCGCGTTGCAGCCCGCTGAGGGCGGCGAGCTCGTAATCATCCAGGACTCCCCGCCGTCGTGCTGCCGCCAGAAGGTTGAGGCGGCAGTCTTCCAGCATGGTCCTGGACTCTTCAAGTTCAGCCAGCTCCGACTTGAGCCGGCTGATAACCGCAAGATGCTCCGCTTCCCGCGTGCCGGACGGCACCAGATCATCGGCCGACAGACCCACGGTGCGGACCGCCCAGCGGGAGAGCCCCGCGGCCGCGGCGAGCCGGGTGACCTTCATGCCGTCGCAGAGCGCCTGCGCGATCTGCTGGTTCAGGCGGACGGAGAGGGCACGGACGCTGGTGGCGTTGAAAGAAATCCGCTGCTTGTTGTCCTTGAGCAGCTTTCGGGTCTTCTCGGCCTGGGCGGCGGCCTGGTCCGGTTTAGCAGTTCCCCGGTAGCGGTAGTAGCCCTCGCGGCGGTCGTCGCCCTCCAGCACAGCCAAGAGCACTCCTCGGTTCGGATTCACATCGGGCTCACCAAGAAGGCTAGGCAGAACGGGCGGACGGGCGGAAATACCTATAGTGCGTGGAGCCATAACCAAAAAGTTTGGGTTGGATGCTTTTGCTGGAGCCCGACGGCGGGTCCATAAGAGACGCTTATCCGTCCACGCAGATTAGGTCTTATCCATACCGGCCGGGATTCCCTAGTGTCGAAGGAACGAGTATCGCTCCGTCCTGACTCCCTAGGAAGAGACCATGTCTGAATTTGAACCTGCATCTCGAGTGACCCGCATCAAGCAATCGGCCAGCGTGGCCGCAGCAGCCCGCGTACGTGAGCTCAAGGCAGAAGGGCGCCGGATCCTGGACCTGACGGTCGGTGAGCCGGACTTCGATACCCCTGAGCACATCAAGGCCGCCGCGGTTGGGGCAATCAGCAAGGGCGAGACGAAGTACACCTCTGTCACCGGTACGCCCGCGCTGCAGAAGGCAATCCTCCAGACCATCGAGCTGCGCAGCGGCATCCACTACACCCCTGCCGAGATCACCATCGGCGGCGGCGCGAAGCAGGTCATCTTCACCGCATTCATGGCTTCTCTCGACGCCGGCGACGAGGTTGTGGTTCCCGCGCCGTACTGGGTCTCCTACCCGGACATGGTGCTCGCCAACGAGGGCACACCGGTAATAGTCACCTGCGGCGAGGAGTCTGGCTTCAAGCTCACCCCCGAGGCCCTGGCCGGGGCCCTGAACGAGCGGACCAAGTGGGTCATCCTCAACACCCCGTCCAACCCCACGGGCGCCGTCTACTCCCGGTCCGAGCTCCGGGCGCTGGCGGATGTCCTCGCCAACTTCCCGCAGGTTTACGTCCTCACCGATGAGATCTACGACCAGATCTACTTCGGTTCGGGCCGGATCTCTAGCCTGGTCGAGGTTGCTCCGGAACTGAAGGACCGGATCCTTGCCGTCAACGGCGTTTCCAAGGCCTACGCCATGACCGGCTGGCGGCTGGGCTACGCCGCCGGACCCGCACCACTGATCGCGGCGATCAACAAGCTCCAGTCACAGATCTCCTCGTGCCCCTCGTCCGTGAGCCAGGCCGCCAGCGTCGCCGCGCTCACGGGCGACCAGACCTTCGTGCGGGAAAGCGTGGAGGTCTACCGCAGCCGGCGCGACGCGGCAGTCACCGCACTGAACGCCGTCGAGGGCCTTTCATGCGCGACGCCGGAAGGCGCCTTCTACGCGTACGTCAACTGCGGCGGTGCCATCGGCAAGACCACCCCGGAGGGGAAGGTCATCGCCAACGACGAGGACTTCACGCTCTACCTGCTCGAGGCAGCATCCGTCGCAGTGATCCAGGGATCGGCCTATGGACTGGGCCCGTACTTCCGCATCTCCTACGCCACCAGCCTCGACGTCATCGAAGAATCCATCGCGGCCATCGACAAGGCCGTCCGGGCCCTCAGCTAACCCCCCACCCAATCGAAGGAAAATCCGTGATCCACGTAAAGACCAACATCGAACGCCCTGACGCCGACGCCGTCCGCCGCCTGGCGCAGTTCTCCTCGGCCACGATCCACGAGGCCCAGGGCCGCAAGGGGGCGCTCAGCTCCAAGATCAAGCCGATCGACCGCAGCATGTCCTTCTGCGGCCCCGCCACCACCGTCCGTTGCGCACCGCGGGACAACCTCATGCTGCAGGTTGCCATCCACTACGCCGAGGCGGGGGACGTTGTCCTGGTTTCGGCGGGGGAGTACGAGGAAGCCGGCACCTTCGGCGACGTCCTCGGCAACGCCATGAAGGCCAAGGGACTCGCTGGCATGGTGACGGACTCCGGCGTCCGCGACACCCAGGACCTGATCGAGCTGGGTCTGCCCGTCTTCTCCGGAAGTGTCTCCATCAAGGGCACCGTTAAGGAAACCATCGGCCCCATCAACCACCCGGTGGTCTTCGGCGACGAGATCATCTACCCCGGCGACGTCCTGCGCGGCGACGCCGACGGTGTAGTTGTGGTCCGGAAGGACGAGATCGAGGAAGTCATCCGCCTTTCCCAGGAACGTGACGACGCCGAGCGCAATCTCATCGAGCTCTACAAGGCCGGCGGAACCACCATCGAGCTGTGCAACCTCACCGAGGTTCTCAAGGCCAAGGGTCTGCTCGTCGAGCACGCATAGCCGCTTATTCAAGTAGTCGCGTATTTCCATGGTGACGACGCCGGCCATCACCTCAGGCGGGGCAGTACTACTACTGTCCCGCCTGAAGCGCGTTAATGCTGCCGGGCTGTGCCGCGCCACTTACGCCGGTTGGTTCGCTTACCGAGGCTCCCGGCGGACCGGTTTCACCCAGCCCGGTTCCGGTCAGCCTGGTTCCGGGCAGCGGCGGTGCGGTTGAGCGGTAGGTGTGGCCGGTGGGGGTGGTGATTTCGAAGGTGTGTCTTGGTCCTGGTCTGGGTTGGGCTTTCCAGCCGGGGAGTTCTTTGGTGTGGTTGCAGGCTTCGCAGAGTCCGGCGCCGTTGGCGAGGGATGTTGGGCCGTCGTCGTGCCAGGGGATGATGTGGTCGTGGTGGCGGATGGGGGCGTCGCAGTAGGGGGTCCGGCACGTGTCGTCCCTGACCTGGATGAAGCGGCGCAGTGGTGGCGGGAAGAGCCTGCGCCGGGAGTCCATGGCGACGAGGTCGCCGGTGTCCGGGGCGGTGTAGAGCCGCCGGAGCCAGATTTTCAGGTCCTTGACCGCGTCTTTTGCGGCGTCTTCCTGGTGCGCGGTTTCCTGTGCCTGTTCGGGGTTGACGAGTTCGCGTGCCCATGCGGCGGGGACGATGCCGTAGCCGGTGAGTCTTGCTGGTTCGCTGTCGCCTCGGAGGAGGGCGCGGTCGGTCATGACCAGATTGACCTCGATGCCGGTGATGCCGCCGGGGGCGCCGGTGGTCCTTTCGACGAGGGTGTCGGCCATGGCCTGGTTCCGGGACCGCGGATCCCCCGCGGAGCGGAGGGCATCGGCCTTACTGGTCAGGGCCGTGTAGACGGCGACGCCCTGGTGGGCGGGCAGCAGTGCTGTCAGGTAGGTCATGCAGTCGGGGGCCGGGCGCAGGCTCACGCCCCGTTCGGAGGCGGCGTGGCTGGATCGTTGGGTGATGGAGCGCGGATCCCTGCGGACCGCGGCGGCTTTGACGGCGGCGATGACCCCGCGGGTCCCGACCCCGTCGAAGGTCCCCGTATCGGCGGCGAGTTCCTCATCGACCGCGGCCCGGTCTTCGACGGTCAGGCAGGCCGTTTCCTTCACGACATACATGGCCTTTTCTTCATTCAGCTGGCCGGTATCCAGTGCACCGAGGGCGTGGGGCATCTCGGTGACCAGGGCCTTGGCCATGCCAAGCAGCCGCCCGCCGCGGTGCGGGGACTCGCCCCGGGCCAGGGCGATCTGTTCGGCGACGCCGGTGGTGTGTTCTTGGGGGCGTTTCCTGCCAAGGTCCTCGGCCGAGAGGGTGCTGCGGTGGGCCTGCCCTGGGCTGGTCCCGGCTTCGAGTTCGGCTTGTTCCTGCCGCTGTCTTGCTTCGAGCGCGACGGCTAGCCGGGCCTGTTGCCCGGCGATCATGGCCTTGACGTTCTCGCCCGCCCGGATCTGGTCGATCAGCCCGGGACCGTCGGCGGTGAGATCGGCCCGCAAAAGGGTCTTTACCTCCCCGATCCGGTCGTCGAGACTCGGCCGGGGTGTGCCCGTGCAGGAGGCCCCGCTACCGGTGAACTGGGAATGGTAAAACAGCGCCTCGGGAAACGGGTCCTCCGGGAAATCGCCGTCGGCATACTCTCCTCCGGGGAACGGGTCCTCCGGATACACGGCGTCGGGATGATCGTCGAAGGGAACGCCGTCCTCCAGGAACCCGTCCCCGGGGAACCCAGCCCCGGCGAAGCCATCGAACGGGAAAACCTCGCCGGTGAGCCAACCGGCGGGCACCGCGTCAAAAGGGAAAACTGCGGCCGGAACAAGGGCTTCCGGAACCGCGGCAGCATGCAGGGCGGCGCCGCGCGGCGCCGCTCCTGCCAGTGCTGGATTCCCGATGACCTCCATGCCCACAGTCTGCCAAGGGGGTACGACAATTTAAGGCGGATCAGGCACCAGATGCGGGGGTGATCCAAAATTTTTTTGGATCCACTCGAGAACGAAAACTTGGTGGCAGATCAGTCCATTGGCACGCACGGAAGACGCGCGTTTCGGCAAGCTCAACCGGCGGCAGCACCGCCGTCGTACGCGGCTTCACTGCGCCCGGGCGGAACCGGCGGTTCCAGGGGGAGCCGCTAGACGCGGTGGGGGACCGGATAGGCCGGGGCGCCGAAGACGGCGTCCTCCAGGTACCAGACCGTCGAGCCGCCGCTGCTGACCGGCATGAGGCTGCCCTCGAATACGAAGATCGGAGCCGCGGACCGGTCCTCCGGCCGCCAGAAACCGTTGGTGGGGCAGTGGGACCCGGTTTTCGCCATAAGTCCCAGGCTCGGGTCGGTAGTTCTCCTGATGGTGCTGAGCTTCTTCATGGCAGACTCCCCGTTGATTCTGTTTGTGGAAAGTGCTTTTCCACAATTTCTTGGCTTGCTGCCAATATTAGAATCCCGGGGAGCGGGTTACTAAGACAAATGATGTGTGCCCTAATAAGCGGAACCTATGAACGCCTAGCGGCCATACTTATCGCTGAGCATTTCCTGCAGCATTTCCTTCAGCACGAGGAGCACCGCCGACGCCGCCTCCGAGAGGGGATCGTGGTCGGGAGTGCATAGCGCGATCTTGCACTGCAGAGCAGGGTCAACGATCCGCAGGACTTTGAAGTCCTCCTCATGGAACAGCGCGTCCGCCGCAGACTTGGGCAGGATGGTGGCTCCGAGGTCCGCACGCAGCAGCCGGGTGAGGGACGGCACCGACTCCACCTCGCCCACGAGCTGGAGCTTCAGGCCCTTGCTGTCGAAGCCGGCCTCGACCGCCTGGCGCAGGGTGTGGATCTTCTCAGGCAGGAAGAGCCCAAGGCGGGCCACCTCCTCCAGGGTGATCTCGCCATTGCTGGCGTTGACATCCGGCCTGGCGGCATTGACCACCAGGTGCAGGTCCTCGACGATCATCGTGGTGAACAGGACGCCGCGGATGGGGCCGGGCTCGTAAATGAGGGCCATGTCCAGCCGGCCGTTCTTGATGGCCTCGCTCAGGACGCCGCCGTAGATTTCGGTGACGTGCAGCACGATGTCCGGGTACCGGCGGGCCACTTCGCTGATGATCTGCGGGGTGAGGCTGGACGCCATGCTGTAGGGCGCAATGGCAATCGATACACGGCCCGACGGCGCGGCCCCCGACTTGGCAACGTCCGTCCGGGCCTGCGCGACAAGCCGCAGGATCGACTGGGCGTGCCGGTACAGCGTGTGCCCGGCCGCCGTGGGCTGCACTCCCTGCTTGCTGCGGATCAGCAGCCGCTGCTTGAGCTCGTTCTCCAGTGCCGAAACCTGCTGGCTCAGGGCCGGCTGGGCAACATGCAGAGCCGCCGCGGCCTTCGTGATGCTCCCCGAGTCCACGATCTGTACGAAGTACGCAAGTTTCCTGGTGTCCACGGCCGCCCTCTCTCTTTGCGTCGTCCTGAACCCACAGAAGGTCATAACGGGTAGCTATGAAGGGATACGCAATAGGTCTTTGTGTGATCCACATCGCTGACACTAGGTTGAACCCAGAACGCTATTTCACTAGGCGTACATTCTATCCCCTCCGGCGACATGCAAATTCCTGATGGGGGCAGATGCATTTTGCATGGTATTCGCTTTTACCGGAATTGCCGGTTTCTTTTACATTCCGGAAATAAACGCTCCATATGTTCAAAGGAACGAGGGCCGGCCGCCAGGGCCGAATCCTCCTTTGCGGAAGGAAACGGTCATGGACTCCACTGCAGCGGTGGTCATAACCAGCGCCTATCCCGTGACACCGATTACGTCTTTGTGTGAGCCAAACCCCAATGCCAGACTTTTTAGCAGAAGCCGGTAGCCCGGCACCGCCGAACCGGAGACCCTTACCGGGGCCCGTTCGGACAGACCTCATCACCAGCGCAGCTGATCCCGTTGCCCCTGCGGGCAGGGCTGCTGCTAACCACCCCAGGAAGGCAGATAATGGGACCCACAGTTGATCTCGTAGCAGATCTCGGAGAAGGCTTCGGCGCCTACTCGATGGGCGACGACGCGGCCCTGCTTGAGGTGGTTTCCAGTGCCAACATCGCCTGCGGCTTCCACGCCGGTGACCCGGATATCATGCATGCCACGGTCGCCGAATGTGTCCGCCGCGGCGTCAGCATCGGGGCGCACCCGAGCTTCCCGGACCTGCGGGGCTTTGGCCGGCGCGCCATGGACCTGACGGCGGACGAGGTCCGCAACGACGTCCTGTACCAGTTCGGTGCGCTGAGCGCCTTCGCCGCGTACCACGGCACCAGCGTCGTCCACATTGCGCCGCACGGCCGCCTGGGCAACCTCGTGGCCACCCGCCCGGATTATGCCGCTGCGGTTGCCGATGCCGCCGCCCGCCTGAATCCAGGCCTCATCGTCCTGGCGCAGGACGGCGAACTGGCCACCGCTGCCGCTGAACGGCAGCTTCCGGTCGGCATAGTGGGCATCGCCGACCGCGCCTACGAGGCCGACGGCACCCTGGTGCCCCGCAGCCGGCCCGGCGCCGTGATCCACGATCCGGCAGCCATCGTTGACCGCACCGTCCGCATGGTCTGCGAGGGGCTCATCGAGACCGTCGCCGGCACGGACCTGCCGATCGTTGCCGACACCGTCCTCCTCCACGGCGACACCCCCGGTGCGGTGCAGCTGGCCCGCCAGGTCCGCGCCGAACTGGAGAACGCCGGAGTGGCCATCGCCCCGCTTCCCCAGGTTCTGGCAGCCAAAGTGAAGGTCGCCTGACGTGGCTGCCACCCCAAATCCAACTCCCGTGGAGATCTTTGAATCGGGGGATTCCGCCCTCCGGGTGGTCGCCTCCTCCGCTGACACGGAGGCCAACTGGAGCACCGTCCACTCACTTGCGCAGTGGCTTGAGACTGCAGAGGCCGACGGCGTACACGGCGCCGTGCCGACGTACGACTCGCTGCTCGTGGAATTTGACCCCGGGGTCACCTCTGCGCGCCAGGTCCGGGCCTTTGTCCTCCTCGGCATGCGCCAGCTTGAGCACACCGGTGCACCCGCCCGCACGCCGCGGGAGTTCAGTGTCCCCGTGGTTTACGGCGGCGAGTACGGCCCCGACCTGGAACGCGTCGCCGAGCACGAACAGCTTTCCGTGGAGGAGATCATCGCGCTCCACACGGCCAAGTCCTACATCATCCGTTGCCTGGGTGCTCCGGCCGGTTCGCCCATGATGGACGGCCCCGATTTTCCGCTTCCGGTCCCGCGGCTGAAGGACCCCCGGCTGTCCGTTCCCGCGGGTGCCGTGGCCGTGGCCGGCCGGCAGGCTGTCATCGCTCCGGCGGTGGCTCCCGGCGGATGGTGCGTCATCGGCCAGACCCCGCTGACCGTCCTGGACGCCACCAGTGAACCGCTGGTTCCCTACCTTCCCGGCGACCGCCTGACGTTCCGCCAGATCCGGCCGGAAGAATTCGCAGACTACGCCGGCCGGAAGCTGGAGGCAGCACGATGAGCGGGTCACTGATCATCCAGCAGCCCGGAAACTCGGTGGTCACGGACCTGGGACGCTTCCGCGGACCCCGGTTCGGACTGCCCGTCAACGGGGCCCTCGACCAGTTCTCGGCGCGCGCCGCGAACGTCCTCGCCGCCAACGCTGACAACGCTCCGTTGCTGGAA
Organism: Arthrobacter sp. NPDC056727; assembly: GCF_042790555.1. Lineage (NCBI taxonomy): Bacteria > Bacillati > Actinomycetota > Actinomycetes > Micrococcales > Micrococcaceae > Arthrobacter > Arthrobacter sp. NPDC056727. Next base: position 7,090 of record NZ_JBHTZA010000018.1, on the reverse strand, counting down.
ATCACCGCCCTCGACTTCCGGATGCGGACCACCAGCGACATCCTCATCGCCGTCACGGGCGCACCGCTGACGCTCACCGTTGACGGGCGCGAATGCCCGCAGTGGGAGCCGGTGTCCGTCCGTGCCGGGGAAACCGTGGCGGTGCGCCGCATCACCGGCGGCCTCCGCGCCTATCTTGCCGTTCACGGTTCGGTCGAGGCGCCGGCCCTGCTGGGAAGCTGCGCCCCTGATACAGTCATCGGCTTTGGCCTTCGGCTCTCCGAGGGGACCGAGCTGAAGACCTCCCGGAGTGTCGGACCCATCCGGCAGCCATACTTTGACCTTCCGCTGTTCCGGCTGGGGCTGACCCGGCCCGAGTTCAGCAGCACGGCGGTCATTGACGTCACGGACGGTCCGGACGTCGACGAATTCGGTGACACAGCAGAGCTGCTGTACAACACCGAATACACCGTCAGCGCCCGGAGCAACCACATCGGGCTGCGCCTCGGCGGTGCCCTTCCCGAACGCCAATCGTCAGCCGAAGTTCTGTCCCGCGGCGTTCCCGTGGGGGCCATCGAGGTTCCGTCCAGGGAGGAGCTGCTGGTGCTGCACCGCGGACGCGGCGTCACCGCCGGCTATCCCGTCCTGGCAGTGGTCACCAGCCGCTCCCTGGACACCCTCGCCCAGGCCCGGCCCGGGCACACCGTCACCTTCCGCAAAACCACCGTCCCCGAAGCGACAGCAAAGCATCGGGCCGCATTACGGGAACTGGAGAACCTCCGCTCCCGCGTCAGCACAGTCTTCGCCCTCCTCGGCATCGGCAAAGAGCCCGGCTGGCCGCAGCTGGTACCGGCGGCCGGCAGCTAAGGATCACCGATGCCCTCCCCTCGAACCAAGTCCAAGTAAGGAATGAAGATGTCTACACCAACGCGTGCGAGTGCACCGCAGCACGACCGCCTCGATGCGAGGCAGACCCGGAAAGTCGTCACCGCCGGGTGCGTCGGGATTTTTGTTGAGCTTTACGACAACGGCATTTTCGCCTTCATGGCCGGAACGCTGGCGCTCGTGTTCCTGGCTCCCGGAAACCCGGACAACGCCTTGCTGTTCGTGTTCGCCGGCTATGCTGTGTCCTTCTTCGTCCGCCCCTTGGGCGCCGTCGTCTGCGGCATCCTGGGCGACAAGATTGGGCGCCAAAAACTTCTGGTCTTCGTCATCCTGCTGATCAGCATCGCCACAGCCGGCATCGGGATCCTGCCCACTTACTCGGCCATCGGCATCGCGGCTCCCGTGCTGCTTGTGCTGCTCCGCCTGCTGCAGGGCTTCTCCGTCGGCGGCGAAGCTGCCGGCGCCATGACCTTCCTCGCCGAGCACGCCCCTGAAGGCAAGCGCGGCATCATCACCTCCTACGCCCAGATCGCCTCCTTCGCTGCCCTGCTCACCGGCACCCTGGTCGCGTTCTCCATGTCGCCTTGGCTCACGCAGGCAGCGATCGACGGCGGCGGCTTCGGCTCGTTCGCATGGCGCATCCCGTTCCTCGTCGCCATCCCCATGGGCGTCATTGGCTGGTACATCCGCAAGGCCATCGCGGACACCCCCAACTTCGTGAAGCTGAAGGAAGAGGGCGGCCTGTCCAAGAACCCCCTCAAGGAAGCCTTCGCCTCCGCCGAACACCGCCGCGCCATGCTGCTGGCCCTGTTCATCCCGCTCATGAACGGCTCCGGCTACTACGTCCTGTTCTCCTACATGCCGACGTTCCTCAAGGGCAAGCAGCTCAACTTCACCATCGGTGAGGCACTCCTCGTCACCGCCTGCAGCCTCGTGGTCATCTGCATCGCCATCCCGTTCATGGGTGCCCTCTCCGACCGCATCGGCCGGAAGAAGGTTATTGCCGGCTCGGCAATCGCCATGGCTGTCCTCGGCATTCCCTCCTACGCACTGATCGCCACCGGCAACATGGCCCTGGCCATCCTGGGCGCCTGCATCATGGCCATCGTCTTCGCCGGGCACACCGCGGTGATCCACATCCTGATCGTGGAACTGTTCCCCACCCGCGTCCGGTACTCGGCCTACGGCCTGGGCTACAACATCTCCTCGGCACTCTTCGGCGGAACCGCCCCGCTGCTGATGACGTGGCTGATTTCCTCCACCGGCAACATCTACATGCCCGCCTTCTACGCCGTCATCACGGCGCTGGGCACGCTGGCAGCCGTCAGCACCGTCAAGGACCGGGCGCACCTGCCGCTCCGCGACGCATAACACTTACCACTGCACTAACCAGGAGACTTAAATGCCGTTTTCAGACTACTCAACCGCCCTCGTCACCGGCGCCTCAACAGGCATGGGTGCCGCGATCGCCGAGCGCCTCGCCAAGCGCGGACTCACCGTCCACGCCGTGGCCCGCAACGAGGAGCGACTGAACGACCTGGCCGACAAGACCGGCGCCATTCCCCACGTCGTCGACCTGACCGACACCGCGGCCCTCGCCGCCGCCGTCGGAGACCTGGAAATCGATGTCCTGGTGAACTGCGCCGGCGTGTCCCGGCCGGGCAACATTCTGGACTCCTCGGAGAGCGACATCGACGAACTCGTGGACGTCAACCTCCGCGGCCTGCTCCAGCTCACCCGCCTGGTCCTGCCGGGCATGGTGGAACGCGACCGCGGCCATGTCATCAACATCAGCTCCATCGCCGGTGTGTACAACTTCTACGGCCACACGGTCTACCACGCCACGAAGGCAGCCGTGCACCAGATCTCCCGGCAGCTGCGCAACGACACGGTCGGCAAGCGCATCCGCGTCACCGAGATCTGCCCCGGACGCGTGGAAACCGAGATCTTCGGCCGCAACATGGGCGGCACGCCCGAGGCCATGGAAGAGGCGTGGAAGACGTATTACGAAGGCTACGAGTCCCTGACGACGGACGATATCGTCAACGCCATGGACTACGCCATCGAAACGCCCCGCCACGTGAACGTGGGGATGCTGGAAATCATGCCCACCTTCCAGGTCCCCGGCGGGCTCACGTTCGACCGGCGCTAGCCGCCAGCGGGCCCGGCAACCAGTTGCCGGGCCCGTCCAGTACATCCCAGACCCCCAGAATCGATAGGTTTTCCGATGCAAACTGTCCGCACCGTCAGCTTCCCCGACGCCCAGCTGCTCGCCGATCTCTCACCCCTTCCCGAGGGGCTCAAGGCGGTGGTGTGGGACTTGAAGTCGGCTCCCGAAGGCGGGACGCTGGGTGAGATCGACGGCGTCATCCTCCCGTACATCAACGCCGGTGCGGTTCTGGGGGCCCTCTCCCAGGTCGAAAACCTGAAGTACGTCCAGACCCAGTCCACCGGATACGACGGCGTCATCGAGGCGGCCGGTCCGGCGGCCGGCGTCGCCAGCGCCTCCGGGGTGCACGCTGCGGCGACGGCGGAACTTGCGGTAGGCCTGATCCTGGCCAAACTGCGCGGCATCGACCAGGCCGTCCGCGACCAGCAGCACGGCCTCTGGCGGCCGGAGCGGCGCCAGTCCCTGGCGGACCGGCGCGTGCTGCTGCTGGGCGTCGGCGGGATCGGGCACGAGATCGCCCGCCGGCTGGAGCCCTTCGAGGTTACCGTTACCCGGGTGGGAAGCTCGGCCCGCACGGACGAGCACGGCGAGGTCCACGCCTCCAGCGAGCTGCCTGCCCTGGCTGCCACGCACGACATCCTCGTTTCGGTGCTGCCGTTGAACGAACAGACCCACCAGCTGATCGGTGAAGAGGTCCTCGCTGCGCTGCCCGACGGCGCCCTGGTGGTGAACGTGGGCCGCGGCCCGGTGGTGGACACGGCTGCCCTGACCAAGGAAGTCCTCTCCGGCCGCCTGAACTGCGCCCTCGACGTCGTCGATCCCGAGCCGCTGCCGCAGGACCACGCGCTGTGGACCGCGCCCAACGCCCTGATCACGCCCCACGTGGGCGGCAACGCGTCAGCCTTCGAGCCGCGGATCCTGAAGCTCCTGCGCAAGCAGCTCGAAGCCCTTGCCGCAGGGCAGGCCCCGGCCAACCTGGTCCAGCAGGGTCCCTTCTAAACCGCGCCCTGACCGGGCCCCGGCGACAACAACAACCATTTCGCGCACTGCGCAGACCGCGGCGAAGGAGCTGCTCTTTTCATGACTTCACTTTTTGATTTGACCGGGCGGGTTGCCTTGGTGACTGGTTCGAGCCGGGGGATTGGTAACGCGTTGGCGCGGGGTTTGGCTGATGCGGGGGCGACGGTGGTGTTGAACGGTGTTAATCCGGAGCGGTTGAAGGCGGCGGAGGCGGCGATGGCTGCTGATTACGCGCCGGGCCGGGTGCACAGTGTGGCGTTTGATGTCACCGATGATGCCGCGGCCGCTGCCGGTGTGGCGTGGGTGGAGGAGCATGTGGGTCCTTTGGAGGTCCTGGTGAACAATGCCGGGATCCAGCACCGGGTGCCGATGCTGGAGCTGGATGTCGCGGACTGGGAGCGGGTGATCTCCACGGACCTGACCAGCGCGTTCCTGGTGGGGCGGGCGGCGGCCCGGCACATGATTGGCCGCGGTCACGGGAAGATCATCAATATCTGTTCGGTGCAGACGGACCTGGCCCGGCCCACGATCGCCCCGTATGTGGCGGCGAAGGGCGGGTTGCGGAACCTGACCCGGGCGATGACCGCGGAGTGGGCGGGGTCGGGGCTGCAGATCAACGGGATCGCGCCGGGGTACATCCATACCGAGATGACGCAGAACCTGGTGGACGATGAGCAGTTCAATTCCTGGATCCTGGGCCGGACCCCGGCGGCGCGGTGGGGCACGGTGCAGGATTTGGCGGGCCCGGCGGTGTGGCTGGCCTCGGCGGGGTCTGATTTCGTGAACGGGCAGACGATCTTTATCGACGGCGGAATGACGGTGGTGGTCTGATGACACGCACAACAGAAACAGCAGCGGCAGCGGAAACGGCGCTTCCGGTGTCAGGTCCGGCGGTGGTCGCGCACGGCAAAGGGGACCTGCGGATCGATGAGCTCCCGGTCAGGGAGCCGGCCGCTGATGAGGCGGTGGTGGAGGTCCTGTACGGGGGGATTTGCGGGTCTGACCTACATTACTGGCTGCACGGCGCGGCGGGCGAGTCGATCCTGAAGGCCCCGCTGGTGCTGGGCCATGAGATTTCGGGCCGGGTCGTCAAGGCAGCGGCCAACGGGTCCGGGCCGGTGGCGGGGACGCCGGTGGCGGTGCACCCGGCCACCCCGGGACCCGGTGACGGGACGGTGAAGTACCCGCAGGAGCGGCCGAACCTGTCCCCGGGGTGCACGTACCTGGGCTCCGCGGCGCGGTTCCCGCACACGGACGGGGCGTTCAGCCGGTACGTGAACCTGCCGGTCCGGATGCTCCGTGCCCTGCCCGGAACCCTGGACCTGCGGACCGCGGCACTGATTGAACCGGCGTCTGTGGCGTGGCATGCGGTGTCCCGGGCCGGGGACGTGGCCGGCAAAACGGCCCTCGTGATCGGGTCCGGCCCGATCGGGGCGCTGACCGTCGCCGTGCTCAAGCGTGCCGGGGCGGGCCGGATCGTCGCGGTCGACATGCACGCCAAGCCGCTGGAGATCGCCACGGCGGTGGGCGCGGACGAGGTCCTCAACGCCGCCGACACCGACGCGATCGCCGCGGTGCAGGCCGACGTCGTGATCGAATCCTCCGGGAACCACCACGGCCTGGCCTCCGCCATCACCGGTGCGGGCCGGGGCGGGACCGTGGTCATGGTCGGGCTGCTGCCCACCGGGCCCCAGCCGGTCCTGATTTCCCTGGCCATCACCCGCGAACTGGACCTCAAGGGCTCGTTCCGGTTCAACGACGAAATCGACGAGGTCATCACCGCCCTCGCCGAGGGATCCCTCCACATCGGACCGGTCATCACCCACGACTACCCCGTCACCGACGCCCTCGAAGCGTTCGACACCGCCCGCAACTCCGCCCAATCCGGCAAAGTCCTCCTCAACTTCGGAGAAGCATCATGATCACGAACCTGCCGCCCCTGGTTGTCATGGGCGTTTCCGGCTGCGGAAAGTCGACTGTCGGCGCGCTGCTGGGTGAGCGCCTGGGCGTTCCCTTCTTCGACGGCGACGACTTCCATCCGCCGGCCAACAAGGCCAAGATGGCCAGCGGCACTCCGCTGAATGACGAGGACAGGGCACCCTGGCTCGCCGAAATCGGGGCCGCGCTGGCAACGCGCGGCGACGGCGAGGGCACGCGCATCATCGCCTGCTCGGCGCTCAAGCGCAGCTACCGCGACCTGCTCCGCAGCTTCGTCCCGGACCTGGTGTTCATCCACCTCTCCGGCGAGGAAGCCACCATTTCGGGCCGGATCAGCGGCAGGGCGCACGAGTACATGCCCAGCAGCCTCCTGGCGTCGCAGCTGGCAACGCTGGAGCCGCTCGGCGCCGATGAAGCGCATATTTCCGTGGATATCCTCGGCGATCCGGCATCGCTGGTGGACGGGATCGTCCGCGGGCTGTAGTTTTCCTGCCTACCGCTGGGGCACAATCCCACTGCCCGCGCCCTTGGCGAGCTCCACCTCGGTGTTGATGATTTCGGCCGAGCACTGGAACTGCACGGTGCAGCTTTGCAGCACCACCGTGGCCGCGGCCGTGCCCTCGTTGAACGCCATCACGTTGGGGATCACCCGGATGGTGACCGTCTGGGCTTTGTGGGTGCAGCTGAGCTCCGCGTTTCCGAGGCCGCCGGCGATCCGTCCGTCGCTGACCCGTTGATTCAGCTGGATGACGGGTACTGCTGTAACCAGGGTGGGGTCGGTGTCGCAGACGAACGTGACCGGAATATCGACGGCGGCGCCGTCGGCGACGAGGATTCCGGGCCCGGCGCTGACGAGCGTCGCGGGGGCTGCGTGGGCGGGGCCGGCGACGGCCATGAGGACGGCGGTGAGGGCGACGGTGGCGAGGCGGCTTCTGGAGCCTAACATCAGGTTTCTCCCTTGGGGCGGGGTGGATTGGGTCATTGCTGCCAAACGTCCGCGCGGCCGAAAGTCCGGCTGACCGCACAGTACTTCCGTACTCGTTACGGTGACAAGAACCAAAAACAAAGGGAAGCGGACGACGGCGGGAGGTCCCGCCG
>NZ_JBHTZA010000017.1:0-100797 GCF_042790555.1 Arthrobacter sp. NPDC056727 | reverse complement strand
GGGCGCCCGCGGCTGCGGGCGCCCCGCCCCCATGGAACTACTGGATGGTGTTGCTTACTTGATGTCGGCGTCGGTGTAGTAACCGGAGTCGATCAGTTCCTGCTTGTAATTGTCCTTGGTGACGATCACGGACTTCAGCAGGAAGGCAGGAACAACCTTGACCTTGTTGTTGTAGGTCTTGGTGTCATTGGTCTCGGGCTCCTGGCCCTTCAGGACTGCGTCCACCATCTTCACGGCCTGCTCGCCGAGCTTCCGGGTGTCCTTGAAGATCGTGGAGTACTGCTCGCCGGCGACGATGGACTTCACCGAGCCCTTTTCCGCGTCCTGGCCGGTCACCACCGGCAGGGCGCCCTTGGAGTAGCCGCCGGTGCTGGTGAGTGCGGAGATGATGCCGATGGAGAGTCCGTCGTAAGGTGACAGCACGCCGTCGAGCTTCTTGCCGGAACCGTAAGCGGCGGTGAGGATGTCCTCCATCCGCTTCTGGGCGGTGGCCGCCTGCCAGCGGAGGATGGCTGCCTGTTCAAACTTGGTCTGGCCGCTGGGCACCTTGAGGGTGCCGGCGTCCAGGTACGGCTTCAGGGTGTCCATGGCGCCGGTCCAGAAGAAGTTCGCGTTGTTATCGTCCGGGCTGCCCGCGAAGAGTTCAACGTTGAACGGGCCCTTGCCTTCGACCTTCTTGCCGGAAGCGTCCACCAGGCCCAGGCCGGTCAGCAGGGACGTTGCCTGCTGGACGCCCACCTCGTAGTTGTCGAAGGTGGTGTAGAAGTCGACGTTCGGGGTGCCGTTGATCAGTCGGTCGTAGGCGATGACCTTGACGTTCTGCTCCTTGGCCTTGGCCAGGACGTCGGTCAGCGTGGTGCCGTCGATCGCCGCGATGATCAGGGACTTCGCGCCCTTGGTCAGCATGTTCTCGATCTGGGAAACCTGCGTGGGGATGTCGTCGTTGGCGTACTGGAGGTCCGTCTTGTAGCCGAGCTTGGCCAGGGACTCCGAAACGTTCTTGCCGTCGGCGATCCAGCGTTCCGACGTCTGCGTCGGCATGGAGATCCCCACCAGGGCTCCGGCAGCGTCGGCGCTGCTGGAGTTGGTGGCGGCGCCGGGGCGGCTTCCGCAGCCGGTAGCCCCCACCGTAACAGCCAGGACGACGGCGACGGCGCCCAGGAGTTTCTTGATTCTCACGTTATTCTCCTTCCGTGGCCTGGTAGGACCACGAATCGGTGCTTGAGCGGAAAGCGTATGTACTTTCCGCCGGCGCCGGCCATTTGTGTCCGGCGTACCGAGGCCGTTCCGCGTTCCACAGGACCGGCACCGGAGGCTGTCATCACCGGAGTTCTACGTCCGGCTTGCCCCAACATCGCTGTTAGCGCTAACAATTATGGACTATGTTATCGCTGACAAAGCTGTGAAGCAAGACACAGATTGGTGACGGTCTGGGTGGTTGTGGTGGATCGATGGGGCAAGGCTCGGTCCGGAAGCAACAGCTGATCTCCCGCCCATTTGAGGCCGGCCGTCGGCTGGACCCCCGCACCAGGCTCAGGCACATCGGGGCTTGCTTCGTTTGTCTTTATCCGTACCGGCACTTCCTCCAGCAGGGGGAGGCTGGGCTACATTGGAGGACGAAGCAACAGCGGGCCCTCTGCCCCGGTCGCGGCCGGACTCATGGGAGACAGTCTGCTGGACCCCCGGACCTGGCTGAGGCAGATGGGGGTTGCTTCGTTTAAGCGGACACGTCCGCGCCCTCTACCGTGCAGCGCGATCGGGATGGTCACGTCCCGGTGGGTCCGGGTCTGGACGGAGACGGTATTGAATTCAGCGCCCACGGCAATTTAGCCGCTCATTTCCAAAATGACCCGCTCGCCTGCCGGGGCGCGGTAGTTTCCTGCGCCCAGGTGATGGTGTCTTGGCGGCGAGGGGCTGGCGGCAGGCGTTACGAACACCTGATGCGGGGCCTGCCAAAATTGCCAAAACGATTTGCCCGAGACCGTGGCTCACTGTATGGCGACTGTTCTGGTGGCGTCAAGGGGCTTGACAGGCCTCTGCCGACATCCCTAATCTGATGCCAAGTCGATTTGGCAAAACGATTTTTCATCCAATCCACTTGAAGCTTCCAAACCCCATCCCCACGTAGATTCCGTCAAAAGAAAGTGAGTCGACAGCGATGTCCTCTCGAACCACGATTTCCCGGATCACCGCCATTGGCGGGCTGTCCACCGCGGTGCTTCTGGCAGCAACCGCCTGCGGCGCGGGGGGGGCCCGGCGGCAACGTCGGGTAGCGCCGGTACCAGCACAGTCAACGTCCTCGTTGAGGCCGGTGGCCACGCCGAGCTGACAGGCGTCGCCGAACAGTGCAAGAAAGAGACAGGCGTTAACGCCAACTTCGTCGAGCTGCCTTACGACGGCATGTTCAACAGGCTCTCCAGCGAGTTCTCCTCCGGCAACGTCTCGTTCGACGTGGCCGCCCTGGACTCCGTCTGGCTGCCCAGCTTCAAGAATGCCGTGCAGCCGATCGACGAGCTCTTCACCGACGAAGCGAAGAAGGACATCTTCCCGGCCCTGGTCAAGGAAGCGAACGTGGACGGGCACTTCATCGGCATGCCTGCCTGGACCAACGCCGAGATCATCCTGTACCGCAAGGACCTGTTTGAGGACGCCAAGAACAAGGCTGACTTCAAGACCAAGTACGGCTACGACCTCGCAGCCCCCACGACGTGGAAGCAGTACCAGGACATCTCGGAGTTCTTCACCAAGGACGGCATGTTCGGAACTGACGTCAAGGGCGGTGTGGAAACCGAATGGCTGGCCCACGTCCTGCAGGCCGGCTCGCCGATGGTCCTGGACGAGAACAACAAGGTGGTCATCGACAATGCCGCCCATAAGGAAGCACTGGACTTCTATGTCGGCCTTGCCAAGTCCGCTCCCGCCGGCGCCGCCCAGGTGGACTGGGCTGCGGCGCAGAACCTGTTCAACCAGGGCAAAACAGCCATGACCCGGTTCTGGGCCCACGCCTACCGGCAGATCCCCAAGGATTCACCGGTGGCCGGCAAGGTCGGCGCGGCTCCCATGATCGCCGGATCCGCCGGTGTCGGCGCCGTTCCCGGGCCCTGGTACCTCACCGTGCCCAAGGCCACCAAGAACACCGAAGCGGCCAAGAAATTCATCAAGTGCGCTTACGACTACAACGACAAGGGGATCGAATCCAGTCTGGGCCTGGCCTCCCGCATCTCCGCCTTCGAAAAGTACCAGGACAAGGCAGGCTACGAGAGCTTCAAGCCGCTGATCGAAACCCTCAACGGCAAGGCCACAGCCACCCGCCCGGCCACCGAGAAGTGGCAGCAGATCGTGGACACCGTGCTGGTCCCCATGCTCCAGAAGGCCGTCGCCGGCGGTGACACCGCCGCACTCCTCGCCGACGCCAAGAAGCAGATCGAGGACCTGATCAAGTAAGACCCCCGCGGCCGGCACCTGAATGACCGGTGCCGGCCGCGGCCCCAACCAGCGGAAGAGAAAACCGTGCGCATCTCCGATCGCCGCTTCGCATTGTTCCTGATGACACCAGCGGCGCTGTTCCTGGCAGTCTTTGTCGCCTTCCCGCTGTTCCGGCTCGTGGCGGACAGCTTCTTCAAGATCTCGCCGATCGCCGGCGGACCCCGGGACTTCGTGGGCCTGGACAACTACTTCCGCGCCTTCGCGTCCGAAGCCTTCATCGGTGCCGGGTGGCGGACCCTGGCCTACACACTGGTGGTGGTCACCCTCGAATTCGCCCTTGGGCTGGGCATGGCCTTGCTGTTCACCACGCTGGGCCGCAGTTCCCAAATCTGGCGGACCGTCTTTATGTACCCGCTGATGATCGCCCCGATCGTGGCAGGTCTGCTGTGGAAGTTCCTGATGATCGATAACTTTGGCCTGATCGGAACCCTCCTGCACCAGGCCGGTATCCTGTCCAACCCCAACCAGATCGGCTGGCTGTCGGACCCGGGCATCGTGCTCTATTCGGTGGCCATCCCGGACATCTGGCTCACCACCTCGTTCATGTGCCTGGTCCTCTTCGCCGGACTGCAGAACATTCCCGGGGACCTGATTGAAGCAGCACGCCTTGATGGTGCACGTGCACCGGCTCTGCTGTTCCGGATTATCCTGCCGCTGCTCCGCCCCGTCATCGCAGTCGCCCTGGTGGTCCGCGGAATCGACGCAGCAAGGGCCTTCGACACCATCCTCATCCAAACCAACGGCGGCCCGCAGTCGGCTTCGGAAACCATGAGCCTGCTGATCTACCGCACCATGATCCGCTTCGGCGATCCGGGGCTGGCAAGCGCCATGGGCACCCTCTACCTGCTGGCGATGCTCGCCGTCGCATTCTTCGCGGTGGCTACCATCTGGCGGCCAGGAAAGGACAACTGATGCACGTCGCCGAAACAATTAAGCACGACGCCGGCATGCCGGCCGACGTGCCCGTGGAACCTTCCGTACCTGTCACCACGGCCGGGGCCCGCAGGCGCCGGGGCACCAACCGCGAGGGACTGGAAGCCGGCCGCCGCAGCACCCGCACCCTGCTATGGACCCTGCTCGCAGCAGCGATGGTGCTTTACGGTTTCCCGTTCCTGTACCTGATCTTCACTTCCTTCAAGACGCCGATTGACACCATCGCTGTGCCACCCACCATCCTGCCCCGGGAATGGACGCTGGAGAACTACGCCAACGCTTTGGGCCGCAACGGAGTCCCCGCATCCTTCATCAACAGCATCCAGACGGCCATTATCAGCACCGTGCTTTCGCTGGTGCTGGCGGTACCGGCGGCCTACGGCATCACCCGGTACCAAACCCTCAGCGGCAGGATCTTTATCATGGCCGCCCTGGTTACCCGCATGGTGCCTCCGGTGGCGATCGGTATTCCTCTGGCTTCGATGATGGCAACCGTTGGCCTTTCAGACACCCCCATCGCGCTGTCCATTGCCCACACCACCATCTCCCTGCCGCTCTCGATCTGGCTGATGTCCAGCTTCTTCGAGTCGGTCCCGAAAGACCTGGAGGAAGCTGCGACTGTGGACGGGTGCAGCAGACTCGGAGCCCTGTGGCGGGTGGTGATCCCGGTGGTCTCCGGCGGCATCGCCGTCACCGCGATCTTCGCATTCCTGGCCTCCTGGAATGAGTTCCTCTTTGCACTCCTGATGACAGCAATCCGCTCCCAGACAACGCCCGTGGTGATCGCGAACTTCCAGACCCAGTTCGGCCTGGACTGGGGATCCATGACGGCGCTGGCCGCCGTTTACTCCATCCCGGTCATCCTCCTCACCCTTCTCTTGCAGCGCAAGATCGTCGCCGGCATGACGCTCGGCGCCGTCAAGGGCTAGACCACCAGCAACGAGTAGCCTACTGATAGCCCCCAGGGGCATCGCCAACCATAAGGACGTGGGAGACAGATGAGCAACAAGAACATCGGCATCAAGGACGTGGCCGTCGCCGCCGGCGTCTCCGTGACGACTGTCTCCCACGTACTCAACGAGGTTTCCTACGCCCGGGTCAGGCCCGAAACCAGGGACAAGGTCAGGACCATTGCCGAGCAACTGGGCTATGGCCCCAACCGCCTTGCCCAGGCCCTTCGCACCCAGAGAACCGGCATGCTGGGGCTGGTCAGCGAGGAGATCGCCACCACGCCCCACGCAGGCCGGATCATCCTCGGCGCTGACGAGGCCGCCAAAGCCCGGGGATACAACCTCATGATCATCAACACCTCCGGCTCAGCCAGCCTCGATTCCCGGAGGGCCGACGTCGAGGCTCTCCTGGAACGCCGGGTGGACGGGATCCTCTACGCCACCATGTACCACCGCGACGTGGAGCTGCCGGCCAACCTCGGCAGCGTGCCCTCCGTCCTGGTCGACTCGGTGGCCACAGGCGGGAACATCACAGCCGTGATCCCGGACGAAGAAGGTGGTGCACGCGCCGCCGTGGGCGCGCTCCTCGAAGCAGGCCACACCCGGGTGGGGTTCATCAACAACACCGACGACGTCCCCGCAACCCATCAGCGGCTCCAGGCCTTCCGGGCCACGCTGACCGAAGCAGGGCTCGACGGCGGTGCGGCACCTGTCGAGTCCGACGTCTCGGAGGTGCAAGGCGGCTATGAAGCGGCCCGGCGGATCCTGGGACGCAAGGACCGTCCCACCGGCTTGTTCTGCTACAACGACCGGATGGCCATGGGAGCCTACCGCGCGGCAGCGGAGTTGGGGATCACCATCCCGGCTGACCTTTCGATCGTTGGCTTCGATGACCAGGAGCTGATCGCCGCCAACCTTCACCCGGGCCTCACCACCGTGGCCCTGCCTCACTACGAGATGGGCGCTTGGGCCACCGAGCACCTGATTGACGCCGTCGAGGGGAAGACCGACCTTACCCTCATGGCACTTCATCCGACCATACTGAGCTGCCCCCTCGTGCGCCGCGATTCCATCGCGGCTCCGCGGCAATAGGCATCCAGACCCTTCAACTTCCCAAGAGGAACGCCAGATATGTCCAGTTGCCTTGATGCCGCACGCCCGGAAACAGCCCCGGCAGAAACCCCCAGGTTCCGGCCTGCCATCCACTTCGCGGCGAGGGATACCTGGCTGAACGATCCCAACGGCCTGGTTTTCTACGACGGCGTGTACCACCTCTTCTTCCAGAACAACCCGTACGGCAACGTCTGGGGCAACATGTCCTGGGGCCACGCCACCTCCCGTGATCTGCTGCACTGGACGGAACACCCCGCTGCGATTACCTGCGACGAGACAGAGGACATCTTCTCTGGCAGCGTCGTCGTCGACCACGGCAACACGTCCGGGCTCGGCACACCGGACACACCTGCCCTCGTAGCCATTTACACAAGTGCCTACAAAGCCGCGTCCGAGTACAGCGGCACACAGGCGCAGTCGCTGGCCTACAGCACGGACGCAGGAATGACGTGGCGAAAATACGCAGGAAACCCTGTCCTCACCAGAAACTCCGCAAACTTCCGCGATCCCAAAGTCTTCCGCTACCGGGGGGACCAACGCTCCTATTGGGTCATGGTTGCCGTCGAAGCGCAGCATCAAAAGGTGGTCCTCTATCGGTCGCAGGACCTCAAATCCTGGGACTTTCTGAGCGACTTCGGCCCGGCCAACGCCGACGCCGGCGAGTGGGAGTGCCCTGACCTCTTTCCCCTGCCAGTGGACGGGGATCCGGAGAACATCAAGTGGGTGCTGATCGTCAACGTGAATCCCGGCGCCGTGGCAGGAGGCTCCGGGGGCCAGTACTTCATCGGGCACTTCGACGGCGTCAGCTTCACCCCCGACCCCTGCTCCATCGTGGCGCCCGAAGGGCTGTCCTCCCTGCCCGACTGCAAGGCGGGCTCTGCAGCCTTGCAGCAATGCCTGTGGCTGGACTGGGGACGCGACTGCTACGCCTCCGTATCCTTTAGCAACGTACCGGAGGGCCGGCGCATCATCATGGGCTGGATGAACAACTGGGACTACGCCAACCAGCTGCCCACCGCACCTTGGCGGTCGTCGATGACCCTCGCCCGCGAATTGCGCCTCACAGCATTCAACGGCTCCGCCCGTCTGATCCAGCAACCGGTCCTGGCCGGCCTCTGCGCAGGAGAAGAGCCGGCGGCAGCCTGGAATCTCATGGACGCAGGCACCTTTGAGCTGCAGGATTCAGCCTTCCGGTTGCCGGATGCGGTACCCGGCAGCGCCCAAGTCATTGAGGCGGAGATACTGCCCGGAGACGCCGAACAAGTGACCTGCCACCTGTTCGGAAATGGTGACGGCAGTGCGGGGACTGTGCTGAGCTACAACGCCGCTGCGGCCAAACTTGTCCTGGACCGCCGGCGGTCAGGTGACACCGGTTTTCACGAGAAGTTTCCCTCCGTGGAGTCAGCCCCGCTGGTCCTCGAGGACGGCGCACTCAAGCTGCACATCGTCGTCGACCATTGCTCCGTGGAAGTGTTCGCGCAGGGCGGCAAAGTGGTCCTGACCGACCTTGTTTTTCCCGCTCAGGGACATGCGGAGAACCGGCTGACGGTTGAGGGCGGGCCAGCCACCATCCGGACGCTCACTGTCACGGCGCTCGGTTAGCACGCACGCAGCGGATATAGGAAAGGGTCCCAAATGCCAACAGTCCAGCACAGCGACGATGAGCGCAGAACGGGCATTGATGTCCTTGTGGTCGGCGAAGCGCTCGTGGACATAGTTGTATCTTCTGCACACCGGCTCGATAGCTACCTTTCTGGCGCCTGGGGCAGCAGTCGTCAGGGAGCTTCTCGAACAATCACATCAGCGCTGCGTCGTCACCTACGATCCCAACATCCGCCCTGGGCTGCTCGGCAGCCAATTTGAGGCAAAAACCATCTTCGAGGAACTCGTCCCGTTCACAGAGGTGGTCAAACTCAGCGACGAGGATGCACTGTGGCTCTATCCGCGGCTATCCCTGGAAGCCATCCCAAAACGTATCCTCGAACTGGGCGCCGGACTCGTCGCCGTCACCATTGGAGCCGGCGACTCGTACATGGCTGCCCTTATCTACGGACTCCTCATGCGCGGAGCAGATGGGCTAGCGCCGTCCGTGCTGGAGCCGCCAACGCTGGAAGAACTGCAAAGGGACCTCCAGGAGCATCAACCGGTGGCCCCGTAGATTCCCGGGCTGGCCCTTCAACATCAAGGAAGAAACAATGACGAACAACAACTGCTACGACGTAACCACGTGGCCGGTCGGCAACCCAGCCAAGGACGTCGGTGAAGTCATCAACAGCATCATCGCCGACGTTAAGGAACGGCAGCACGCCGCCGATGTGAACAACGGAGGAAAGCCCGGCGCCGTTATCTACATTCCGCCGGGGGACTACCACCTCCGCACGCAGGTGCTCATCGACGTCAGCTTCCTTCGGATCGAAGGCTCGGGACACGGGTTTACGTCGTCGAGCATCCGATTCAACGTCCCCGAAGACGAATGGCCCGACCTGCATGAGCTCTGGCCCGGGGGGAGCCGCATCATCGTCGACCTTCCCTCGGCCGGCGAGGGGGAGGAATCCAAGGGAGCCGCCTTCCTTGTTGAGAGAAGCGGAAGCCCCCGTATCAGCTCGGTCGAGTTCTCCAACTTCTGCATCGACGGCCTGCATTTCATCCCGGATGGTTCCGGGATGCCCCCCGAGAACACCTATGTCAACGGCAAGACCGGCATATATGTAGCCAGCGCCAATGACTCGTTCCGGGTCACCGATATGGGGTTCGTCTACCTCGGGAACGCACTCACCATCCACAACGCGGACGCGCTTTCCATCCACCACAACTTCATCGCTGAATGCGGAAGCTGCATCGAACTGCGCGGGTGGGGGCAGGCATCAAAGATCACCGATAATCTGGTCGGAGCAGGACCTAAAGGCCACTCCATTTACGCGGAAAATCACGGAGGTCTCCTGGTCACCGCGAACAATGTCTTTCCCCGTGGTGCGAGCAGCGTCCATTTCAACGGAGTCACGCGTTCGAGCGTCACCAACAACCGCCTGCACTCGTTCTACCCCGGGATGGTGATGCTGGAGGAGAACAGTTCGGAGAACCTCGTGGCCACAAACCATTTCCTGCGTGACCATGAGCCGTGGACGCCCTTCCTGGGAGTCGACAATGGAATGGACGACCTCACCGGGCTTCTCAGCATCAGCGGCAGCAGCAATTCTGTCATCGGCAACCACTTTTCCGAGGTCATCGACTCTCAGACCGTCCGGCCGGAGGGCGCCAAACCCGTCATCATCCGGCTGAAGGCCGGGACCGCGAACTTCGTCTCCAACAACCACATGGTGGCGATGGACGTTGATTCCAAGTCAAGTGACTCCTGCTTCGAGGCGCAGGTGGACGCCTTGCTTGCCACCGACACTGCCACCGGACTCGCCGTGACGGCCGTAGTAGTGGAGCCCGAATCAGCCCGGAACACCATCCTTGATTCCGGAACTGATGACCAAGTTATCGCCGACAGGGCTGTCAACGCATTCAGGGCAACCCCCATGGTCGGCTCCTAGGCTGCCGGAATGTGATTCTACGTACCAGTTCAGGCCAGCGAGGCTCCCACGAACTGCAATGCCAGCGGACTGTTCGCTCTTACGACATATTGGCCGCCTCTCGTTGATGCCTAGACCGCGCCCCGAGGTTGCCCTATGGTTGGGGCAGCAACGGTCGTCGGCGGGTGGAGCTCCACTGCGGAGGTGCATCATGGGTATCATTTCTTCCGGTTTCCGTGGACGGCGGTCCGGGAATCCTGCATTGCCTCCCGGGCAGCATGAAACGCAGGACTTTCCTGTCCTGACGGCGGGGCCCGCCCCGCTCATCCCCATCGACGAATGGGAATTTTTCATCACCACGGAGAATGGCCAGCGGCTCTCCTGGTCCTGGAATGAATTCTTGGCCTTGCCGCAGGAGGAGATCACCAAAGACATCCATTGTGTGACCAGCTGGTCAAAACTGGGAACAGTGTGGCGTGGGGTTTCGCTGGACACCCTCTTCGAAAACGTGGAAACCACCAGCGACTTCGCCACGGCCCATTCGTTCGGCGGCTACACAACCAATGTTCCGCTCTGGGACCTCCTGGGCGGCAAGGCATGGGTGGCCTGGGAGTTCGGTGGCGAACCACTTGAACGGGCCCACGGCGGTCCGGCACGGCTTTTGGTGCCGCATCTGTATTTATGGAAAAGCGCCAAATGGATCCACGGGTTGGAACTGACAGGGGAAGACGTCCCCGGTTTCTGGGAATCGAACGGCTACCATCTCCACGGCAATCCGTGGCGCGAGGAGCGGTACTCGTGAGGCATCTGCTGTGAGTTCTGTGTGGCATGTCGCCGAAGTGGTCGGCGAGGCCCCGGAAAACGCCACCGCCCGGACCATCCGGCTGCGCGTGGATGGACTGACGGGACACCTCGCCGGCCAGCATATCGACATCCGACTCACCGCCGACGACGGGTATTCCGCCATCCGCTCATATTCGGTGGCATCCGCGAGCACGGATGGGCATCTGGAAATCACCGTGGACGAACTGCCCGACGGCGAGGTGTCGTCTTACCTTGTCCGGGATCTGGCCGTGGGGGACCAGCTGGAAATCCGGGGGCCCGTGGGCGGCTGGTTTGTCTGGCGGCCCGGCAAGGTGAACCAGGTGCAGCTGATCGGGGGAGGATCCGGTGTGGTGCCGCTGATGTCGATGATCCGCGCGCATCAGGCTTCCAGTAACGAGTCCCCGTTCAGGTTGCTTTATTCCCTCAAGTCCCCCGAGACTTCGCTTTACCGCGACGAGCTGCGACGGTTGGACCAGGAATCAGCCAAGCTGATGGTCGAGTACGTCTATACACGCTCGACGCCGGAGGGCTGGCCGGCCGCGCCGGCGCGCCTTACGTCGGACACCCTTTTGCGCAGGATTTTCCCACCCGAGGAGAACCCGGATGTCTTTGTGTGCGGTCAAACAGTTTTCGTGGAGACCGTGGCGGACTGGCTCGTGATGGCCGGCTATCCGCCGCAATCAATAAAGACCGAACGGTTTGGCGGGACGGGAGGTATCCGGTGAACGGCCCCGACAACTTCGCCTTCCGCGACTCCGAAGACCAGGATATTGCGGCTACACCCCATGACCCGATTCCGTACGTGGACGGGAACGCCACCGCCGGCGCCCTGTCCGAAATCTTCCGCATCGATATCATCGCCGCGCTCGGACGCTGCAGGCATTGCGGCTCAGCCAGGGCTTTTGGCGAGGCCATGGTCTTCACCGACGCCCCCGGCATCGTGGTGCGCTGCCGCGACTGCCAGGGCGTGTTGCTGAGGTTGGTGCAAACGCCAACGCGATATTGGTTGGATTTGAGCGGCCTCAGCGTCCTGGAAATCGACCGCGAGGAGTAGGGCCGGGGCCTGGCCCGGATCTTGGGCGAGGCCCCGGCCCTAGCGGGATCGCAGACCTCAGGCTGGCCGGGCCGATGGCCCTCAGACCAGGACGTCGATCGTCTCCGTGGAGGCTTGGGGAACCTGGCGGCGAAGCTTCATAGCGTCGAGCACGCGCTTCTCGGCCAGGGCGTAGGCTGCCTCATGCGGCGTGAGCCCCGCGCTGTTGCTCTCATTCAGGACTGCGGCGGTATTGTCCCTCAGCTTGTCCGAGATCATCGTGAAGACGTCCTCGGGTTTGACGACGAAGGGGGAGTAGCGTGCGGCCATGGAGTGGGCGGCCGCCACGATGCCGCCGGCGTTGGCGATGAAGTCGGGTACCACGATGATTCCGCGTTCGTGCAGGATCCGCCTGGACGTGGGGGAGGTGGGGAGGTTGGCGCCCTCCACGATGAGTTTGGCGTTGGTGCTGGCTGCTACGACGTCGTTGATGGTGTCTTCCCGGGCGGCGGGGATGAGGACATCTGCGTCCACGTCCAGGGCAGCGCCGGCCGGGAGTACGGCCCCGTAGTGCTGAACACAAGCGTCGCCGGCGGCGGCGCGGAGTTCCACCAGTTTGTCGATGTCGAGGCCGTCGGGGTCATGTACCGCCCCGCTTGCCGTAGAAACGGCAACGACGACGGCGCCAAGCCCGCGCAGGCGGGTTGCGGCCGCCTGGCCGACCGCACCGAAGCCCTGGATGGAGACCCGTGCGCCTTGGAGGCTGATGCCGCTGTTTTGCGCGGCTGCTTCAGCTGCTTCTGCGACGCCGTATCCCGTCACCCCGAGCTGGTCGTACGGGAGACCGCCCAGCGCCCGTGGCAACCCGGTGGACGCTCCGCGGTCGCCCAGTTCGTCGAGGAAGACTGCCGCGTCTTCCTCGGTGAGGCCCATGTCGAGGCCGAAGACATATTCGGCGGGGACTTCGTTGGCCAGCGTCCGGGCGAAGGCCCGCAGGATGCCTTCCTTGTTCGGGCCGGCCGGGTCCCCGAGGATGCCTGCTTTGGCGCCGCCGTGGAACAGGTCCACGGCGGCCCATTTCCAGGTCATGGTACGGGCCAGGCGGGCAACTTCCTGGACGGTAAGGCTGGGGCTCATGCGGGTGCCGCCCTTGCCGGTTCCCCGTGCGGTGTTGTCGATGACGAGGACTCCGCGCATGCCTGTCTTCCGGTCTGATACGACCACGATCTTTTCGGGCCCCCACTCGTCGAAGAGTGAGAAGGTGCTGTCGGTCATTTTCGGTGCTCCTGTTCATAAAAGGGTGCTGGTTCAGGCAAGGTGGACTCCCTGGAGGCGTTCGGCGGCCTCGGCGCTGGCCGTTTTGAGGGCTGCTACTGCCCCCTCCACCGCCGGGTTGATGGTGCTGGACGCGTGCAGGGCCACGACGTGCCTGCGCACCGGAAGATCAATAATCGTGGCGGTGCCGACTGACCCTGCTGCATGCCCCAGCGCGGGGACCAGGGCCACGCCCAGACCGGTGGCCACAAACCGCCTGATGACGTCGTAGTCATCGCTTCGGTAATGCACCTCTGGCTCAAATCCGGCTGCCGCACAGGCCCTGCGAAGGGAACGGGCACCGGAGGTACGTTCGCCGGTGGCCACCCAGGTTTCCTTTTCCAAGTCGGCGAGGGAGGTCCCCGCATCGGTAAACCGGTGCCCGGGCGGGAGTAACAAAATCAGCTCCTCGTGAAGGAGCGGCTCGGCTTTGAGCGTCTTTGGCCACGCCTGGGGCGCGAGGTCGTAGTGGTAGACGATCGCCAGATCGAGATCGCGGTCCAGCAGCAGTGGAATAAGTGCTTCCGGTTCGCCTTCGTCAAGGTCGATGCCTACGTCGCCGTGCGTCCGTGCGAACGTGGCGAGCGACGACGGAAGAAGTTGCTGGCTGGCCGTAGGAAAGCTGCCGAGCCGGACTTGCCCGAAGTTTCCTTCCGACATCGCTTTCACTTCCTCCTCAAAAGAGGCAAAGGCGGCAAGGACGCTCTGGGCGCGTTCGGCGAGGAATCCGGCCGAGGACGTGGGCCTGATGCCGTGGGCGTCCCGTTCGAAGAGCACCATCTTCACCGACCGTTCCAGGCAGGATATTTGCTGCGAGACGGCGGATCCGGTGTAGCCGAGCGACCGGGCGGCCTCAGCGAAGGACCCGGTCCTCAGCACAACGATGAAGGTCCGCAGATGCAGGGGATTAACCATGGTTTGCCAACTCGCCTTTGCTGGCGCGCTGCCGCTAGACGCCCCGGCCTGGGGTCAGGATTCCCAGGGGGTCGAAGGCCGATTTGACGAGGCGGTGTGCAGCCAAGGTTGCTGGTTCCAGTTGCTTGGCGAGCGAACCCACTTTGAGGGAGCCGATGCCGTGTTCACCGCTGATGGTGCCGCCGAGCAGGATCGCCTGGTCGGTGATGAGGTCGAGGATACGCTCCGCCGCAGCGTAGGCTCCGGGGGATTCATCCGCGATGATGACAGACGGGTGCAGGTTTCCGTCCCCGGCGTGGGCGAATGTCGGGATTTCGACATTGTTCGCGGCGCCGATCTGTTCCAAGGCAACGAACATGTCGGCCAGCCGGGAAATGGGGACGGCGACGTCGCTGGAGGCCCGGAGCCCGCGCGCGTCGAGGGCTTTGCCGGACACCCGGCGGGCTTCCAGCAGGACGTCGCCGTCGGCCTGTTCCACGCTTGTGGCGCCCGCCCTGGTGCACAAACCGGCCGCGACGGAGGCGTCCGCTTCGGAGGATGGAGAAATGAACTGGCCCACCAGGATGGCGGCGCCCTCCGTGGACAGGCCTGTTGGCTGGAACTGCTCCACAATCCTGACGCTGGCCCGGTCCATCAGTTCCATCACGTCGGGAACCACGGAACTGCCCATGATCGCCGTGACCGCCAGGCCGGCTGAAGCGGCCGTGGGAAAGGTTGCGCGGAAAGTCACAGCTTTGCCCGCGGGCCGGGGAACCAGCCGCAGGGTTGCCCCGGTGACGATTCCCAGCGTCCCCTCAGAGCCGACGAAGAGGCTGGTCAGGTCGTAGCCGGCCACGTTCTTTCGCGTCCTCGCTCCGGTGGAGATGACATCTCCGTTGGCCAGGACCACCTCGAGGCCAGCCACGCTGTCGCTGGTGACTCCGTATTTCACGCACCGCAGGCCTCCGGCGTTAGTGGCGATGTTGCCCCCGATGGTGGACTGCCGATAGCTCGCCGGGTCCGGTGCGTACATCAGGCCGTACTCGGCAGCAGCGGCATCCAGGTCCGCTGTGACCACCCCCGCCTGGACTTGGGCGAGGCGGTTGTCCGGATCGATGCTGTGGATGGCGTTCATCGGGGCGAGGGAAATCACCAGTCCGCCCTCATACGCCACGGCCCCTCCGGCCAGTCCTGTCCCGGCGCCCCTGACGGAAACCGGAACATGATGCCGGGCGGCCCACTGGACGCCGGCAACCACGTCGTCCGTGCAGCGCGCAGCCACAACCGCGGCCGGCATGCCCGCCGGAACGGCGCGTGAAGCGTCGCGGCTGTGGTGGGCGAGGTCTGCCGGATCCGTCAGTACCTGCGGACCAAGGTGGTGGCGGAGTTCGTGGACGGTTGTCACTGGTGGTGTCCTTACTGCGTGGGCGGGGGCCGAAGGTATGAATGGGTCTGCAGGCGGCGGCCGGGCCGCCGCCTGCAGGGATGGCTAGATGAACGTGACGCCCTGGGCGAGCGGGAGCTGGCCGGAGAAGTTGATGGTGTTGGTGGCCTGGCGCATGTACGCCTTCCACGAATCCGAGCCCGATTCGCGGCCGCCGCCGGTTTCCTTTTCGCCGCCAAAGGCGCCGCCGATCTCCGCGCCCGAGGTGCCGATGTTCACGTTGGCGATGCCGCAGTCCGAACCGCTGGCCGAGAGGAACAGCTCCGCTTCGGTCTGGTCCTGCGTGAAGATGGCAGAAGACAGGCCCTGTGGAACGGCGTTGTGGATCTCGATGACCTCCTCCAGGGTTTCGTAAGTCATCACGTAGAGGATGGGGGCGAACGTTTCGTCATGCACGACGGCGGTCTGCACGGGCATGCGTACGACGGCGGGTTCCACGTAGAAGGCTTCCGGATGCTCGTCCGCGAGAACGCGGCTGCCGCCTTGCACCACTTCCCCGCCTTCGGCGACGGCCTGGGCCAAGGCTTCCTGCTGTGCCTTGAAGCTGCCGGCGTTGATCAGGGGTCCAACGAGGGTTCCCTCCTGGGTGGGGCTGCCGATGTTCAGCGTGCGGTACGCCTCGACGATCCGCGGAATGAGGGTGTCGGCGATTGACGAGTGCACGAAGAGCCGGCGCAGTGAGGTACAGCGCTGGCCGGCCGTGCCCGCCGCGGCAAACACGATGCCGCGAAGGGCCAGGTCCAGGTCGGCGGAGGGGGCAACGATGGCGCCGTTGTTGCCGCCGAGTTCCAGCAGCGCGCGGCCGAACCGCCTGGCAATGGTGGGGGCGATTTCCTGGCCCATGCGGACGGAGCCGGTTGCGGAGACAAGTGCGATGCGGGGGTCCTCGACGAGTCTCTGGCCCCCTGTGCGGTCGGTCAGCAGCAGGTGGTGGATACCGGCAGGTGCCCCAACATCCTTGATGGCGCGGGCCAGCAGGGTGTCGACGGCGAGGGCGGAGAGGCGGGTGGCATCGGCAGGCTTCCACACCAGCGTGTCACCGGCCACGAGTGCCAGGGCGGCGTTCCAGGCGAACACTGCCACCGGAAAGTTGAAGGCAGAAATGATGCCGACGACGCCGAGCGGGTGCCACGTCTCGGCCAGCCGGTGCCCGGGCCGCTCCGAGGGCATGGTCTTGCCGTAAAGCTGGCGGGACTGGCCGACCGCGAGGTCCGCAATGTCGATCATTTCCTGCACTTCGCCCAGGGCTTCGGAGCGGATCTTGCCCACCTCGGCAGTGATCAGGGATGCGACGTCCTCCTTGTGTTCGGTCAGCAGCTGGCCCCAACGTTTGACGACGGCGCCGCGGACCGGCGCGGGTACGTTGCGCCAGGTTTTGAACGCCTCGGCGGCGGCGGAGATGGCTGCCTCGATGTCGTCGTCGGTATGGACGGCTGTGGAAAGGATGACTTCGCCGGTGATGGGCGTGCGGGTTTCCCGCGGCCCGTCCAGCAGGGCCGGGTCCACGCCGATGGCCTGCAGGCTCTTGTGGACTTCGGCGGTGATCTCGGATGTGGCCGGGAGTGCGGGGGCAATGGTGGTCATGGGAGCTTCCTTCAGGTTGGAGATTTAGTGCTGGAACGTGAGGTCGGTGATGGTGATGCCCAGGGCGCGTTCGGCCTGCGCCAGGGACTCGGACCGCTGCGCTGAGTACAGGTCGTTGGGGTCGTAGATCCTGCGGCCCAGCACTTCGGACAGCCGGTCGATGTCGTACGGGGTGCCCGCCTGGGCATCGTCGCGGGACCCGTCGTCGGTCAGGTTTGACTGGAAGATCCCCGCAGCCGATCGCGGCAGGAAGTCCTCGTAGACGATGGGCTCGGGAACCAGGGCTCCGGCCTCCACGAGGTCGCGGAGGGACGCGGATCCCGTCCGGGCGGCTGCGGCGGGCTCTGCCGCGCGGTATGTGAAGTACGCGAGATCCTGCAGGGCAAGCTCCTGCTCGGTGTCCGGAAGATTCTTCTTCCAGACCTGCGCCGCGATCTCAGACCGGGATGTCCCGGCCGGGCTGGCGGCCAGCCAGGTGTCCACCTCGGCAACCATGCGGTCGTAGAGGTTCCTGCCCTTCTCAGTGAGGGCGATGCCGCGCTGTTCCACCTCGCCGAAACGGACACGGAGGGACCCCGGCCGGATGCCGCCGTCGGAATAGCGGAAGACCCGTTCCTCGGCCAGGGCCCGGAAGGACGTCTGGCGGAGCAGGACGTCAGGACCTTCCCAGCGGGGCGGCCCCTGGATTTCATCGATCATCGTGATGCCCCGGGCCTGCATCCGGGCATACAGGTCATCGATGTCCAGAACGCGGGGAGTGAGGTGGTTGATGTGGGTGGAGGGAACCCCGCCGATGTCGGCCGCAACCGCGGAAATGGCTTCCAGCTTGAAGTACCAGTCGTGGTCAACGGGGTCTGCGGACAGCTTGAATGCGGAGGTGGCCAGCTCGAGGAGGCGTTCGGCCTCGTGCCCGTCCAGGCGGCCTTCTTCGGCGCTCTTGTCGGCAAGGTGAAGCAGCTCGTCCGGGAACAGGGTCCGCGCGCCAATGAAGGACTCGAGCTGGTCCTGCGTTTCCTTATCGAAGAAGCGGCGGTCGTCATGGGCGAGCATCGAGGTGAAGACGCGGAACGGGTTCTTTGCCAGCTCCTGCGAATCCACCGGGCGGAACGCCGTGGAGACCACCGGGACGGAGCTCTTCGAAGCGTCCCGAAGGTCGTAAAAGCCGACGGGATGCATTCCGAAGGCTGCGAAAATCCTGGCAACCTGGGCAAGTTCCTTGGGAGAACCGACGCGGATGGCACCGTGGCGCTCCGCCGTGACCCGCTCGACGCTGCCAAGTCGCTCGGCGGCCTGCCCGTTCCTTCGGATGAAATCCTCGTTCACCTCGCGCGAGACATCCACGAGCGTGTTGTAGGCGGGAACTTCGTTGCCGTACAGCGTGGCAAGGCGGAGAGCGAACTCCGCCCTGAGTTCCCACAGCTGCAGCTTCGTTGTTGTTGGCATGGGTCTTCCTTTCAATCCTGATGCTTGATTTGGCTGGACCCGGAGGGGACCGGATCAGGGCTTAGATGATGTGGACTTCCTTTACCCGGGACAGTTCGCCGGCGAAGCGGGCCGCGCTGAACTGTTCCGGATCCATGAAGGATTCGCGGCCGAGGTACATATCCCTGACGAGTTCGCCCACGGCAGGACCCTGCAGGAAGCCGTGGCCGGAGAAGCCCGTGGCATACATGAAGCCCTCCACGGTGTCGGAGGAACCGATCATGGCGTTGTGGTCGGGTGTGTTTTCGTACAGTCCCGCCCAGCCGACTTCAAGCTCCTGATGGGCCAGTGCCGGTGCCACGATTTCCGCCGCACGGTTGAACGCGGGAACCCATTGGTAGTCGAATTCGCGGCAGAAGCCCGGTTCCTGGTCCTGGTTGGAAATGCCAAGCAGCATCCCGTTGAGGTAGTTGTGGAAGTACAGCGTGGTGGACAGGTCCAGGGTGAACGGGACAGTGGGGAATGCGACGTCGCGCTGGGACGTCATTCCGATCTGCCGCCGAACCGGTTCGATCGGCAGATGAACGCCTGCCATGGCTCCCAGCCGGGTGGACCAGGCTCCGGCGGCGCAGATTACTGTGCTGGTCCGGATGTGGCCGCGGTTCGTGTGAACACCCCTTACGGCGCCGCCGCCGGCATCGATGTCCAGTACCTCGGTGTCCTCGCACACCGTGGCCCCCAGTTCCCGGGCGGCTCCGGCATAGGCCCGGACCACCTTGGACGGTTCCGCGAACCCGTCCCGGGGGGAATAGGAGGCCCCGCGCAGGACATCGGGGTCCAGGAAAGGGTTGATCTGCTGGGCTTCCGCAGGGGAGACCATCCGGCTGGATCCACCCAGCGAGTTCTGGATATGGGTGCTGGCCTCCACCTCGAAAAGTTCGGCCTCCGTGCGGCAAAGGAAGAGATAGCCCACCTGCCGGAGCCCGATGTCGGCATTGAACTTCTCGCCGAAACGCTCATAGGCCTCCAGGCTGCGCTGCCCGAGCCGGATGTTCCCCGGATCCGAGAACGTCGCCCGGACTCCGCCCAAGGGCTTGGCCGATGAGCCGGAGCCGAGTGTGTTGCGTTCGATAAGGACGACGTTCCGCACCCCGGCCTCCGCGAGGTGAAAGGCGATGCTGGTGCCCATGATCCCGCCGCCAACAATTACCACGTCTGCCTCCGCCGGAAGCGGAGCTGCAGGTGACTTGGCCAGCGGGACCACGTTGTCCGCGTGCTTGATCTGCATGTTTTCCTCCCAAAAGCCTGTCTTGGAACAAGCTTGGAGGGACAGGTGCTTTTAGGTCTATCGATAAATTCTCAATATTTCGTTTAGCTTTGCTATATGAAATGGACGTTTGAGCAGCTCAAGACCTTCAAGGTGGTGGCCGAGCTGGGAACCATGACCGCCGCGGCGGAAGCGCTTGGATTCACCGCCGGTGCCGTATCCCAGCAGATGTCGGCGCTGCAGGGCAGTGTCCGCCGGCCCTTATTCGCACGGGACGGGCGCAGGGTGATCCTGACGGATGCGGGCCGTACACTGCTGCGCCATGCCGCAGTGCTTCTCGACGATGAACGTCGTGCTGCCGCGGCGCTCAGTGGCCCCCAGGCAGAGCAGCGGGCCGTAGTGTCGGTGGGCGTCTTCGGCTCGGCTGCCGTGTCGGCGATGCAGCCGGCCATCAGCTACCTGCGGAGCTCCTCACCGAACGTTGCCATCCAGGCCGTCGAAGTCGACGTGGAGACAATGCCGCAGGCCGTGCAGGAATCCCGGATCGACATCGCCCTGGGTTTGAACTACGGCGACGCGCCGCAGCCGCCCTTGCGTGGAGTTGAGTCCCAAACTCTGCACCAGGAGCCGTTCCTGATGATCTTGCCCCCGTCGGATCGTGGACAGCTGCGCACACCCCAGGCCCTGGTAGAGCACGCCAACAGCAGTGACTGGATCCTTCCGCCGGTGGACACCTACTTTGGGCGGGCCTGCAGGTTTGCCTGCGCCCGGTCCGGCATTGAACCGAACGTCCAGCACCTCGTGACTGATACAGCTGTTTCGATCGCGCTCGCCGAGTCCGGGATTGGCATCACCCTCGCCACGCCACTCATGATGGGCCTCCGGCCGACGGCCGCTCCAACGGCCGTTCTGCCCGGGGAGCCGAGCCGCAGTATTGTGGCCATCGTGCGGTCCTCGGCGCTGGAACGCGACAGCGTGCGGGCGGTCCGGGACGCCCTGGTGCATGCCTTCAGGTCACGGCCTGCGTTGGGCTGATCGTCCTCGGCTGAGTTCTGGCGGGCGCGCCAGCGAAAGAATCCCTTGCGGCAGGGCCATGACTGGTCGCCCTCGAGTGCTTCCGGTCACAGTTCGCGCTCCTTCATAGTCGTTGGAGCACCAACACCTGGGGGACAAGCAGCCGAAAACCGGCCGGAACCAGACGGAGAGATCAAAAGCCCATGAATGCTGAACGACAGTTACACAGGAACCTCAAACCACGCCAACTCACCATGATCGCGATCGGCGGGGTCATCGGGGCCGGCCTGTTTGTCGGTTCGGGGGTCGTGATCAACGACGCCGGGCCGGGAGCCTTTCTCAGCTACGGAATCACGGGGGTGCTCATGATCCTGGTCATGCGCATGCTCGGCGAAATGGCAACGTCCAGCCCGTCCACCGGCTCCTTCGCCGATTACGCACGCCGGGCCCTCGGGGGATGGGCCGGATTCTCGGTGGGCTGGCTGTACTGGTACTTCTGGGTCATCGTCGTCGGCTTCGAGGCCGTTGCGGGCGCGAAGGTGCTCTCGTACTGGATAGACGCTCCGCTATGGGCCCTCTCGCTGGCGCTGATGGTGCTGATGACCTGTACCAATCTTTTCTCCGTCTCCTCTTTCGGCGAATTCGAATTCTGGTTCGCCGGCATCAAAGTGGCGGCCATTGTGGCGTTCCTGGTCCTCGGCGGCGCCTTCGTTCTTGGCTTCTGGCCGGGCAGGGCGATGGACTTCAACAACCTTGTTAGCCATGACGGCTTCCTTCCGCACGGCCCGGGCGCGATCTTCTCAGCGATCGTCGTCGTGGTTTTCTCAATGGTTGGCGCCGAAGTCGCAACCATCGCCGCAGCAGAGACGCAGAACCCCGTTCGCTCAGTCACCAAAGCCATGAAGTCAGTGGTGGTCCGAATCTCCATCTTCTATGTGGGCTCGGTGTTCCTCCTGGCCGTCATCGTGCCGTGGAACTCCACCGAACTCGGCGCGTCCCCGTTCGTCACGGCTTTCACCGTCATGGGCATTCCATTCGCAGACACCCTCATGAATGCCGTGGTGCTCACCGCCGTGCTTTCATGCCTGAACTCCGGCCTCTACACCTCCTCCAGGATGCTGTTTGTCCTGGCTGCCAGGCGTGAAGCCCCCGCCGCCCTGACCCGGGTCAGCAGGCGCGGGGTGCCGGCCGCCGCAATCCTCGCTTCCTCGGTGGTCGGATTCCTTTGCGTGATCGCCGCTGCGATTTCCCCCGACGGCGTGTTCCTCTTCCTGCTCAACTCATCAGGCGCCATCATCCTCTTCGTGTACCTGCTGATAGCCCTCTCCCAGATCGTCCTGCGCCGGCGCGCCAAGGAAGAGGAACTGAAAGTGAAGATGTGGCTCTTTCCTGGGCTGTCGGTCCTCACGGCCGTCGGGATCTCCGCCGTCCTCGTCCAGATGGCCATAAGCGGCAGTACCCAGATTTCACTGGCACTGAGCTGTCTCTCCTGGGTCGTCGTGCTGGGCCTGTACCTCATCGTGCGAAGGCGCGGCGGCTCACTGGATATTCAGGCCCCGGTCGTTGATGCAGATGCTTCCAGCCAAGATGCCCTGACGGAAGTTACGTCGTCTCAAGCCGCAGTGCCGGGGAGATAGCAGGCCTTGCTCCGACGGTTTGCTAGTGGACACTTTTGGTTGCTCGGTTCGAGGACTATGGTGCGATCCACTCGCTTGCCCAGTGGTTTCCTTCGCGGATGAAGCGGCACCGTTTATGGGTTTTGGACGAGATGTCCAGCCAGTCCAACTGCTCAAGACGCACGCGCACCCAGGCGAATCTTTCAAACTCAGCGTTCTCCTTCGATTCGCTTGAGTGCGCGGCGGACGAGTCGGTGCCGGGATTGCTTTCCAGCGGTGCGCCGGGCGTCAGCGGCGAGCGGTAGAGGACCCGGGTCTGGGGACCGAGCGCGTCCCAGGCTCGTTGTCGTTCCGCCGGGTCCTCGACGATCTCCGCGCGGCCATCCATGCGCAGCTGCACGCCGGCGTCACTGTCGATCGCCGCGAGGGCCACGAGCGGATTCCTGCGGATCTCATCGGCCTTCGCCGACTTTGTATTGGTGGTGAAGGAGACACTTCCCTCTTCGGCGTCGAAGCCGCGAAGAATGAGCCCCCGGAGGCGGGGCGCGTTGTTCGCGTCCACCGTTGCCAGGTAGGCGAGGGTGAAGGACGTCCGCTTCGTCGTCGCTTCCCCGAGGGATCCCCAGATAAAGCGAAGCAGTTCCTGTTGCTCGTGATCCATGCTTTTCTCCTGGTGGGTGCCGGTCAGATGACGGCACGTTCGAGGAGCGGTTCGTTTTTGGCGATGCGCTCGTAGGAGAGGGCGGAGAGGTCCATGGAGCGGAACTCCCCGTAGGTGATCAGTTCGGCGACTCCGCGGCCGCAGGCGGGGGCCTGTTGGCTGCCGTGCCCGGAGAAGCCGCAGCAGAACAGCAGGTTGGCGACCTCGGTGTGCGCGCCGAGGATGGCGTTGTGATCGAAGGTGTTGAACTCGTAGTGTCCCACCCACGAATCGGTGACCTTCAGGGCGCCCAGTCCCGGGATGCGCTTGGTAACTACCGGAAGCATCTTCTCCTCCCAGATGGGTTCCGGGTAGTCGAAGTCGTCGACGTCGACTGCCGGGTCAGCGTCTTTGGGCGGGCAGCCGACCAGGTAGTCCCGCTCCCCGAAGGAGCGCATGTGAACGCCGGTGGGATCGATGGTGAGCGGGAGATCCTGGTCGAGGGGGTGTTCGGCGGAGAAGATGTAGGTGTATCGGCGGCGCGCCTCAATAGGCAGGTCCACGCCCGCCAGCCGTGACACGGCCGCGGCCCCGGTGCCGGCGGCATCTACCACCTTGCCGACGGAGATCACCTCGCCTGTCTTCAGCGTGATGGCGTCGATCCTGTCGCTGGTCCGCTGCATGTTGATGACCTCGTTCTCGATGTAGTCAACGCCCTTGTCACGGGCCTTTTGGCGCAGCCAGCGCACCATGGCGAGGGCGTCGAAGGCGCCCTCATCGACGGTGTTGAGGCTGCCCGCGACGATGTCGTCGAGGTTGTAGAAGGGGTACGTGCCGGCGATCTGATCGGGTGAGAGGATCTTCGTGCCGGCTCCGTTTGCGGCCTGAAGCTGCTGGTCCTCGCGGAGCGTTTCCGCGAACGTTTCGTTGTCTGCAAGGTAGAGGTAGCCGAAGTTACGGATCGGGATGTGGGGGATGTCAGCATCGCCGCCCAGGTTCTCACGGAAGTTCTTGACGAACTCTGCGGCGTACTGGGCGATCTTCACGTTAATCTCTGTAGCGAACTGCTGGCGCATGCAGTTGTTGCTGGCCATGGTGGCTGAGTGCTCGAGGGTGGCGTCCTTCTCGACGACGAGCACGCTGCCGGAGAAGTCGGGGTTCGCGCTGAGGAACCAGGCTATGGCGGATCCGCTCGTCGCTCCTCCGACGATGGCGACGTCGTAGGCGTCCTGTCGGGGACGGGCGGGGATCGGTGTGAAGGGCATCATTGACTCACTTTCATCAAGGGTTCATGAACCAGTCGCCACTCGGCGATGAGGATCCATGCGGCGGGGAGGGGAGGCCGGCGGAGGGGCCGGCCGGGTAATCGGCCGGCCCCTCGGCTGCGCGGACGTCCGTTAGAGGGCGTAGACCTGACCGGTCTGGGCACCTTCGACGGAACGGACATACGCCTGGGCGACATCGGCAAGATCGACCGGCGGCATGCCCGGGAAGTAGTCCCCGTACTGGGCGAGGCTCTCCGTGAAGACCGTAGGGCTGACGGCATTGATGCGCTGCGGGGCGATCTCGATGGCCGCGGCACGGACGAAGGCCTCGACCGCCCCGTTGGCCATGGAAGCCGCAGCGCCGGTGAGGATCGGCTCACGGGCAGTCACCCCGGTAATCAGGGTGAAGGAGCCCCGCTCGGCGGTCCGGGGAATACCCTGGCGCACCAGGTCGATCTGGCTGAGGACCTTGCCACGGAACGCCGCCAGGTAATCCTCCGGGGTAAGCTCCGCGACCGGCCCGTACGGCACGTGGCCGGCGGCGCTGACCACAGAGTCGACCCGGCCGGCCCGGTCATAGAGTTCAGCGACCTGCGCCGGGTCCGTGATGTCGTAGCGCAGGTCACCATCATTGCGTCCTACGGTGAGGACTTCGTGTCCGCGGGTGTGCAGGGCTTTGTGGACGGCTGTGCCGAGCGTACCGCTGGCGCCGATGAGAAGAATTTTCATACCTACGACGCTATGGCCCGGTTTAATCGAAGGGAAATACCTTTTGGTAACCATCTATAATCTGGGGTTATGAATGTGGAGTTGCGACACCTGCGGGCACTCACCGCCATCGGTGACGAGGGAACCATCACCGGCGCAGCTGCCAAGCTCCACATCAGCCAGCCTGCGCTCTCCCGCACCCTGGAGCAACTGGAGCGCCGCGCCGGTGTGCGGCTGGTGGAGCGCACTACCCGGGCCCTGGCGTTCACCGAAGCCGGCCAGAGGCTCTACGAACGCGCCCACCTGATTCTCCACCAGCTCGACGATGCGCTGGCGGAAGCAGCTGCCGGAGTACGGCCGCTGCGCGTCGGTTTCGCCTGGGCCGCGCTCGGCGAGAGCACGATTCCCCTGCTGCGGACCTGGCGCGAGGAACGTCCCCACACCCCGATCCAGGTGCACCGCCGAGAAGACCCGGAAGCCGCCCTGCGCCGAGGAGAGATCGATGCAGCACTGCTGCGCACCGAGCCTGCGGCGGACGCCGGCCTCGAAGTGCAGCTGCTCTACCGGGAGCGCCGCCTGGCCGCCATGTCCGACGACGATCCACTGGCAGGCCGGCCGTCCCTGCGGCTGGGCGACCTCGCCGGCCGCCCGGTGGTGCTGTGCTCAACCGCCCCCACCACGGCCAACCTCTGGACGGACGAGCAGCGCCCCCGCACCTTCGAAGTGGCCAACGTCGACGAATGGCTCACTGTGATCGCCACGGGAGACGCCATAGGCGTGACCGCTGAGGCCACCGAGCACAGCCACCCCCACCCCGGCGTCCGCTACCTGCCACTGGAGGACGCGCCACCCGTATCAGTCCACCTCGCCTGGCCACGCACGCCCAGACACCCGGCCACCCCGGCCTTTATCACCCACGTCCGGCGCCTCATCGACACCGCCGGCCTCCGAGCATAGACGCAAGCAAAAAGGGGCGCCGGAAGGCGTGATGCGTCTCAGCGGGCCCTGGTCACTCGTACACCGCCCACCGACCCTGTCCAGGGCGTATCGCCCGGGTCGGGCAGTAAGAGATGTGCGAAAACGTACCCCTGCTGAAGTGCGACGACCTGCGAAGTGGCCCCGGCGCAATCCATCGCCAGTTCCATCGGCCGGAAGGGGGCGCCGGGATGCTCCTGTCCGAAGGCAACCTTCGCGCCGGACGCCCCAATACAGGCAGCGGTGACGGTGTACTGCCCGGCCGCCGGCACCATCTCGGTACTGCCAAAGCCCCTGAGGGGCCCGTCCAATGGCCCCACATCGGAAAGGATGGCTGGTTCCGGCGATGCCCCCAGGAGCCGGTCCAGCTCAGCGTAGTTCCTGGCTTCCTGTTCCAGCACACGCGGATCGCTGTAGGGCTTCGCGGCACCCGATACCGGCGCCGGGTCAGCTGTTGGCGTGTAAACCGGCTGGGAGCCAACTGCTGGGGTATGCACGGGTTCGGCGTCTTCATAGGCGCACCCCGAACTGCCAGTCAGAGGGATCAGCAGGCACAGGGCAAACGCAAGCCGGTGCCGCCTGTCCTTTGTTCCCACATTTCCATGGTGGGCGCGCCCGCGGTCCAAAAACAATCACCGTGCTGGTTTCGGCGGCACTGTCCCGATTATTGCTGCGCGGCACGCTTTGCGGCCAGGACGGTGTACTTCAGTGCATTGCCGCGGGCGAGTTCGACGGGGTATCTCTGTTCGTTGACGTCGATTTTGGCCCGGAGTGAAGCTACCAGGTCCACGTCCAGCACATCGGCGAGCCGCAGGAGATACCCGAAAACATCGGCCATCTCATGCTCCACAGCAGTCCTGTTGCCCGGGTCGTTGAGCCATTCACCCACCTGCCCGTCCCGTAACCACTGAAAAAGCGACAGCAGCTCGCCTGCCTCGCCGCTCAGGGCCATGGCCAGGTTCCTGGGCGTGTGGAACTGCTCCCAATCACGGTCCTGGGCGAAGCGGCGCAACTGTGCCGTTAAAGACTCGACACTCATGGAACCAGCCCCGGCGAATGCGCGGCTGCCACAACTTGATCCCGCGCTGCACTGTCGAGGGCTTCCAACACCCGCGCGTTGTTTGCCGCGTCAGCGAGACCGTAGCGGAGCGGCGTGCCGTTCAGGACGCTGTCGGCAAAGTGTTCGCCCATCCGCACAAAGTGGTTTTCACCTTTGACCTTGTGATAAATCGTGTCCTGCCCGAAGTGATGCTCCTCCAGGACCGAATCCTCCTCCAGGAGCCCAAAAGGATTCTCGAGGTAAAGCCGGCCCCCGGTTCCAGTGACCTCTAAATAGTTTCGGCGCTCGAGGTTCACCCCGGTATCAAAAAGCGCGGTGGCGCCGTCGGGAAAGCGCAGGACACCCGCAATGCTGGTATCAATCTGACCCCCGTCGTTGGCGTCGCGGTAGTTGCCGAAGGCGGCGACTCCAGCCGGCTCCTGTGCAGTGACCATCCGGCTCATGTTGACGCAGTAGCATCCCGTATCGAAAAGTGCCCCGCCGCCAAGGCCCGTGTACCAGCGGATGTTGTCGTCCCCGCCCGCGTCAAAGGTGTGGGCGACGTGGACAAAGGTCAACTTGCCCACGACGCCGGCAGCCAGCAGGTCTTGCAGCTTCCCGAAGCGGGGGTGGAAGCGGTACATGAAGCCTTCCAGGACTTTCAGCCCTGTCTCGTCGGCCTTGCGTGCAATCTCTTCAACCTCGACGGCGCTCATCGCCAAGGGCTTTTCGCAGAGGACGTGCTTGCCCGCGTCCAAT
Source organism: Arthrobacter sp. NPDC056727 (assembly GCF_042790555.1). Taxonomy (NCBI): domain Bacteria; kingdom Bacillati; phylum Actinomycetota; class Actinomycetes; order Micrococcales; family Micrococcaceae; genus Arthrobacter; species Arthrobacter sp. NPDC056727. The sequence goes on along the minus strand of NZ_JBHTZA010000017.1, from coordinate 73,001 downwards.
GATTTCAAGATCCACTCGAGGTGCAGTGCGTTCGGCAAGGAAATGTAGACGGCGTCGATATCCGGGGAGGCCAGCAGCGCCTCATAGGAGCCAAACGCCTGCGGGATGCCGTGCTTGTCGGCGTACTCCCTGGCCTTTCCCTCGGTGCGGGAAGCAATGCCCGCGACCTCACCGTTTTTCGTTTCCTGCAACGCCGGAATCGTCTTGCGGACAATGCGGGCGGTGCCCAGAATGCCCCAACGCAATTTCTCGCTCATTTAACTCTCCTTTTCAGAGCCCACCCCGCCGGTGCTGGGCTCTGCGCCCTCTGCGGTCGGCCAACGCCCAGCGTTTCACTGGGCGTCGGCCGGTGGCAACAGGGGTACCACCTGCCGGACAAGGAAGATGAGCTTTCCGCCCGCCGCAAAGGTAGGTAGACTGGTCTACCTACCCGAATCGCCCCTTGCACTTCCGGAGGATACCCATGGCTGCTCCTGTTGGCCGATCAACCACCAAGCGGCCAGCGCGCGCCTTGCTGCTCGAGGCTGCGGCACGCCTCTTCTATGCCGGCGGCGTTGCGGCTACGGGCATCGACTCCATCACGGCGGCGGCCGGGGTGGCCAAGAAAAGCCTCTACAACAACTTCGCCTCCAAGGCGGACCTGGTCGCCGCCTACCTGGCCGACCGGCATGAGGAATGGCTCGCCCTGTACCGCGACCGGGCCGCGGCTGCGGTCACTCCGCAGGACTGTGTCCTCGCCGTGTTCGACGCCTACATCGACCACGCGAACTTTGCCTACGAGCACGGATTCAGGGGATGCGGACTGCTCAATGCCGCCGCCGAACTGCCCGCGGGCGCCCCCGGAAGGCAGTCCGTGCGGCAACACAAGGAGGAGGTCGAGGGCCTCCTGCGCAAGCATGTGGCGGAGCTGCTGCCGCAGCAGGATGAAGTGGCCGGCAGGGTTGCGCGGCATCTGGCGTTCCTGCTCGAGGGTTCAATGGCGAGGGCCGGCCTCGAAGGCGGAGACCGGTGCCTGCACGAGGCCCGGATGATCGCCGCCGGTATGCTGGCGGGACTGTGAAAGCGGCGCTCGGCCGGATGAACGGGGCGCTCTTGGGGGCTGTTTTTGTGGTGGCCGCATCGACGCTCTGGGGTACGACAGGAACGGTTGCCACGTTCGCGCCGTCGGTAAGTCCGCTGGCGATCGGTGCCGTGGCGATGGGCGTGGGCGGGCTGCTGCAGGCGCTGTACGCGCTGCGCCCGATCACGAACCACTGGGCTGGCCTCCGCGGCCGGTGGCCGCTTGTCTCACTCGGGGCGGCCGCCGTTGCGGTCTACCCTCTTGCCTTCTACAGCTCCATGCACCTTTCCGGCGTCGCGCTCGGAACCGTGATCTCGATCGGTTCGGCCCCTCTCGCGTCGGCGGTCATTGAGTGGGTGGCGGACCGGAAAGAGCTGACCCGCCGCTGGACGCTGGGCGCGCTGACCGGGGTGGCGGGTGCCGGACTCCTGTGCTTTGCCGGTGACAGCGCAGAACGGCCGGGCGCCCTTGGCGAAGCCTGGGGCGTGCCGGCGGGAATTGTCCTGGGGCTCGTGGCCGGCATCACCTACGCTCTGTACTCGTGGGCTGCCCACCGCCTGATTCGCGGGGGAGTGCCGTCCCGGGCCGCCATGGGTGCGGTGTTCGGCCTGGGCGGAGTGCTGCTGATGCCCGTGCTCGCACTGACCGGCCGGCCACTCCTTGAGTCGTGGGGCAACTTCACGGTGGGCGCCTACATGGCACTTGTCCCCATGTTCGCCGGCTACGTCCTCTTCGGTTGGGGACTGGCACGCGTCCGCGCGAGTACCGCCACGGGCCTGTCTCTCATGGAAACTGTGGTTGCCGCCGTGCTGGCCGTCGTCATCGTGGGTGAACGGCTGCCCGCACTCGGCTGGCTCGGCGTGGCCATGGTGCTGGCGAGCCTGTTCGTCCTGACGCCGCGCCAGTCCGCCTAGCGGCGGCCCTCGCTCGATGGGCCCTCGATATGCGCCGACCAATGTTTCCAACATGTTAACTCCATGTTTCCAGCATGTTAACTACAATGGTGAAATAGTCTCCCGAATTTCTCAGGGAACTTCGCGAAAAGGCCTCCCACAAACGAATCAGCTGACGTACTTTTACTACAGGAAAGAATCACAAGCTTGACGTGAAAGGAAACGCCATGACACGCGAGGAAGCCTTCGCACGATGCACGTCGGACTCGTACGTCGAGTTCTACGGCGGACGCTGGCTCATCGTGCCGTTCGCGCAGGTGGAGCAGCCGGCGTTCTTTGTTTGCTCCCCGGCGACGCTCCGCGGCAGCCGCTAGTCGCCGCCGCCCGGGTCGCCGGCCTGTCCGTTGGCTCCGGCAAGGGCGCCGGAGCCGTAATTTACAACATGAATAATTCTATTTGGCGTATTTCCGCGTAATTGATTTACGCACGAATTTGGCGGCGGGGATATCCCCCGCCGCCATTTCGCCTATTGCCGGCGGCAACCCCGCGGCCGGCAGCCCATACCGCGGGCTAAAAACTCCGGAGCCTCTGCGGCGAGCAAACGAAAAACTCTGGCTGCTCAACCGGCGCGAAAGGAACGACCAGCCACCGGCCGCCGTAGAACTCGACATACGAGTCCTGGGGGCACTTTGCGTAAGCCTCTTCCCGGGTCATTGGTCTTTCCTTTCGATTCGAACGGTATGGATGCTTTCTGTTGCTATCCATGATTCCGAAGCAATGGGACAGGGGTAACGCCGTTTTCTGACAGTCCTGACTATCCTTTTGGGTGGGAGAGCGGGGCCGGCGGAAAATCACCGGCCCCACGAACGAAGGAAGAACTAGGAGCGCAGGAAGAACGTGGCCGCCGGCCGCTCGTCCTTGCCCACCTTCGCCACCGCCAGCGCGCCCTGCCGAAGCACGAGGTAGGAACCGGGGACATCCACCGACTCAAAAGAGACGCCGGCGGCATCCGACAGCCCGCCCCGCTTGAGGAAGGCCGACGACGAACCCTCCGTGGTCGCGATGGTCACCGCTGATCCCTGCAACCGCAGGTAGCGGCCCTTGGCCAGGACCGGCTCGATCACGACCGAATTCTTCTTGGCATAGCCGGGCGCAATGCGGAACTGGGACGCCCCGAGTGCGGGGGAGGGCGCGGCGGTGACGGTCACGCCGTCGTGTGCCAGGAAGCTGCCGGGCGCTGAGGAGGGCTCCAGGCGGACCGGAAGTTCGCCGTCGCCCACCGGCACTCCGAAGTCCGGCGTGCCGTCCGCGTTCCAGTAGAGCCGCTGCACCCGGGCATGCCGGTTGGGGTCGTAAAGCGGATCGCCCACGATAGTCCGGTAGGACCTGGCGTGGTAGACGAGCACGTCGTTGCCGGCCTCGTCCACAGTGAAGGAGTTGTGGCCGGGCCCGTACTGCTTCGATCCCTCGTTGGTGGTGAGCACGGGCGTCGGCGTCTTCACCCAGGAAGCCGCGCTGAGCAGGTCGTCCGTGGCGTCCGCCGTCAGCAGGCCTATGCAGTAGTTGGCGTCCGTGGCGCTGGCGGAGAAGGTGACAAAGATGCGTCCGTTCCGCTTGATCACCGCGGGTCCCTCGTTCACCTTGTAGCCCACGGTCTCCCAGTTCAGCGTGGGAACGGCAATGCGGACCGGGGCGCTGGAGAGCGTGGACGGCGAGGACATGGAGGCGATGTACAGGCTGGAGTTCACGCCGGTGTCGCTCTGGGCCCACAGCAGGTAGCGCGTGCCGGCGTGCTCGAAGGTGGTGGCGTCCAGCGAGAAGGTGTCGGCATGCGTGTACACGCGCACCGGGGGTCCCCACACGGCGGTGGTCGGGTCGGCGTCGGCCGTGGAAATCACGTAGATCCGCACCCGGAAGACGTCGTTGCTGTCGCCGGCGGCGAAGTAGATGTGCCACTGGCCGTCGAAGTGGTGCAGTTCGGGTGCCCAGATGTGCCCGCCCATGGTTCCGGACGCGGGCCGCGTCCAGACGACGGCTTCCGCTGCGCTTCCCAGCCCGGCGATGGTGGGGGAGGAACGGACGATGATGCGGTTGTACTCGGGCACGGAGCCGGTGAAGTAGTACTTCCCGTCCGTGTGCTTCATCAGCCACGGGTCTGCCCGCTGCGGCACCACCGGGTTGATCAGCGGGGCAGGTTCGACGGCGGCGGCAGCGGCGGGTGCCGCCACCAGGGCCCCGCCTCCGGCTCCCGCGACGGCGAGGGCAGCGGCTGCGGCTGTTCCCGTGCCGAGGAAGGAGCGGCGGGAGAACTGGCGGTTGACGGAATCATTCATGCTGAAAAAGTCCTTTCGACGTGCGGGAGGTGACGTGCGGGAAGTGCGGGGCAGGTAAAACGTCAGCCGGCTTTCCGGGCGAAGAGCCGCTGCAGCAGGATGAAGACCAGGAGCAGGCCGCCGATGACGATCTTGGTCCACCAGGAGCTGAGCGTTCCGTCGTAGGCGATGAAGGTCTGCACGATGCCCAGCACCAGCACGCCGACGACGGATCCCAGGACGTAGCCGGTGCCGCCGGTCAGCAGGGTGCCGCCGATGACCACTGCGGCGATGGCGTCCAGTTCCATGCCCTGGGCCGCGAGGCTGTAGCCGGAGAGGCTGTAGAAGGAGAACAGGATGCCGGCGACGGCGGAGCAGAGGCCGCTGAGGGAGTAGACAAGGATCTTGGTGCTCTTCACCGGCAGGCCCATCAGCATGGCGGAGTGTTCGTTGCCGCCGATGGCGTAGACGGTCCGGCCGAACCGGGTGTGGTGCAGGATGAAGAAGGCGGCGGCGACGATTCCGAGGGCCAGGAGCACGCCGGGTGAGACGAAGAGATCCCCGGGCAACGGGATCTGGGCCTGTGCCATGCCGGTGAAGAATCCCTCGGTAACGGGGATGGAGTCGAGACTGATGACGTAGCAGAGGCCGCGGGCCAGGAACATGCCGGCGAGGGTCACGATGAACGGCTGGATGTCGAAGTATTGGATGATCAGCCCCATCAGGAGTCCGAGCCCGCCGCCGATGAGCAGCACCAGGACGATGACGGCGCCCGCGTTCCAGCCCTGCTGCAGGAGGGTGGCGCTGACCATCATGGACAGTGCGACGACGGCACCCACGGACAGGTCGATGCCGCCGGTGAGGATCACGAAGGTCATGCCGACGGCGAGGACGATGAGGAAGGTGTTGTCGATGAAGAGGTTCAGGAGCACCTGGCCGGAGAGGAAGCTGGGGTACATGCCGGCGCCCACCGCGAACATGGCGATGAACAGCCCCACCGTGGCCAGGGTGGGTGCGTAGCGGGCGCCGCCGCGGAGCCGGTTGCGCGTAGGCGACGGCTTCTTGACAGTCAGGGGAGTAAGCGTGGTCAGGGGAGACATCAGACGGCCACCTTTTCCTTTGCGGATTCTGTTGCGGCGGGTTTGGGTGCCTTGAGCCGGCTGAGCAGGTTCCGTGCCTTGGGCGCCTGCAGGAGGCAGACCGTGATGACCACGAGCGCCTTGAACACCAGGGTCACCTCCGGCGGGATCCCCAGGGTGTAGACGGTGGTGGTAAGTGTCTGGATGATGAAGGCCCCGACGACGGTTCCCACCAGGGTGTACCGCCCGCCTGCCAGCGAAGTGCCGCCGATGACCACGGCCAGGATGGCGTCCATTTCGATGTAGAGGCCGGCGTTGTTGGCGTCGGCGGCCGTGACGTTGGAGCTGATCATCAGCCCGGCGACCGCGGCGCAGACGGCGCTGAAGACGTAGACGATCCAGATGATGTTCCGCGACCGGAGCCCGGCCAGGCGGCTGGCCACCGGGTTGATGCCGACCGCTTCGATCAGGGTTCCCAGCGCGGTGCGCCGGGTGAGGACTGCGGCCAGGACGAAGACGGCCGCGGTGATCAGGATGGAGACCGGCAGGGTGAACAGGTAGCCGGCGCCGATGGATTTGTAGCGGTCATTGGACACCGAGATGATCTGGCCGCCGGTGATGAGCTGGGCGATGCCGCGGCCGGCTGTCATGAGGACCAGGGTGGCGATGATCGGCTGCACGCCGATGGTGGAGACCAGGAAGCCGTTCCAGGCGCCCAGGGCAAGGGCGGCGACGACGGCGATCAGTACCGCCATGGCGGCCGTCACCGGGGAGCCGGGGTCGGGGGAGGCTGCGATGTAGGCGCACGAGGCGGCGCCGGCGATTGCCACGACCGCGCCGACGGAGAGGTCGATGCCGCGGGTGGCGATGACGAGGGTCATACCGAGCGCAATCAGGATGGTGGGTGCGCCGTTGCGCATGATGTCGATCAGGCTGCCGTAGAGGTGGCCGTCCTGCATCCGCAGGCCCAGGAAGTCGGGCCGGAAGACCTGGTTGAGCAGGAGCAGCGCCGCGAGGGCGATGACCGGCCAGGCAAGGCGGTGTTTCAGAAGGGATTTCACTGGTTACCTCCGGCGATGACCGCCATGACGTCTTCCACGGAGACGCCGTCGTTGTTGATTTCGGCGACCATCGCCCTGTCCTTGATGACGGCGATGCGGTCGCTCACGCGCAGGACTTCCTCGAGCTCGGAGGAAATGAAGATGAGGGACATGCCGTCGGCCGCGAGCTGGCTGACGAGTTTCTGGATCTGCGTCTTTGCCCCGATGTCGATGCCGCGGGTGGGCTCGTCGAGGATCAGGAGTTCGGGGCGGGTGACCAGCCAGCGGGCCAGGAGCACCTTTTGCTGGTTGCCGCCGCTGAGGTTCCTGATGAGCGCGTCGGGGTTGGCCGGGCGGATGTCCAGGGTTTTGATGTACTCGGCCACGAGTTCGTCCTGGACCTTGCGGGGGATGCGGCGCGCCCAGCCCTTGGTGGCCTGCATGGCCAGGACCAGGTTGTCGCGGACGGTGAGGTCGCCGATGAGGCCTTCGGCCTTGCGGTCCTCCGAGCAGAAGCCGATGCGCTTGTCGATGGCGGTGCGCGGGGAGCGGATTTTCTGGCCCGTGCCTTTGATTTTGATGGAGCCTTCGTCGGCCTTGTCGGCACCGAAGAAGAGCCGGGCGATTTCGGTCCGGCCGGCCCCGAGCAGGCCCGCCAGGCCCACGACTTCGCCGGGGTTGATGGACAGGTCGACGTTGGACACCGACCCCTTCCGGCCGAGGCCCTTGGCTTCGATGAAGGGGGTTTCGCCGGCGCCGGTGGTGGCGGGCGTGCGGGCGTGGGCCTGGTCGAGTTCGGCGAGGGCTTCCATGTCCTTGCCGATCATCTTGGAGATCAGGCTCATCCGGGAGAGGTCCCGGGTCAGGTACTCGCCCACGAGTTTGCCGTTGCGCAGGACGGTCATCCGGTCCGAAATCTCGTAGACCTGCTCCAGGAAGTGGGAGACGAAAAGGATGGCGACGCCGCGGTCGCGGAGGTCCCTGATGACGCGGAAGAGCTGGCTGACCTCGTCGGCGTCCAGGCTTGAGGTGGGTTCGTCCAGGATGAGGACCTTGGCGTTGATCTCCACCGAGCGGGCGATGGCGATCAGCTGCTGGACCGCGATGGAATGCGTGGACAGCAGCGAGCCGGGATCGATGTGGTCCAGCTGCAGTTCGGCCAGCACCTCACGGGTCCTGGCCCGGACGCCCTTCCAGTCGATGGAGCCGCGGCGGCGCGGTTCCCGGCCCAGCAGGACGTTTTCCTCAACGGTGAGGTTGGGGCAGAGGTTGACCTCCTGGTAGACGGTGCTGATGCCGGCTGCCTGGGACTCCCCTGGGGATGAGAACCGCTTCGGTTCGCCGAGCACCGTGATGGTGCCGGCGTCGATGGTGTAGACGCCGGTCAGGGCCTTAATCAGCGTTGACTTGCCGGCACCGTTTTCACCCATCAGGGCGTGGACCTCGCCCTGGAAGAGGCGGAAGTCGACGCCGTCGAGCGCCTTCACCCCTGGGAATCCAATAGCTATGCCGGTCATCTCGACGACCGGAACGATTTCGTTCATCCTCGTGTCTTTCCTGTGATTGGTGTCCCGTGCGGCGGCGGTCATCCGCCGCCGCACGGACGTTCAGGGGCGCCGTGGCTTAGTAGGGGCGGCTGGCAAGAACCTGCTTGGCCTGCTCCTGCGTGAAGGTGGTCTCCTCGGTGACGACGCGTTCGGGCACGCTCTCGCCGGCGATGACCTTCTTGGCCAGGTCCATGAGCTGGTCACCAAGCATCGGGCTGCACTCGACGATGTAGTTGATCTTGCCGTTACTCAGCGCGGTCATGCCGTCCTTCACGGCGTCGATGGTGATGATCTTGATGTCCTTGCCCGGAACCTTGCCGGCGGCTTCGATCGCCTCGATGGCGCCCAGGCCCTCGTCGTCGTTGTGGGCGAAGACGACGTCGATGTCAGCGTTGTTCTTCAGGAACGCCTCCATGACCTGCTTGCCGCCGCTGCGGGTGAAGTCGCCGCTTTGGGAGGCGATGATCTTCAGGTGCGGGTCGGCCTTGATGGCTTCCGCGAACCCTTCCTTGCGGTCGTTGGCGGGGGCGGAGCCGGTGGTGCCCTGGATCTCGACGATGTTGACGGTGTCGGTGGCGGACTTGGAGTCCTTGACCAGCCAGTCCCCGGCCTTCTTGCCCTCCTCGACAAAGTCGGAGCCGAGGAAGGTCTTGTAGAGAGTCTTGTCAGAGGAGTCTACGGCGCGGTCTGTCAGGATGACCGGGATCTTGGCGTTCTTGGCTTCCTTCAATACGGTGTCCCAGCCGGACTCCACCACGGGGGAGAAGGCGATGACACTGACCTTCTGCTGGATGTAGGAGCGGATCGCCTTGATCTGGTTCTCCTGCTTCTGCTGGGCGTCGGAGAACTTCAGGTCGACGCCGGCCTTCTTCGCAGAATCCTGGACCGACTTGGTGTTGGCCGTACGCCAGCCGCTCTCGGCGCCGACCTGGGCGAAGCCCATAGTGATCTTGTCGCCGCCCGAACCGCCGGCTGCACTGCCGCCGCAGGCGGTGAGGGTCAGCATTGATGCGGCGGCCACCGCAAGCAGGGATTTCTTAAACACAACATCCTCCCGGAAGCGTTAGTTACATGCAGGCGGGAGACTTCAAACACCGCCATTGCTGCAAGTGAGCTGATGAGCTCTGTGGATCATTGTGAACGCTAACAATCTGGGCCGTCAAGTAGCGTCGGTCACAATTTCGCAGGGATGCTGCGCAAGCTGTCGATTTTAGAGAATGCCCTTTACAAGTGCGGAAAGATGTCGAATACTCGACTCCGGTCGGCACTTTGTTAGCGTTCACAACGCAACGGTTCAAATGGGTTGCCGGCGCACCGTTCAATGGAGAAAGGCCATCCCTTCCATGCCATCAAAACTTTCACCCACCAAGCGGACCTGCACCCTGGTGCTCACCGGGTCGCTGGCGGCCGCGCTGCTGTCGTTGGCGCCGGCCCTGGGCGCCAATGCCGAGTCCGGCCAGAACCGGACCATCAGCATCGACGCAGCAGGGTCCGGGCCCGCGATCGACCCCACCATGTACGGAGCCTTCTACGAGGACATCAACCAGGGTGCCGACGGCGGCATCTATGCGGAGCTCGTCCAGAACAGGTCCTTCGAGTTCAATTCCGCCGACAACCGCACCTACACGCCGATGACCGCCTGGGAAACCCTGAAGCGGGGCAGCGACGGAACAGTCGCCGTCGTCAATGACAGCAACCGGCTGAACGAAAACAACCGGAACTACCTGCAGATCGATGCCACCGCGGCCGGCGCCGGAAGCGGTGCCGGAGTGGGCGTGCGCAACAGCGGCTGGAACGCCGGGCAGAAGCTCGAGGCGAAGAAAAAGTACAACTACTCCGTGTGGGCGCGCACCTCCAACCCGTCCGGGTCCACCCTCGCCGTGACGCTGGAGACGCCGGAGGGAACCCGCCTGGACATCGCCACCATCAAGGTCAAGGGTGACCGCTGGGCCAAGTACGAGGTGACCCTCTCGCCCAAGTCCTCAACCGGCGCCGGGCGGCTGGCGACGGTTGTCCAGGGGACCGGCACCGTCCGCCTGGACATGGTGTCGCTGTTCCCCCAGGACACCTGGAACGGCAGGGAAAACGGCCTGCGCAAGGACCTTGCCGAGAAGGTCAACGACCTGCATCCCGGCTTCCTGCGCTTCCCCGGCGGCTGCATCGTCAACACCGGAAGCTACGACACCTACTCGGCCCCCAACTACACGCGCGCCCGGACCTACCAGTGGAAGGACACCATCGGCCCGGTGGAGCAGCGCCCCGTCAACCGGAACTTCTGGGGCTACAACCAGAGCTACGGCCTCGGCTACATGGAGTACTTCCAGTGGGCCGAGGACATGGGCGCCGTTCCGGTTCCCGTGGTTCCGGTGGGCGTAACCGGCTGCGGAGACAGCAACCGCGCCCCGGACCAGGCAACCCTCGACCGGTATATCCAGGACACCCTGGACCTGATCGAGTTCGCGAACGGCGACGCCAGCACCGAGTGGGGCGCCAAGCGCATCGCCTACGGCCACCCGGCGCCGTACAACCTGGACCGCATCTCGCTGGGCAACGAGGAGTACAAGCCGGAGTTCAAGCAGTACTTCACCCAGTTCTACAATGCCGTCCGCAAGGCCCACCCCGAGATCAAGATCATCGGCAACACGGGCCCGTTCAGCCAGGGCCCCGAGTTCGAGGACCTCGCCAACTTCAACGCCACCACCGGCGTGGACCTCGTTGACGAGCATTACTACAACACGCCGTCGTGGTTCCTGAACAACAACCACCGCTACGACTCCTACGACCGCAACAGCTACAAGGTTTTCCTCGGCGAGTACGCGTCGCAGGGGAACAAGCCGGAGAACGCCCTGGCCGAAGCCTCGTACATGACCGGCCTGGAGCGGAACGCGGACGTGGTCAAGATGGCGTCCTACGCGCCGCTGATCGCCAACGAGGCCAACACGCAGTGGAGCCCGGACATGATGTTCTTCAACGGCACATCCGTGCGGACCACCCCCAATTACGAGGTCCAGAAGCTGTTCATGAACAACGTCGGCACGCAGGTTGTGCCCAGCACGCAGGAGAACCCGGCCTCCACCGTGGTGCCGATTTCCGGCAAGATCGGCCTGTCCACGTGGGCCACCTCTGCCCGCTACGACGACGTCAAGGTCACCGGCGCGGACGGCGCCACCCTGTTCAGCGACGACTTCTCCGGAACAGCAGCAGCCTGGACCGGCAACGGCACGGGATCCTGGTCCGTCCAGGACGGCGGCTACGTCCAGTCCAGCACCACCGCGCAGAACACCATGGTGACCGCCGGCAGCGCCGACTGGAGCAACTACACGCTCAGCACCAAGGCCACCAAGCTGGCCGGCTCGGAGGGCTTCCTCGTTTCCTTCGGCGTCAAGGACACCGGCAACTACTTCTGGTGGAACCTGGGCGGCTGGAACAACTCGAAGTCCGTCGTCGAGAAGGCCGTCAACGGCGGCAAGACGAACGTCATCGAAAAGAACACCGTGATCCAGACCGGACATGAATACGACATCCGGATCGAGGTCTCCGGGCGCACCGCGAAGCTCTATCTGGACAACGTCCTGTGGGGCACCGTGGATGACACGCAGGCCGACCCCGTCTACTCGGTGGTCACCCAGGACGCCAAGTCCGGCGACACCATCGTGAAGGTGGTCAACACCTCCGCGGACAAGACCCCGGTGGACATCAAGGTGGCCGGCGCGGCCAACCTCGGCACCACAGCTGCGGTGACCACCCTCACGCAGACGGCCGACGGGCAGAACCTGGCCCCGGCGTCGAGCACCTTCAGCGGCGCGGGAGCGGCGTTCACCTACGAATTCGAACCGAAGTCGGTGACCTTCATCCGGCTGGCCAACGCGCATAAGTAAGTAGGCACCACCAAAGCCGATGGCTTTGACCGGGAAGGCCCGGCTGGACTGAACAGCCGGGCCTTCCCCTTATCCGGACCATTTCCAACCGGACCATTCCCAAGGAGATCCAATGATGAATCACGTGTCCAGACGCAACATCCTCCGGCTCGGTGCGGCCACTGCCGTCCTGCCCTGGCTGCCGTCCCTGGCGGCGCAGGCGGCGAACGCAGAGGACCCGATTACCGGGGCGGCGCTCGCCGGCGCGGGCGCCCTCAGCCCCTTCAAACTGTCCGACGTCAGCCTGGGCCCGGGGGTGTTCGCCCGGAAGCGTGAGCTGATCCTGAACTTCGCCCGCGGCTACGACGAGCGGCGATACCTCAATGTCTTCCGCGCCAACGCCGGCCTGCAGCCGCTGGCCGGGGTGGTGCCGCTGCCCGCCGGCGGCTGGGAGGGGCTCGACGGCGAGGCCAACGGCAACCTGCGCAGGCACTTCACCGGCCACCACATGTCCATGCTGGCCCAGGCCTACGCGGGCACGGGGGAGGAGGTCTTCGGCACCAAGCTGCGGAACCTGGTGGCCTCCCTGCACGAATGCCGCGGGGCGCTCTCCGTGGAACCCGCCATCCGGACCACCGGGGGCCGTCTGTCCGGGACCGCCGTCGACATCGCCCGCGGTTCGTATATGTATGGCCAGCTGCCCGCCGGCTCCGTGGACGGGCTGACGGCCATGACCTTCGCCGCGTGGGTACGTCCGACGGCGGCGGCGAACTGGGCTCGGATCTTCGACTTCGGCAATGACACCAGAACCTACGCGTTCCTCGCCCAGCGCGACGGCGCCGGCCTGCCGCGGTTCGCCATCACCCGCAACTTCGCCGGCGGTGAACAGACCATCGTGGGCGCCGCCCCGCTGCCGGTCAACGAGTGGAGCCACGTAGCCGTCACGCTCGACGGCCGGACCGGAACGCTGTACGTCAACGGAAAGCAGGCCGGCCAGAACACCGCCCTGACCCTGACCCCGGCCCTACTGGGAAGCCTCGCCAACGTCTGGCTTGGCCGGTCGCAGTACAACGACCCCAACTTTGCCGGCGCCTACCAGGACGTCAACATCTGGCAGTCCGCGCTGACCGCGGCGCAGGTAGCGGAGCTGGCGGCAGCCCGCGCGTCGGACACCTCGGCCGGGAACGGCGACGTCGTCTCCCTCGCCTGCGGAGAAACCGGCGGCTCCGTGCTGGCGGACGCCTCCGGCAAGGGCCGGAATGCAACGGTCCGCCGCACCTGGGGACTGCCCAGCCATCCCGGCTACCTGGCGGCCTACCCGGAGACCCAGTTCGTCGAACTGGAAAGCAGGACCAGCCCCGACTACTTCCGCGTCTGGGCTCCCTACTACACCGCCCACAAGATCCTGAAGGGCCTCCTGGACGCCTACACGGCAACCTCCGAACCGAAGGCCCTGGACCTGGCCTCCGGGCTCTGCGACTGGATGCACTTCCGGTTAAGCAAACTCACCCCCGCGGTCCGGCAACGCATGTGGGGTATCTTCTCCAGCGGCGAATACGGCGGCATCGTAGAGGCCATCCTGGAGACCCACGGCCACACCGGCAAGCCGGAGCACCTGGAACTCGCCAAGTACTTCGACCTCGACTCCCTCATCGACGCCTGCGCCCAGAACAAGGACGTCCTAGCCGGCCTGCACGCCAACCAGCACATCCCGATCTTCACCGGGCTGGTGCTCATGTACAACACCACCGGCGAGGAGCGGTACCTCACCGCGGCCCGCAACTTCTGGAGCATGGTGGTGCCCACGCGCATGTTCAGCATCGGCGGGACCAGCCAGGGTGAGTTCTGGAAGGAGCGGGACCGGATTGCAGCCACCCTGAACGCCACCGACGCCGAATCCTGCTGCGCCTACAACATGCTCAAGCTGTCCCGCGAGCTGTTCTTCAAGGACCGGAATCCCGCCTACATGGACTACTACGAGCGGGCGCTTTTCAACCAGGTCCTCGGCTCCAAGCAGGACCGGGAGAGCGCGGAGCTGCCGCTGGCCACCTACTTCATCGGCCTGCAGCCCGGCGCCGTCCGCGACTTCACGCCCAAGCAGGGGACCACGTGCTGCGAAGGCACCGGCCTCGAATCCGCAACGAAGTACCAGGATTCCGTGTACTTCACCGCCGGGGGCGGCAATGCCCTCTACGTCAACCTCTACATTCCGTCCACCCTGCGCTGGGCCGCGAAGAACATCACGGTCACCCAGGCGACGTCCTTCCCCTTCGAACAGAAGACGGCGCTGAAGATTGAAGGCTCAGGGCGGTTCGAGCTCCGGCTGCGGGTTCCAGCGTGGGCCACGGCGGGCTTCACCGTCCGGGTCAACGGGGCACCCGCTGAAGCGACGGCGACGCCGGGCACTTACCTCAGCCTCGCCCGGACCTGGAAGACCGGGGACACGGTCGACGTGGACATGCCGTTCACCCTCCGCGCCGAGCGGACCCTGGACGATCCTTCCGTGCAGACGCTCATGTACGGGCCGGTGCACCTGGTGGCACGCGACGCCCGCACCGGCCTTCTCCCGTTCGGCCTCTACGGAACGGCCCGGCTCAACGGCGATCTTGCCCCGGCACTCAGGCCGGTCGCCGGCAAACCCCTGCACTTCACCCTCGCCGGCGTCGAACTGGCGCCGTTCCTCGAAGGGACGGAGGACGCGTTCCACTCGTACTTCCGCCGCGCCGAGCCTTCCGTGGTGTTCGGCGGCGTGGATTCGGGCGTCGCCAACCCCGTGCGGGCCAACCAGACCACGCTCCTCGACGACGTCTGGCAGGCAGCCCCCTTCGCCAACAAACCGTCACTGCTCCGCCGCGTCACCCAGGTGACGAACACGTGGGTCTCCGAAGGCCCGCTCAGCCGGGCCGACGCAGACCGCATTTACGCCGCGGCGCAGCGGGCGGCCTTCAGTTCGGCACGCGGCTGAACTGACTTACCCACCCACCCCCAGCGGCCTTCGGGCCGCCCGAACGAAAGTGTCTCAATGCTCCCTACCCACTCGCGGGCCCGCACGGGCCCGGCCATAGCGACGGCGGCCGCACTGGCCGCTTCCGCCGCACTGGCGCTCGGCGGGCTGACCGCCATACCCGCCCACGCCGCCGTCGACGACGGGCTGGTCCTCAAGTACAACCTGACCGAAGCCGCAGGGACGGTGGCCGAGGACAGTTCCGGCAACGGCCGCAATGGCGTGATCAGCGGTGACGCCACCGCCCTGGGCAGCGAAGGGCTGCAGCTCGGCGGCACCAACGGCCACGTCCGGCTTCCCAACGACGTCATGCGGGGGCTGGACGCCATCACCGTCTCCACGGACGTGAAGATCGCGGCCGACCAGGGCGCCCCGTACTTCATCTGGGGGATGGGCAACACCACCAGCGGCACCGGCAACGGCTACCTCTTCACCACGGGCAACTCGTACCGGACCTCCATTGCCAGCGGCAACTGGTCCACCGAGCAGACCACCAGCGCCAACCGGGACCTGGCCCGCGGCGCGTGGAAAACCATCACCTATACCCTGAGCGGCGGAACCGCCGTCCTCTACGAGGACGGCACCGAAGTCGCCCGGAAGACCGGCGTCACCATCACGCCGGGAAGCATCGGGGGAGGAACGACGACGGCGAACTACCTTGGGCGCTCCGTCTACAGCGGCGATAAGTACCTCAAGGGCCAGGTCCGCGACTTCCGCATCTACAACCGCGCCCTCTCGGCCGACGAGGTGCGAGAGCTCGGCTACGTTTCCCCGGAACAGCGGGTAGCACTCGACCTGCAGGACCTGTCGTTGGGGGACACCTCCGCGGTGACCGCCAACCTGAAACTGCCGGCCACCGGGCCCAACGGCTCGGCCTACACCTGGTCCTCCTCGGATCCGGCCACGGTCTCGGCCCAGGGCGCCGTCACCCGGCCGGCCCACGGAACAGGAGACGCCACCGTCACCCTGACGGCCACGGCCACCTCAGGTGGGGCATCGGCGTCGAAATCCTTTACCGTCACGGTGCCGGAAGACATCAGCGACGACCAGAAGGTCAGTGAGGCCTCCGCCGCCCTGAACGTCTGGGACGCCGACGCGATCCGCGGGAACATCACCCTTCCGGCGGCCGGCCTGCACGGCACCGCCGTGGAATGGAAGTCGAACGACGACGCCGTTGTCACCTCCACCGGCGAGGTCACCCGGCCGGCCTACGGCAGCAAGCCCGCCGTGCTCAACCTGCAGGCCGCGGTGAGCCTCGGCAAGGCGAAGGCCAAGAAGAAGTTCCGCGTCGCGGTGCTGCCGCTGCCCAAGGCGGAAGCAAAGGAGGGCTACGCCTTCGCGTACTTCACCGGCAACGACCTCGCCGGCGAGAACATCTACATGGCAGCCAGCCGCGGCAACGACGCCCTCAAATGGGACGAACTGAACGGCGGCCAGCCCGTTCTCAAATCCGGGCTCGGCACCAAGGGCCTGCGCGATCCGTTCATCATCCGCTCCCCGGAAGGCGACAAGTTCTACATGATCGCCACTGACCTCTCCATCGGCAGCGGCACCAGCTGGGACTCCTCCCAGCGCCAGGGCAGCCAGTACATCGAGGTCTGGGAGTCGACCGACCTGGTCAACTGGTCCGGCCAGCGCCACGTTAAGGTCTCCCCGGACACCGCGGGCAACACCTGGGCGCCGGAAGCGCACTACGACGAGAAGATCGGCGCCTATGTTGTGTACTGGGCGTCCAAGATCTACGGCGACAACGACCCCAACCACACCGGCGGCACGTACAACAAGATGATGTACTCCACCACCAGGGACTTCCGGACCTTCACCGAGGCCAAGGTGTGGAACGATCCCGGCAACTCGGTCATCGACTCCACAGTCATCAAGGAGGGCGACACCTACTACCGGTTCACCAAGGACGAGGGGCAGGTCTCCGGCTGCCTGGACATCATGCAGGAAAAGTCGAGCGACCTGCTGGCCGTCGACCTGCCCGCCACCAACCCACGCAATTGGACGCTGCTGGGCAACTGCATTGGCAAGAAGGCCGGAACGGGCGGGGTGGAAGGCCCGACGGTCTTCAAGTCGAACACCGAGGAGAAGTACTACCTGTTCGTCGACGAGTTCGGCGGCCGCGGCTACATCCCGCTGGAAAGCACCAGCCTGGAGAACCCGGACTGGAAGCTTTCGACGAACTACGAGCTGCCGCGGGCCCCGCGCCACGGCACGGTCCTGCCCGTCACCAAGGCGGAACTGGAGCGCCTGCACAGCCAGCTCTGATGTTGGAGTTTTTGTCCACTTGTCGCGACTTCAGGGGCCTCCAACCCGTGGTATCTGGACAAAAACTCCTCCGCAGCGGGGGAGCCCCGCATGAACTTCGAGGAGTTCATGCGGGGCTCGTTGGCTTTATCTCTTGCCGTACTTCTTGTGCACAGCCTGCTTGCTGACGCCGAGTGCGTGCGCGATTGCCTCCCAGGACAGGCCCGCCAGCCGGGCCCGGCGGACGAGGGCCGCTTCCGCCCGCCCGATCTCGCGGTGCAGCTCGGCGACCGCCTGCAGTCCGTTCACCGGGTTGTCGCCATCCATGGATCCCACCAGGGTTTTCATACGCTCCACCTCCATTCCGTCAACTTTAATTGACGGCGAGGGTGGCGTCAACGAAAGTTGACCAGCTTTTCTTCGCCATTAGCGACCTGCGTCTCGATTCGTCAACCGGTTGACCGCTCTGGAATAATGGGTGGGAATCGGGTGTCCGGCGGAGCCGGGCACGGCCCCAGGGCGACGCAACAGACCCGCTGAACAGCCGGCGTCGTACGCCTTCTGCCCTGGCCCTCGCGATTTCCCCCATCACCATTTCTTGAACATCGCTCTGGAGAAAATATGCAAAGCGCCGGCATGATGGCCCTCTTCCTGTCCCGCTCCGACAGCCTGGCCACAAGCGCCCTGCCCGGGGCCCCGACTGTCGTTGAGGAGGCAGCGCCGCGGTCGGCGGCCTGGAATACGTTCCGGGGCCGGACTGCCAGCTTCCTGCACCGCCTCGCGTGGGCGGTCGAGCCCAGCGTGACCGACGGCCGCTGACCTAACTCATGGGGGCGACCCCAGCTGGGCCGGGCATAGACTCTTTCTGTTGCCCGCTCTCACGCTTGGAGTTTCGATGATCCGGAAGGCCGTTGCAGGGGACACTGCCGCCCTGGCTGAGCTGGCGGCGGCCACCTTCCCGCTCGCCTGCCCGCCAGGCGCCTCGCCCGAGGATATCGAGCTCCACCTCAAGCGGACGCTCAGCGCGGAGAAATTCGCGGAGTATCTCGCGGACACCAGGAGTGCCATCCTGGTGCTCGAGGAGGGCGGCCGGCTGGACGGCTACACTCTGCTCGTCGACCGCCAGGCAACTGACCCGGACGTGCTCCGTGCCCTGGGCGCAAGGCGGTCCGTCGAGCTCAGCAAGTGCTATGTGCACCCGGACCATCACGGCCGGGGCGCAGCCTCCACGCTCATGCGGGCCTCACTGGACTGGGCCGCGGAGCAGGGGGCTGCCAGCGTCTGGCTGGGCGTCAACAGCCAGAACGCGAAGGCCATCCGCTTCTACGGGAAGTCCGGCTTCACCAAGATCGGGGCCAAGTCATTCACCCTGGGCGACTCGGTGGAAAACGACTTCATTCTGGAGCGCGCCCTCACGCCGAAGGGCTGACGGGCTCGGCCGGTCCGCGCGGCGCACGCCTCCCCGGGAAGGAGGCGGACAGTTGCTGCCGCCAGGTAAGCGGGCTTTTCCGGACGACGGCGGCCACGGCAAGCAGTCCGGCCAGCAGCACCACCGCGCCGCCGGCGGCTACGGACCACCGGGCCCCGAAGGTGGTGCCCAGCCAGCCCATGAGCGGCGCCCCCAGTGCAGTCCCGCCCTGCAGGGTTGCCAGGTAAAGGGCCAGCACACGTCCGCGGAACTGCGGCTCCACGGAGAGCTGGATGCTCGTGTTGCAGCTGTTCAGGAAGGTCAGGGAGGCCAGCCCCACCGGGACCAGAACGGCGGCGTACAGCCAGAACGACGGCGACACGCTGGCTATCAGCGTGAACAGGCCCAGGCCCAGCGCCCCGCCAAGCAGGAAACGCAGGCGGGGGCGGGCCCTGCGCGCCGCCAGCAGTGCGCCGGACAGTGTTCCGACCGCCATGACGGAGCCCAGAAGCCCGAATTCGCCCGGCCCCATTCCGAATTCCGCCGTGGACATCAGGGCGTTGGTGATGGGGAAGTTCATGCCGAACGCGCCGAGAATGGCGACCAGGACCAGGATGAGCACCAGGTCGGGGCGCCGGCGCACGTAGGCCAGCCCCTCGGCAACCTGGTGCTTGCCCCGGACCGCCCGTACGGCCGGGGCCAGCTCTGATCTGCGGATCCGGGTCAGCGAGATGATGACGGCAATGAAGCTGGCCGCGTTGAGCAGGAAAACGGGGCCGGTGCCTGCCCACGCAATAAGGACGCCTGCGATCGCGGGGCCGGTGAGCCGTGCCGTGTTGAAGGAAGCCGAGTTGAGGGACACAGCGTTCGCGATGTCCTCCTGCCCGACGAGTTCGGAGACGAAGGCCTGGCGCGCCGGCCCGTCGATGGCGCTGGCGAGCCCGAGGAACAGGGCTGCCGCGTAGACCTGCCACAGCTGCGCCGAACCGGTCACCACCAGAAGCCCAACGACCAGCCCGCACAGGCCCATGGCCGACTGCGTCCACAGCAGGATCGCACGTTTGGGGTACCGGTCCGCCAGGACGCCCGCATACGGCCCGAGCAGCAGCATGGGAAGGAACTGCAGAGCCGTGGTGATGCCGACAGCGGTGCCCGAGTGGTCCGTGAGAACCGTCAGGACCAGCCAGTCCTGCGCCACCCGCTGCATCCAGGTGCCGATGTTGGAGACCAGGGCTCCGCCGGCCCACAGCCGGTAGTTTGGGTTGCCCAGCGCCCGGAAGGTGGTGCTCATTGGGCGATCATCTCCTGGAGGATGTGCGCGGCGCGGCTCAGGGTAAGCCGGTCCTCCGGGCTTAAGCCGGCCACGCGCTGGGCCAGCCAGGCAGTCCGCTGGTCCCGCGCTTCTTCCAGTGCAGCCTCCCCGGCGGGGGTGATGCTCACCTGGACCTGGCGGCCGTCCGCCGGGTGGGCCGAACGGGACACGAAGCCCTGCTCGGCGAGGGCGTTCACGATCCGGGTCATCGACGGTGCCTGCACGTGTTCACGCTCCGCCAGCTCCCTTGGTGTGTGGGGTCCGTTCCCGTTCAGTTGGGCCAGAACTGTGTACTGGCCCGGCGTGATGACATCGCCGGTTGCCTCTACGCGCAGCCTGCGGGAGGTTCTCATGACCGCCGTTCGCAGGTCGATGGCCAGGGCGTCCGGGCTGGTGAATTCGGTGGCTTCTGCGTCTGCCGCTCGGGTTGGTGGCATTTCGCGCCTCCTAAAATGGTGGTTAGCGCAGCTAATTAGCATTGCTAACTATTATTCTCCGAAGTTCGCGGTGCGGCAAGGGGGTGCCGTGTGAAGTGTGTCTAGCGGGAGCCGGACATCAGGCGCTGCATCTGGTGGCTTGCCTCGCTTCCGGGGGCGGGCGTGTAGACCACGATGTGGAGATCGGGCCGGTCCGAGGGGGAGAGCTGGTGGTGCTCCAGCTGCAGGACTCCCACCGCCGGGTGGTGGAACAGCCGCTCCCGGGATTCGAAGCCGAGGATGTCGTACCGGTCCCAGGCCGCCCGGAACTCTTGGCTGGCCTCCTGGAGCCGTTCCACCTGGTACTTGATGTCCGGATCACCGAGGCGCTGCCCGGTTTCGGCCCGGAACTCCGCGAGGAACCGCTTGCTGGTGACCTCCCAGTCGGGAAGCAGGTCCCGGACGTAGGGATCCGTGAAAACCAGCCACAGGAGATTGCGGTCCGGCGCGGGAACCGTGGCGATGTTGGGGTACAGTGCCGCGTAGGCGGTGTTCCAGCCCGCGACCCCCCAGTCGGGGAAGAGTGCGAACGCCGGGTTCGGATCCAGCGCATCCATCAGCCGCTGAACGTGGGCGGGCGCCGTGGCGGCCGCGGGGCTGGACGGCGCCGTTGATGCGTAGCCTCCGAGCGACAGGACGTACGCGAGTCCCGTGTCCGAAAGATGCAGGGAGCGGCAGATGGACTCCAGGACCTGCCGGGAGGGGCTGATGTCCCTGCCCTGCTCAAGCCACGTGTACCAGGTGACGCTCACCCCGGAGAGGAAGGCGATTTCTTCGCGGCGAAGACCGCGCTCGCGCTTCCGGGCTATGGGCGGCAGGCCGTACTCGGCCCGCACTGCCTGGTCCCGCCGGGCCCTGAGGAAGAGACCGAGCTCCTTGCGTGTTTCCGAACCCTGCACCCGTAAATACTATTACTCTGGTACCCCCACTACTAGTATCAGGACCGTCTTCCACCTGCCCCAAGGACCACGCAGGATGGTATTCATGCCTGCACTACGCTCAAAAACAGTCACCCACGGCCGCAACATGGCCGGAGCCCGCGCACTGCTGCGCGCCTCCGGCGTCGCCAACTCGGACATCGGCAAGCCCATCATCGCCGTGGCCAACTCCTTCACCGAATTCGTTCCCGGCCACACCCACCTCGCGCCTGTGGGCCGGATCGTCTCCGACGCGATCCTCGCCGCCGGCGCCGTGCCGCGCGAGTTCAACACCATCGCCGTGGACGACGGCATCGCCATGGGCCACTCCGGCATGCTCTACTCGCTGCCTTCCCGCGACCTGATCGCCGACTCCGTGGAGTACATGGTCAACGCGCACTGCGCCGACGCCCTGGTCTGCATCTCCAACTGCGACAAGATCACCCCGGGCATGCTCATGGCCGCGCTGCGCCTGAACATCCCCGTCGTGTTCGTCTCCGGCGGCCCCATGGAGGCCGGACGCGTGACCCTGACCGACGGCTCCGTGCGCTCCCTGGACCTGGTGAACGCCATTGCCGACGCCGTGGACGAGTCCATCTCCGACGAGGACATCAACCTCATCGAAGAGAATGCCTGCCCCACCTGCGGTTCCTGCTCCGGCATGTTCACCGCCAACTCCATGAACTGCCTCGCCGAAGCCATCGGCCTGGCCCTGCCGGGTAACGGCTCCGTGCTCGCGACCCACACCGCCCGCAAGGCTCTGTACGAGAAAGCCGGCGCCACCGTCGTCGAGCTGGTGAAGCGCTATTACGACGGCGACGACGATTCCGTGCTGCCGCGCTCCATCGCCACCGCCAAGGCCTTCGACAACGCCATGGCCCTGGACATCTCCATGGGCGGCTCCACCAACACCATCCTGCACCTGCTGGCCGCGGCCCAGGAGGCGGGCGTGGACTACGGCCTGGCCGAGATGGACGCCAAGTCCCGCCAGGTGCCCTGCCTGGCCAAGGTGGCCCCGAACGTCGCCAAGGACAAGACCTACTACATGGAGGACGTGCACCGCGCCGGCGGCATCCCCGCCCTCCTGGGTGAGCTGAACCGCGGCGGCCTCCTGCACAAGGACGTCCACTCCGTGCACTCCGACGACCTGGACGGCTGGCTGGATGACTGGGACATCCGCGGCGGCAAAGCCACCGAGGAAGCGAAGGCCCTGTGGCACGCTGCTCCCGGCGGCGTCCGCTCCTCCACCGCCTTCTCGCAGTCGAACGAATGGACCTCCCTGGACACCGATGCCGAAGGCGGCTGCATCCGCTCTGTGGAGCATGCCTACTCCAAGGACGGCGGGCTGGCCGTGCTGCGCGGCAACGTCGCAGTGGACGGCGCCGTGGTGAAGACCGCCGGCGTGGACGAGTCCATCTGGACCTTCCAGGGGCCGGCCGTTGTGTGCGAGTCCCAGGACGAAGCCGTGGAAAAGATCCTGAATAAGACCATCAAGGAAGGCGACGTGGTGGTCATCCGCTACGAAGGCCCCAAGGGCGGCCCGGGCATGCAGGAAATGCTGTACCCGACGTCGTTCCTCAAGGGCCGCGGCCTGGGCAAGAAGTGCGCCCTCATCACGGACGGCCGCTTCTCCGGCGGCACGTCCGGCCTGTCCATCGGTCACATCTCGCCCGAGGCGGCGTCCGGCGGCGCCATCGCCCTGGTGGAGGACGGCGACATCATCAGCATCAACATCAGCGAGCGTTCGCTGCAACTGGAGGTCTCCGATGAGCTCCTGGCCGAGCGCCGCGAAAAGCTCCTGATCAACGGCGGCTACAAGCCCAAGGACCGGGAGCGCCAGGTGTCGGCCGCACTGCGCGCCTACGCCGCGATGGCCACCTCCGCGGACAAGGGCGCAGTCCGGGACGTTTCCCTCCTGGAAAACTAACCGGCGGGCATTGCTGTGGGGCGGGGGTCAGGCCCCGCCCCACAGGGCCTTGCGAAGCAGCATCCTCAACTGGCCGGCTTCGGCGTCGGAAAGTGCCGTGAGCTGTTCCTGTTCGCAGGCTTCCAGTAATGCGCGGGCTTTGGCGTGGATCCGGCGGCCCTCCGCCGTCGAGACAATGATCTTGGCCCGCCTGTCCTGCTTGCCGGTGGCGCGCTCCACCAGGCCCCGGCGCTCGAGGTCGTCCACGAGGCTGACCACCTGGCTGGGATCCAGGCCCAGGAAAATGGCCAGTTCCCGCTGGGTCGGCTCCAGTCCGCTGCAGGCGAGCGTCAGCACCGAGAAGGACCGTTCCCGCAGCCCAAAATCCCCGAGGACCCGGTTGTTCAGTGCGGATCCGGCCGCGTGCAGCTTGGCCAGCAGCAGGCCGACGTCGTTGCCGATTTCAGCCGCCGCCAACCGCGGCGTTCCGGCTTTAGTGTCCTGCATAGCGATGCCTGCCCCGGTAGTGGTGAAAAACAATCATTGATCGTATCAACAATCGATCGTCACCTTTGCTGATGACAGGGGCTGCCGGGCCCCGTCAGTCCGCGCGTGGGGCCGCCGTGCTCTGCCGGATCACGAGTTCGGTGGGCACCAGGGTGACGCCGGGTTCGGTGGTGTTGGTGCTGAGCTGCTCTAGGACGTTGTCGACGCAGCGTTCGCCGACGTCGGCGAAGTTCTGGTGGACCGTGGTGAGCGGGGGAGCGTAGGAGGAGGCTTCGGGGACGTCGTCGAAGCCGAGGAGGCTGATGTCGCCAGGGACTGATTTCCCTTTTTCCCGGAAGGCCCGCAGCAGGCCGAGGGCCATGTGGTCGTTGGCGGCGAAAACGGCGGTGCACCCGGGTTCGTCGGCGAGCCGCAGGCCGGCGGTGTAGCCGGAGTCGGCTGACCAGTCGCCACGGAGCACCGGCGGGACGGGCCTGCCGGCGGCGGTGAGGGTGCCCCGCCAGGCGGCGGCGCGGCGTTCGCTGGCGAAGGATTCCTCGGGGCCGGCGACGTGCCAGACGGTCCGGTGGCCGAGGTCCAGAAGGTGCCTGACGGCTTTTTGGGCGCCGTCGGCCTGGTCGGTGTCGACAACGCTGTACTGCTCGCCGGCGTCGGAATCAACGACGACGACCTTCACTCCCGGTGGCAGCGTCACCGTGGCGGCGTCCAGAAGGTGGACTTCCATGATGGCGATCACCGCGTCGACCGCGAGTTCGCCCATCCTTGAGAACGCTCCCTGGATCCCGGCCTGTGTCGGGGCAGTGACCGGGATGAGCGTGATCGCGAAGTCCTGCCGGGCGGCGTGCAGGGCGATGGCCTCCAGGGTGCGCATGTTCCCCAGCGAGGAGAGCGAGAACGTGATGACGCCGATGGTCCGGAAGCTGCCGCGCTTGAGCGCCCGGGCGGCACTGTTGGGCCGGTACCCCAGCTCGTTCATCGCGTCAATGACCTGGCGCCTCGTGCTTTCGATGACGTCCGGGCTCCCGTTGGAAACGCGGGACACCGTCTGGGCTGACACGCCGGCAAGCTTGGCGACGTCGGCCATGGACACCTGCTGCTTCCGCCGCGGCGGTGAGCCCTCGGACGGTCTCGAGGAGGGCGCTGCGGCGATGTCCTGCGCGCGCAGCCCGGGCGACGCATTCTGGGCCGGGGGTTGACCGGGTAGGTGCTCCATGTCACCATCGTACCAACCATGTTTGCGCAAACACTCACAAAAACACTCACCAATGTTTACGCAAACAGAACACGTTCCGTCACCCGCCCGACAGAGGACCTTCCATGACAATGACGTCCCCGCACCTTGCGGCGCCGGCCGCCCCGGCCGCCCCGGCAGGCCGTCCCAGACGCACCAACCGCCGGTCCTGGGCGGGCTGGTGGTTCATCGGCCCCTTCATGGCGGTCTTCGCCCTGGTGTTCCTGGCGCCGATCGCCTATTCCATCTACCTCAGCGTCTTCCGCAACCAGCTCATCGGCGGCACGGCGTTCGTGGGCCTGGACAACTACGCCCGGGCCTTGGGAGACCCGCAGTTCTGGTCAGCGCTGGGCCGGGTCTCGCTGTTCCTGGCAGTCCAGGTGCCGGTCATGCTGTTCATCGCCCTTGTGGTGGCGCTGGCCCTGGACAGCGGCCGGCTCTACGGAAAGTCGTTCTTCCGGATCTCGATCTTCCTGCCCTACGCCGTTCCGGCCGTGGTGGCCACGCTCATGTGGGGCTTCATGTACGGCACCCGCTTCGGCCTGGTGGGAAACATCAACCAGGCCTTCGGCCTGAACCTGCCCAGCCCGCTCTCCCCGGAACTGGTCCTGGCCTCCATCGGCAACATCGTCACGTGGGAGTTCATCGGCTATAACATGCTGATCTTCTACTCCGCGCTGACCGTCATCCCCAAGTCCCTCTATGAGGCCGCCGAGATCGACGGCGCCGGCCAGCTGCGGGTCATCGCGGCCATCAAGCTCCCGGCCATCCGCGGCGCCATTGTGGTGGCCACCATCTTCTCCGTGATCGGCAGCTTCCAGCTCTTCAACGAGCCCAGCATCCTTAAGAGCCTCTCACCGAACACCATCTCAACGTTCTTCACGCCCAACCTGTACGCCTTCTCCCTGTCGTTCTCCGGGCAGCAGTACAACTACTCCGCCACGGTGGCGATCATCATGGGCCTGATCACCATGGCCATCGCCTACGCCGTCCAGGTCCGCGGCATGCGAAAGGAGCGCTGACCATGAGCGTCCAGACAGCCGCCCAGCCCCGCAGCGTTGGCACAGGCACGTCATCCCCGGCAAAGCTCCGCACCACACGTCTGCGGACCCCACGGACAGCACGGCGCTCGCGCCGGAGTGTGGCACTGACCCTCCTGATGGGGCTTGTCCTTCTCTACAGCCTCGCCCCGCTGTTCTGGCTTCTGGTCAATGCCACCAAGACCCAGGACGGGCTCCTCAACTCCTTCGGCCTCTGGTTCGCCGGCGATTTCGCCCTCTGGGACAACATCGCCCGGACAGCGACATACGACGGCGGGATCTTCCTGCGCTGGTTCGCCAACACAGTCCTGTATGTCGTCCTCGGCGCCGGCGGGGCCACCTTCCTGGCCGTCCTCGGCGGCTACGCCCTGGCCAAGTTCGACTTCCCCGGGCGGAAGGCCGTGTTCGCCGTCGTCATCGGTGCAGTTGCCGTTCCCGGCACGGCCCTGGCCGTTCCCACCTTCCTGATGTTCAGCCAAGTTGGCCTCACGAACACGCCCTGGGCCGTGATCATTCCCTCGCTCATCTCGCCCTTTGGCCTGTACCTGATGTGGACCTTCGCCTCGGAGGCCATCCCCACCGAGATCATGGAGTCCGCCCGGATCGACGGCGCGAGCGAGGCGCGCACCTTCTTCCAGGTCTGCCTTCCGCTGCTGACCCCGGGCATCGTCACCGTGCTGCTCTTCACCATGGTGGCCACCTGGAACAACTACTTCCTGCCGCTGATCATGCTGAAGAACCCGGACTGGTATCCCCTCACCCTGGGCCTGAATGCCTGGAACGCGCAGGCCGGCACAGCCGGCGGGGAAGCCATCTTCAACCTCGTCATCACCGGTTCCCTGCTCACCATCCTGCCGCTGATCGCAGCGTTCCTGCTGCTCCAGCGCTACTGGCAGTCCGGCCTGTCCGCCGGAAGCGTCAAAGAATAACGGCCCCCTCCCCCTCAATAACACCGCAGTTAGAAGGAAAACCATGATCAAGACCCTGACCCGCCGCGGCCTGCTGCAGAGCTCCGCCGTCGCCGCAGCACTCGCCCTCGGGCTCACCGCCTGCGGAAGCGGCGGCACCGCAGCACCGCAGCAGACCGTCAACAGCGACGCCGTCGAAGCCGCCCTCCAGAAAGGCGGCAAGCTCACGGTGTGGGCCTGGGACCCGTCGCTGAAGAAGGTCGCCGAAGGCTTCGAGGCCAAATACCCGAACGTGGACGTCAACCTGGTTAACGCCGGCACCGGCAACGACCAGTACACGGCCCTGCAGAACGCGATCTCCGCCGGCTCCGGCGTGCCCGATGTCGCGCAGATCGAGTACTACGCGCTTCCGCAGTTTGCCCTGGGCAAGTCACTGGCTGACCTGGGCCAGTTCGGCGCCAAGGATCTCGACGGCACCTTCACCGCCGGCCCGTGGTCCTCGGTGCAGGCACAGGGCGGCGTCTACGGCCTGCCCATGGACTCCGGCCCCATGGCGCTGTTCTACAACAAGGAACTCTTCGACAAGCACGGCATCGCGGTGCCCACCACGTGGGACGAGTTCCTCGAGGCCGGACGCGCACTGAAGAAGGCAGACCCCAAGGCCTACATCGCCAACGACACCGGCGACGCCGGCTTCACCACCAGCATGATCTGGCAGGCCGGCGGCAAGCCCTACCAGGTGGACGGCACCAACGTCGGCATTAACTTCTCCGACGAGGGCTCCGCCAAGTTCGCCGAAACCTGGCAGAAGCTCATCGACGAGAAGCTCCTGGCCCCCATCAGCTCCTGGAGCGACGAGTGGTACAAGGGCCTCGGCAACGGAACCATCGCCACCCTGTCAACCGGTGCCTGGATGCCCGGGAACCTCGTCTCAGGCGTCGCCGGCGGGTCCGGCAAATGGCGGGTCGCCCCGCTGCCGCAGTGGGAGAAGGGCGCCAGCAGCAGCGCCGAAAACGGCGGCAGCTCGCTGGCCGTCCCCGCCGCCAGCAGCCAGGCCGCACTCGCCTACGGCTTCCTGAAGTACACCAGCGTGGAGGACGGCATTCAGACCCGGATCGACCACGGGGCATTCCCCGCCACGTCCAAGGACCTCGCCTCGGAGAAATTCCAGAACACCGAGTTCAAGTACTTCGGCGGCCAGAAGGCCAACCAGATCTTCGCCGAATCAGCCAAGAACGTCCCCGCCGGCTGGTCCTACCTGCCCTTCCAGGTCTACGCCAACAGCATCTTCAACGACACCGCCGGCCAGGCCTACGTCTCCGGCACCAAGCTCAAGGACGGCCTGACGGCCTGGCAGGATGCCTCGCTGAAGTACGGCACCGAGCAGGGCTTCACGGTCAAGCAGTAACCACCCGCAAACACACCTCCGAAAGAGGAAATCCATGCCCTACCCAACCCACCACCGCTGGCTGCGCTGGCCGTCCCCGGGCACCAAGCGGCTGGCCTTCGGCGCCGACTACAACCCCGAGCAGTGGCCCCGCGAGGTCTGGGCAGAGGACGTCCGGCTCATGAAGGAAGCCGGGGTCAACATCGTGTCCCTGGCGATCTTCTCGTGGGCACGCCTCCAGCCCGCACGGGACACCTGGGACTTCACCTGGCTCGACGACGTCATCAACCTGCTGCACGCCAACGGCATCGCCGTGGACCTCGCCACCGCCACGGCGTCGCCACCACCCTGGCTTGCCGCCGAACACCCGGAAATCCTCCCGGTCACCCGGAACGGCGAAACCCTCTGGCCGGGCGGCCGCCAGCACTGGCGGCCCACGTCGCCGGTGTTCCGTGAGCACGCGCTGGCGCTCGTGCGGACCATGGCTGAGCGGTACAAGGACCACCCCGCCGTTTGCGCCTGGCACGTCTCCAACGAGCTCGGCTGCCACAACATCTATGACTACTCCGACGATGCCGCAGCCGCCTTCCGCGTCTGGCTCCAGGACCGCTACGGCACCCTAGAGGAGCTGAACGCCGCCTGGGGGACCGACTTCTGGTCCCAGCACTACGCGGACTGGAACCACGTCCTCCCGCCGCGCCAGGCCGCGTCCTATCCGAACCCTACTCAGCAGCTGGACTTCAAGCGCTTCTCCTCGGACTCGCTGCGGGACTACCTCCGCGCCGAGCGCGCGATCCTCGGCAGCATCACCCCGGACATCCCCGTCACCACCAATTTCATGGTGATGGGGGAGACGAAGGGGATGGACTACGCGGCCTGGGCAGCCGACGTCGACTTCGTCTCCAATGACCACTACGTGGTCCCGGGCCCGCAGGACCATGACGAGCTGTCCTTCTCCGCCAACCTGACCGGCAATATCGCCGGCGGCAACCCCTGGTTCCTCATGGAGCACTCCACCAGTGCGGTCAACTGGCAACCCGTCAACACCCCCAAGAAGCCCGGAGCCCTGGCCAGGGATTCCCTCACCCATGTTGCCCACGGCGCCGATGCCGTCTGCTTCTTCCAGTGGCGGCAGTCGCGGGCCGGTGCGGAAAAATACCATTCCGCGATGGTTTCGCACGCAGGCAGCAACAGCCGGCTCTTCCGTGATGTCACCGCCCTGGGGCAGACGCTGGACGGGCTGTGGGCGCTCGCGGGCAGCCGTCGTGAACCGGCCCGGGCCGCGATCCTGTTCGACTGGGACTCCTGGTGGGCGAGCGAGCTGGACTCGCACCCGACGGACCGCCTCCGGTACCGGCAGGAGGCGCTCGACTGGTACTCGGCGTTCCTGGCCAACGGCATCCGCGCGGATGTCCTCCCGGTGGCGTCCTCACTGGAGGGATACCAGCTGGTCATCGCGCCCGTCCTGCACGTGGTGCCTGCTGAGGTGCGCTCCCGCCTGACCGGCTTTGTCGAAGCCGGCGGCCACTTGGTGACCACCTATTTCTCGGGCATCGTGGACCAGAATGACCACGTGTGGCTCGGCGGGTACCCGGGGGCGCTCAGCGGGCTTTTGGGAATCCGGGTGGAGGAGTTCGGCCCGCTGGCGCCGGGGGAAGAGGCCATGCTCGACGGCGGCTCACCAGGCACGCTGTGGGCGGACTCCGTGGCCACCACGTCCGGGGAGACCAAGGTCCTGCGCCGGTTCACCTCCGGTGACCGCGCCGGAGAACCGGCCGTGACGCGGCGCAGCGTGGGCGGCGGGTCGGCCGGCTACGTGGCCACACGGCTTGGGCCCGACGGCCTGGTCCCCGTCCTGCGGGAATTCGCGGGCCTGGCCGGCGTCGAATCTGAACTGCCCGCGGAACTGCGGGGCGCCGTCGAACTCGCCGTCCGCACCGGGGAGAACGGCCGCTTCCAGTTCCTGATCAACAGGACGGACCACGCGGTGGACATCTCCGCAGTGCCCGGAGAGGCGCTGGCGGGCGAACGCACGGCCAAGCTCGCCGCCCGCGGCGTGGCAGTCCTCAAGAGCCCCGAGTAAAAGCAGCAATCCCCAGAGACCAGCACTTCACCGCACCGAAGGGACTTCAATGACGAACAGATCCAGACGGCCCTGGGCCGTGACCGCCGCAGGCGTCACCGCGGCGGTCCTCTCCGCAGGGCTCGTGGCCGGACCTGCGCTGGCCAGACAGGCAACCGATGAACCCGTGCCTGCCGGCGCCGTGACCGTGCGGCCGGACCCGTCCTACCAAGGCGACGCCTTCGAGGGGTGGGGTACCAGCCTGGTCTGGTTTGCCAACGCCACCGGCGGCTATCCGGACGAGATCCGCAACAAGCTCGCCGACATGGTTTTCGGCGACGAGGGGCTGAACCTCAACATCGCCCGGTACAACGTCGGCGGCGGCAACGCCCCCGACGTCAAGGACTACCTCCGTCCCGGTGGCGCGGTGCAAGGCTGGTGGAAGGCCCCCGCGGGCACCACCCGGGCGGACAAGGACTGGTGGGACCCGAAGAACCCGGACCACTGGAACCTTGACGCTGACCAGACGCAGCGCTGGTGGGTGGACCGGATCAAGAACGACATCACGCACTGGGAAGCCTTCAGCAACTCCCCGCCGTGGTTCCAGACCGTCAGCGGCTATGTGTCGGGCGGCTTCAACTCCTCGCAGGACCAGCTGCGGACCGAGAGCATCGACGACTTTTCCGCCTACCTGGTGGGCGTCGTCAAGCAGTTGGAAAAGGCCCACGGAATCAAGATCGATACGATCGATCCCCTGAACGAACCGAACACGCCGTACTGGGGAACCAGCCTGAACACAGCGGGCGAGCCGGTGGGCGGCCGACAGGAAGGCGCCCACGTCGGCCCGGAACTGCAGCAGAAGGTGGTCCAGTCGCTCGCCAAAACCTTGGCCGGTGCGGACACGGGCGCCGTCATCAGCGCCATGGACGAGACCAACCCCTCGACGTTCGCCAGCAACTGGAACAGCTATTCCGCCGAAGCCAAGGCCGATGTCGGGCAACTGAACGTCCACACCTACGGGACCGGGCAGCGCACGGCGGTCCGGGACATCGCCAAGGGCGAGGACAAGCCGCTCTGGATGAGCGAAACCGGCGGCTCCTGGATGGACGGGCAGAACTTCACCAGCATGCAGCCCGGCCTGGGCCTGGCCCAGCACATGGTCAACGACCTCCGCGAGCTGGAACCCTCGGCCTGGGTGTTCTGGCAGCCGGTCGAGGACTACAACAACATGAAGCCCGGCGGCGAAAGCGCCATCGGATCCAACTGGGGCGAGATCCAGCTGCCCTTCAACTGCGCGTCCGGGGACACCCTCCAGAGCTGCCCGATCTACACGAACACCAAATACAACACCGCGCGGAACTTCACGCATTACATCAAGCCCGGGGACCGCCTGGTCAAGGTGAACGACCAGAACAGCACGGCCGCGGTCACGGACGCCGGCGCCACCGTGGTGCACGTGAACGACAGCAAGCAGCAGCGCCCGGTCGCCCTGGACCTTTCCGGATTCGGGGCCGTCCAGGGGAACGCCACCGTGACGCCGGTGACCAGCGACGCATCGGGCGCCCTCGTGGAAGGTCAGCCGGTCGCCGTCGGAAAGGACCGCACGGCGGTCCTCACGGTGCCGGCCGAGTCGGTCACGACGTTCCTCGTCAAGGGCGTGCATGGCGTGGCCAAGGACGCCGCCCTTGTGCAGGCAGACCATGTCTACCGGCTCCAGGGCGTTGAGAGCGGCAAGTCCCTCACCCAGGGAACCGACGGTGCCGCCGTTATCCGTTCCGGTGCCGGCGCCGGCCAGCAGTGGAACCTTCGCCGCCTCAGCGGCGAGGACAGCAACCGTGCCCGCTACGCAATTGAAACGCCCGACGGCGGCCGGCAGCTCGCCGTCGTCGACGGCAAGCCTGCACTGGTCCCGGCGGAGCCCGCACCGGCTGCCGCCTCGCAGTGGACCATGTCCACCACCGGCGACGGCACGTACACGTTCGTCAACGCCGCCACCGGCCGGCTGCTCGAAGTAGGCGGACACGCCACCGCTGACGGGTCGCCGGTGACGCTGTGGACCGGCAACTCCGGCGAGAACCAGCGCTGGCGGGTCAGCGATGAAACTGTTCAGGGATTCCAGAACGTCACGGCCTTCACCGTCCCGGGCAGCTCTCCGCAACTGCCCGCCACCGTGGTGCCGGTCTACCGCGACGGCGCGCGCGGCGAACTGCCGGTGACGTGGACCATGCCGCCGTCGAGCCGCTGGAGCAAGCCGGGAACCGTTGGCGTGCGCGGAACGGCGACCGACGTCCTGGGCGTTGCCCATCCGGTGACGGCCAAGGTCACCGTGGACACGCTGGTCTCGACGCTCCCGGCCCGCGCCAAGACCTATGCCGGCGGAACGCCCGAGCTGCCTGCCACCGTGACTGCTGTGACTGCCGGCGGCAGCAAGGTGGAGCGGCCGGTTGCCTGGAATGCGGCCGGACCGTTCACCACCACCGGCGTAGCCACCGTTGAAGGCACAGCCGACGCCGCCGACGGCCGGTCGCTGCCGGCCACCGTGCGGGTGCAGGTGACCGAAGGAACGGCCGAGAACGTGGCCAATGATCCCGGCACGGTCTTCAGCGCCAGCTTCACCGAACCGGGCTACGGCGCCGCGGGGCTGGGCAACGGCAACCTGACGGACAAGGCCTGGTCCAACTGGAAATCCGGTACCAAAAATGCCAGCGACACGCTGTCCGTGGCGCTGGCCAGCCAGAAGACAGTGACCGGCGTGAAGGTCCACTTCTTCCGCGACGGATCCACCGACAGCTACGCCCAAAGCCTGCAGGTGCAGACCAAAGCGGCCGACGGCACGTGGCGGAACGCCGGCGGTGCCGTGCAGGTTCCCGGCGGCAGCCCCGCACCGGTCGTCACAGTTCCGGTTGCCAACGTGGACACCAAGGACGTCCGCGTGGTGCTCGCCGCCCGCCCGAACACCCACATGACGGTCAGTGAAGTGCAGGTTCTGGCGCTGGCCCCGGGCAAATCCTCCGACGCCGCTGCGGCAGGCATCTCAGTTGATGGCCAGCCGCTGGCCGGCTTCGACCCGGCCGTCACCTCGTACCGGGCCGGCGCTCAGGGCAACCGGCAGGAGGTCACCGCCACCGCGGTGGACCCCTACGCCACGGTCACCGTGCAGCAGGCGGACACTCAGTCCGGCACCGCCGTCGTCACGGTACGAAGCGAGGACGGAAGCCAGACCCGGACGTACGAGGTGGTTTTCGGCCGGTAGGTTCAACGGCGGTTTCACCGCAGGGCACCGGGCGTCCCCGACGGGCGCGCCCGGTGCCCTTATTCCGTGGCGGAACCCAAGCCGGCAGGATCCGCCAGGAAGCGGGCGAACCCCAGTTCCGCCGCGCCGATCATCATCAGGTTGGACCCAAGCGCCGCGGGGTGGACCTTGACCTGGCCGGCCGGGCCGTCCATGGCCTGGGACAGCAGTAGGTCATCGAGCGCGGACGGGGCGAGCCCGTAGAGGACACCCAGGAACCCGTCGAGGATGATCACTTCCGGATTGAAGGTGTTGACGGCGTTTCGCAGTGCGATGGCCAGGTAGCCCAGCTGCCGGGCGACTTCCCCCGTCACGGCGGGGCTGTCCGAAGCGCGCAGGGCCTGTTCCAGCTGGGCTGTATCACCGCCGGGGAGATCCAGCAGCTCGAAGAGCCGACCCTGCGACACCTCCGTTTCCAGGCAGCCCGTGGCGCCGCAGTGGCACCTGGCGCCATCAGTCCGCACGAGCGTGTGGCCCAGTTCCCCGGCATAGCCGGATGCGCCGCGCAGCAGCCTGCCGTCGGAAATGATCCCGCCGCCGATGCCGCTGGCCCCGCCGTTGAGGTACACCAGGTTGTCCCGCCCGGCACCTGCCCCGAAGATCAGCTCCGCCTCCGCCGCGAGCGACGCGTCGTTGGCGGCCTGGCATGCGTAGCCCGTGGCCTCGCCAAGCATCCGCGCCACCGGCTCGTCCCGCCAGCCCAGGTGCGGCGCATGGCGGACCGTCCCGTCGTCGGGGTTTACCAGGCCGGGGACAGCCACACCGATCCCGGTGATTCGGTACGAGTGGTCCAGCTCGGTGCGCATCCCCTCGATCACTGCCGCGGCGATATTGACCGCTTCCCGGGCGCTGGGAATCCGTTCGGTGGCGAAGCGGATTTTTTTCTGGACGATGCCGCCGAGGTTGACCAGCCCGATGGTGACTGCGTCGATCTCCGGGTAAACGGCCAGCGCCGCGATCGAAGGACTCGGTCGCACTTCGGGACTCGGCCGGCCCACCTGGGCTTCACCCGTCGGCGCCGTCTCGTACACCAGGCCGAGCGCAGCCAGCTGGCCGATCAGGGTTCCCACCGTCGACCTGTTGAGCCCAGTCCTTCGGGTCAGTTGCGCCCGGCTGAGGACACGGTGATGGTGGACCAGGGACGTGATCAGGGCCAGGTTGTTCCGGCGGGAGGGGTCGAGCTCGCTCGGCGGGGCGGTCGGGGCAGCCCGTTGGCGAGGGGAAGGCATCATCGGAACAGTATCAGCTGCCGAAAACTGCCCGGTCCAGGAAGCCGTTGCGGAACTTCCCCTCCGGGTCGAGCCGGCCGGCCAGGGCCTTAAAGTCGGCGAAGCGGGGGTAGAGCGGCGCGAGGCGGGCGGCGTCGCCGTCGAACAGTTTGCCCCAGTGCGGGCGGGCGCCGAATGGCGCCAGCTCGGCCTCGATCACGGGAAGAACGGCCTCGACGGCGGGCTGGTCCTGCCGCCAGGTGAGGTGCAGGCCGATGCCGTCGGTTCCGTAGTTCGGGCTCAGCCACAGGCTGTCCGCGGCCATGGTGCGGATTTCCGAGACCAGCAGCAGCGGCGTCACCAGGTGGGACAGCCGGCGCATCGCCTGGATGGCCTCGACTGCGTGCTCGCGGGGGACCAGGTACTCGCTCTGCAGCTCATCGCCCTTGCTGGGGGTGAACTCCATCCGGAAGTGGGCCAGCCTGTCGGACCACGGGCCGGGCACGCCGAACTGCTGCGTGCAGGTGGTTCCGGGCACGCCGGCGATCGGGTGCCTGGGTTCGGTGGCCGGGCTGCCGCCAAAGAACTCCGTGTGCTTCGCTTCCGGGTCAGTGCCCGCCGTCCGGGACTTCAGCCACGCCTGCGCAATCCTGTCGCCGCTCCAGTCCGTGAAGAGGCTGACGCTGTAGGCGGAGCAGGTGACGTCGTCGAAATTCTCCAGGACCCGGTCCCAGTCCAGGTCATCGAAGACTGTCTGCGCCACGTCGAATGTCGGCTCGATGTCCAGGATCAGGCTGCTGACCACGCCCAGGGCGCCCAGGCTGACCACCATGCCCTCGAAGTCGGCGTCGCCGCGGCGGGCGGTGAGGATCCCGCCGTCGGCCGTGACAATCTCAAGGCCGGCGACAGCGGTGGCCAGGTTCCCGTTGCGGTCGCCGGAGCCGTGGGTGGCGGTGGCGACAGCGCCGGCCACCGATATGTGGGGGAGGGATGCCAGGTTGTGCAGGGCGAAGCCCTGCCGCTGCAGTTCCGCCGCCAGGGTTCCATAGCGGGTGCCGCCGCTCACGGTCACCGTCAGCGAGTCAGGATCGACGTCGATGGCCGGCGCCAGGTGCTCCAGCGAAACCAGGACTCCGGACGTGTCTGCGATGCGGTTGAAGGAGTGCCGGGAGCCGAGGGCACGGAGCTTGGAGGCGCCGGCCACCAGTTCCTGGAGTTCGACGACGGTTGTCGGCTCCCGGAGCTCGGCTGCGGCGTACCTGAGGTTGCCCGCCCAGTTGTACTGCTCGGTGTGCAGCTCGGTTCCTGCTTCGCTAACCATCGCCAGCCCTTCGTTTGGTGTTTTAGAGAACATAACACCTTGTTGGAGGCCAGGGCTAGGTTTTTCGGTCCACGGGCTGCGAGTGAAGGCTGCGATAAGAGGGGTTGACAGTCGGAGGAAATCGAATATGTTTGTTTGTGGAACATTTACCCGGCTCTTCCCCGCTTTCCTTCTTCAGGGGCAGGTCCTCCACAACCAAACGGGAGCACTCAATGGCGATTCAGCCCACGCGTGAAGATAAGTTTTCCTTCGGCCTTTGGACCATCGGCTGGGAGGCGCAGGACCAGTTCGGGTCCGCCACCCGCCCGCCGCTGGACACTGTGGAGGCCATCAACCGGCTCAGCGACCTGGGCGCCTACGGCATCACCTTCCACGACAATGACCTCTTCCCGTTCGGCTGCTCGGCCGCCGACCGGCAGCGGGAAATCGACCGGTTGACCGGCGCGCTGAAGGCCACCGGCATGGTGGTGCCCATGGTCACCACCAACCTGTTCAGCCACCCGGTCTTCAAGGACGGCGGCTTCACCAGCAACGACCGCGGCGTGCGCCGCTTCGCCCTCCGCAAGGTCCTGGAGAACATCGACCTGGCAGCTGAGCTCGGCGCCGAAACCTTCGTGATGTGGGGCGGGCGTGAGGGCAGCGAGTACGACGCCGCCAAGGACATCCGCGGCGCCCTCGAGCGCTACCGCGAGGCCGTGAACCTGCTGGGCGACTACGTGACGGACAAGGGCTACAACATCCGCTTCGCCATCGAACCCAAGCCGAACGAGCCGCGCGGCGACATCCTGCTGCCCACCCTGGGCCACGCCCTGGCCTTCATCGAAACCCTCGAACGCCCCGAACTGGTGGGCATCAACCCGGAAACAGGCCACGAGCAGATGGCCGGGCTGAACTTCACCCACGGCATCGCCCAGGCGCTGTACCAGGGCAAGCTCTTCCACATCGACCTCAACGGCCAGCGCAGCATCAAGTTCGACCAGGACCTTGTCTTCGGCCACGGCGACCTGCAGAACGCCTTCTCCCTTGTGGACCTGCTGGAGAACGGCGGCCCCCAGGGCGGCCCCGCCTACAACGGCCCCCGCCACTTCGACTACAAGCCCAGCCGCACCGAGGACATCAACGGCGTCTGGGATTCGGCGGCCGCGAACATGCAGACCTACCTGCTGCTCAAGGAGCGTGCCAAGGCCTTCCGCGCCGACCCCGAGGTGCAGGCAGCCCTGGAGGCGTCGCGGGTTTCCGAGATCAACGTTCCCACCCTCAACCCTGGTGAGGGCTACGAGCAGCTCCTCGCAGACAGGTCCTCCTACGAGGATTTCGACGCCGACGCCTACTTCGGCGGCAAGGGCTTCGGTTTCGTGAAGCTCCAGCAGCTGTTCATCGAACACCTGCTCGGCGCCCGCTGACCCGTGGCGGCTGCTCCCATGAACCTCGTTGCCGGAATCGACTCCTCGACCCAAAGCTGCAAGGTGGTGGTGCTGGACGCGGACACCGGCGCCCTGGTCCGGGAGGGCCGCGCCGGCCATCCCGACGGCACCGAGGTCCACCCGGACCACTGGTGGCGGGCGCTGTCCGCAGCGTTCGACGACGCCGGCGGGCTCGCCGGGGTCAGCGCGGTTTCCGTGGGGGGCCAGCAGCACGGCATGGTGCTGCTGGACGCTGACGGCAACGTGCTGCGGCCCGCTCTGCTCTGGAATGACACCCGCTCGGCAGAAGCCGCCGCGGCACTCACTGACGAGGTGGGCGCTTCCGATTATGCCAAGCGGACGGGCCTGGTTCCGGTGGCCTCCTTCACCGTCACCAAAATCCGATGGGTCCGCGATCACGAGCCGGACATCGCCAGGCGGGTGGCCGCCGTCGTGCTTCCGCATGACTGGCTGACTTGGCGTCTGCGGGGCTACGGCCCTGCCGACGCCAGCCCGCTCGGTCCCGATCTGGGGCAGCTGACCACCGACCGCTCCGATGCCAGCGGCACGGGCTACTGGAACCCGGCCACCGGTGAATACGAGCTGGAGCTGTTCCGCCTCGCCTTCGGCCGGGATGCTGTCGAAGCCGGGGACGATGTTGCCGGCTCCGGTGATGCAGTGATCCTGCCGCGGGTCCTGGAACCGGGCGATTCAGCCGGTTCTGTCCATCCGTCCATCGCGGGGGAGGGTGTTCTCCTTGGTGCCGGTGCGGGGGACAACGCTGCAGCGGCACTGGGCCTGGGCGCCCGGGCGGGCGACGTCGTCGTGTCCGTGGGCACCAGCGGGACTGTGTTCGCCGTTTCCAGTGAGCCTCTTGGCGACCCGAGCGGAACCGTGGCGGGCTTCGCGGATGCGAGCGGGCTGTTCCTTCCCATTGCCGTGACCCTCAATGCTGCCCGGGTGCTGACATCCATTGCCGGGCTGCTCGGGGTGGACTTCGACGAGCTGTCCCGGCTGGCCCTGGAGGCGGAGCCGGGCGCGGGCGGCGTGGTGCTGGTTCCGTACTTCGAGGGGGAGCGGACGCCCAACCTGCCGCAGGCCACAGCGAGCTTCTCCGGGCTCAGCATTGCGTCCACGACGCGCAGCAACGTTGCACGGGCTGCCATCG
This sequence comes from Arthrobacter sp. NPDC056727, assembly GCF_042790555.1. Classification (NCBI taxonomy): domain Bacteria; kingdom Bacillati; phylum Actinomycetota; class Actinomycetes; order Micrococcales; family Micrococcaceae; genus Arthrobacter; species Arthrobacter sp. NPDC056727. The sequence continues at coordinate 34,413 of NZ_JBHTZA010000017.1, read as the reverse complement.
AAGGAATGCTCTGCGGGCTGGCGGGGGGACTGGATGCGCTCCGCGCCCTGGGCCACCCTGCCGAGCGGCTGCTGCTGATCGGCGGCGCCGTGCAGAACCCCGCGGTCCAGCGGATCGCCGCCCAGGTGTTCGACCTGCCCGTGCTGATTCCCAGCCCCGGCGAGTACGTGGCCCGGGGAGCCGCCGTCCAGGCCGCCTGGGCGCTGACAGGAGAGCTGCCGAAATGGGACGTGGCACTGGACAGCACTCCCGAGCCGGACTTCCGGCCTGCCATCGCGGAGCAGTACCAGGCCGAGCAGCGCAAGGTGGCCCGGGCCGCCGGTTGAGCCTGTCGAAACCCGCGGAGCTTCTCCCCGACGACAAGCACAACCTCAGTAACAGATCAGGGCGTTTTCACATCTGGGAACGCCCTGATCCGGGCCATAGGTTTTGTCCCGGGCCGGATCCAAAAAAGTTTTTTAGATCCGTCTCCTTATGGGCTCTGAGCGGCCCTTTATTGTCGTACCCCCTTGGCAGACTGTGTGCATGGAGGTCATCGGGAATTCAGCACTGACAGCGGAGGCGCCGCAAGGCGACTTTCTGCATGCTGCCGCGGTTCCCGAAGCCCTTGTTCCGGCCGCAGTTTTCCCTGGGGGCGGGGTTCCCTTCGACGATCATCCCGACGCCGTGTATCCGGAGGACCCGTTCCCCGGAGGAGAGTATGCCGACGGCGATTTCCCGGAGGACCCGTTTCCCGAGGCGCTGTTTTACGGTTCCCAGGTCACCGGTGGCAGGGCCTCCTGCACGGGCACACCCCGGCCGAGTCTCGACGACCGGATCGGGGAGGTAAAGACTCTTTTACGGGCCGATCTCACCGCCGACGGTCCCGGGCTGATCGACCAGATCCGGGCGGGCGAGAACGTCAAGGCCATGATCGCCGGGCAACAGGCCAGGCTAGCCGTCGCGCTCGAGGCGAGACAGCGGCGGGAACAAGCCGAACTCGAAGCCGGGACCAGCCCGGGGCAGGCCCACCGCAGCGCCCTGGCGGCCGAGGACCTCGGCAAGAAACGCCCCAAAGAACACACGACCGGTGTGGCCGAGCAGATCGCCCTGGCCCGGGGCGAGTCCCCGCACCGCGGCGGCCGGCTGCTCGGCATGGCCAAAGCCCTGGTCACCGAGATGCCGCACGCCCTCGGTGCGCTGGATACCGGCCAGCTCAATGAAGAAAAGGCCATGTATGTCGTGAAGGAAACGGCCTGCCTGACCGTCGAAGACCGGGCCGCGGTCGATGAGGAACTCGCCGCCGACACCGGAACCTTCGACGGGGTCGGGACCCGCGGGGTCATCGCCGCCGTCAAAGCCGCCGCCACCCGACGGGACCCACGCTCCATCACCCAACGCGCCAGCCACGCCACCTCCGAACGGTCCGTCAGCCTGCGCCCGGCCCCCGACTGCATGACCTACCTGACAGCCCTGCTGCCCGCCCACCAAGGCGTCGCCCTCTACACGGCCCTCACCCGGCAGGCCGATGCCCTCCGCTCCGCCGGCGATCCGCGGTCCCGGAACCAGGCCATGGCCGACACCCTCGTCGAAAGGACCACCGGCACCCCCGGCGGCATCACCGGCATCGAGGTCAACCTCGTCATGACCGACCGCACCCTCCTCCAAGGCGACAGCGAACCCGCACGCCTCACCGGCTACGGCATCGTCCCCGCCGCATGGGCACGGAACCTCCTCAACCCCGAACAGGCACAGGAAACCGCGCACCAGGAAACCGCCGCAAAAGACGCGGTCAAGGACCTGAAAATCTGGCTCCGACGGCTCTACACCGCCCCGGACACCGGCGACCTCGTCGCCATGGACTCCCGGCGCCGACTCTTCCCGCCACCACTGCGCCGCTTCATCCAGGTCAGGGACGACACGTGCCGGACCCCGTACTGCGACGCCCCCATCCGCCACCACGACCACATCATCCCCTGGCACAACAACGGCCCAACATCCCTCGCCAACGGCGCCGGACTCTGCGAAGCCTGCAACCACATCAAAGAACTCCCCGGCTGGAAAACACAACCCAGACCAGGACCAAGACACACCATCGAAATCACCACCCCCACCGGCCACACCTACCGCTCAACCGCACCACCACTGCCCGGAACCAGCCGAACGCCGCCGGCCTGTCCGAGGACGGTCAGCGGAGTGGCCACGGCCCTCCCCGCAACGAGTAAGGCGGCGGCGGAAAATTCCGCCGCCGCCGAATCGGGCGCAACCAGGTTTGAGCCTCAGGACTTCCAGTCCTAGGAGCCGACCTCCGCGACCTGTGGTGCCAGGGTTGTCAGTTCCACGGCCTCCGGGCGTTCCGCCGTGCTCTGGATCTGCACCGCGGAACCGCTCTTAGCTGACGCGAGCACCGACTCCATCACCTCGAGGGCGTGGTAGGCGAGTTGGCCGCCGGCGCGCGGTTCGGAGCCGCGCGTGGTGGCGGCGAGGTCGGCGATCCCGAAGCCCCGGCCGGAATCCACGTAGCCGGCGGAGACGGGAAGTGTCTGCCAGTCCTCGGCGCCCAGTGCGAAAAGCTGGACCTCGCCGTCGAAATGATTCGGGTCCGGGACCACCAGCGAACCCCGCTCACCGTGGATTTCGATGTTCGGCGACTTGGACTTCACGGCATCGAAGCTCATGAACAGCGTCGACAGGGCGCCGGAGGCGTGCACCAGCACGCCGGTGACGTGGGAATCGATGTTTACCGGCACAGTCTCGCCGGTACGCGGACCGGACCCGATGGTCCGCTCGTCCCGGGTGTGGCTCGCGGCACCGATGACAGAGACGACCGGACCGAGCAGCGTGACCAGCGCGCTGACGTAGTAGGGGCCCATGTCCAGCAGGGGTCCGCCGCCGGGCTGGTAGTAGAAGTCCGGGTTCGGGTGCCAGCGTTCGTGGCCTGGCGTCACCATGGTGGCCGTGGCGCTGATCGGCGCGCCGATCAGGCCGTCGTCGATCGCCTTGCGGGCGGTCTGGATCCCGGTCCCGAGCACCGTGTCCGGGGCGCAGCCGACGACGACGCCCGCCTCGCGTGCCGCCGCCAGCACCTGCCGCGCCTCGGCGGTGGTCGCCGCGAGCGGTTTCTCCCCGTAGACGCTCTTCCCGGCGGCGATGGCTTTCAGGGCGACGTCGGCGTGGGCGGCCGGGATGGTGAGGTTCAGGACGAGGTCGACGTCGTCCGCGGCCAGGAGTTCGTCTACGGAGATTGCGCGGGCGCCGTCATAGTCGTCCGCGACGGCCTGCGCGCGTGCCGGGTCGAGGTCCGCCACGGCCACCAGTTCGATCTGGTCCAGCCTGCGGAAGTTCGCCAGGTACTGGGCGATGATCGCGCCGCAGCCAATGATGCCCACTTTCAACGGTGCAGAAGTATTTATCGGCTTGCCCACAGCAGGCCCCTTTCGATGATGGTGCGGACGTTCGTGTCCTGGAGGATGTCGACGCGGTGGCCGGGGGTGGCCACGAAAATCCGGCCCTTGCCCCACTGGCGGGTCCAAATGGCCGGGGATGTCACTTCGCGGTGCCAGGGGTCCCATTCGCGGACCTTCTGGGTGGTGGTGGCGAGGACGTCGATGTAGTCGTCGGCCAGGACCCAGTACTGCTCCGTGACGAGGTCAAAGTCGCCGATGCCAGCGGTGATGGGATGATCCGCGGCCGCGGGGAGCATGTTGACTGTGTAGGGGACGTAGTTGTCGGACTGCTCACCGGTGCATTCGTCGGGATGCTTGCCGGGGTGGCAGGCGAACTGGCCGCCGATCAGGTGCAGGTAGTCCGAGTTGTTCCGGTAGGAGTCAGCGATCCCGCCGTGCCAGCCGGCAAGGCCGGTGCCGTTTTCGACGGCGGCCCGCAGTCCCGCGAATTCGTCCTTTTCGATGGTGGTCATGGTCATGCACTGCATGATCAGGTCGACGCCGGCCATGTAGCCGGCGTCTGCGTAGACCTTGGGCGATTCCTCGACCCTGACGTCGTATCCGTTGTCCCTCAGGTACGGAATGAAAAGCTCGGTGGCTTCGAAGGGCTGGTGGCCGTCCCAGCCGCCCCGCACCACCAGCGCGGATTTAGGTTCTGTCATCACGGGAATTCCTTCTTGGTTGCAGCCGATAGCTGGTTGAGTGCATGGGGTCAGCGGGTGGCGAAGGCGGCGTCGAAAGCCGCGGCCGGCGGCGCAATCGCCGCAAGGCCCCTGACCAGCTCGAGCGCCTGCGGGGCGCCGGTCAGCCGGTCCATGCCGGCGTCTTCCCATTCGATGCTGGTGGGCCCGGTATAGCCGATCGCATTCAGCGTGCGGAAGATCCTGTTCCACTGCACATCGCCGTGCCCTGCAGTGACGAAGTCCCAGCCGCGGCGCGGATCCGCCCAGGCCAGGTGTGAGCCGAGCCGGCCGTTGCGCCCGTCGAGCTGCCGCACGGACTCCTTCACGTGCACGTGCAGGATGTGTTCGGCGAAGTCCTGCAGGAACATGACCGGGTCGAGGTCCTGCCAGATGAAGTGGGAAGGATCGAAGTTCAGGCCGAAGCCCGGCCGGTGGCCGATGGCTTCCAGGGTCCGTTTGGTGGTCCAGTAGTCGTAGGCGATCTCCGACGGGTGCACTTCGAGGGCGAAGCGCACCCCCACCTCGTCAAAGACGTCCAGGATCGGGTTCCAGCGGTCAGCGAAGTCCCGGTATCCGGCGTCGATCATTGCCTCCGACACCGGCGGGAACATGGCCACGGCCTTCCAGATCGAGGAGCCCGTAAACCCGGTCACGGTCTTCACACCAAGCCTTGCCGCGGCCCGGGCCGTGTCCATCATTGACTGTGCCGCACGGGAACGGACTCCCTCGGGATCGCCGTCGCCCCAGATGTCAGGTGTCAGGATGCCCTGGTGGCGCTCGTCGATCGGGTCATCGCACACGGCCTGGCCGGTGAGGTGGTTGGCGATGGCGAAGACCTGCAGGTTGTTCTTCGCCAGGATGTCCAGCCGGTCCTGGATGTACGAATCGTCCTCTGCGGCGCGGCGCGGGTCCAGGTGATCGCCCCAGCAGGCAATCTCCAGGCCGTCAAAGCCCCACTCGCCCGCGAGCCGTGCCACCTCCTCGAACGGCAGGTCGGCCCACTGGCCGGTGAAAAGCGTAATTGGTCGTGTCATCGGGGTTCTCAGACTTTCTGCCATTGGCTGGAGTTGGCGGCGCTGGCCTCCACCGCGGCCAGCACGCGCTGGACCTGCAGGGCGTCCGCGAAGGAAGGCCCAGGCTGCGTGCCCTGCGCGATCGCGGTGACCAGGTCCACCACCTGGTGCGTGAACCCGTGCTCGTATCCCAGGCCATGGCCGGTGGGCCACCAGTTGCCCACGTACGGGTGTTCCGGCTCGGTGACGAAGATCCGGCGGAAGCCGGCGTCGGGGGATTCGCCTGCATCGTAGAAGGACAGGGCGTTCATGTCCTCGAAGTCGAAGGCGAGGGACGCCTTGGTACCGTTCAGTTCCAGGCGCATCGCGTTCTTCCGTCCCAGCGCGTAGCGCGTGGCTTCAAAGACGCCGACAGCGCCCGGTGCGGCAGCGCCGCCGTCGAACCTTGCGTCTTCAAAGCGGGCGCTGAAGATGGCTGCGTCATCCACGGTGACGGCCCCGCGCGGGGCATCCCGGCCGGCGTCGCCGTGCCCGCCAAGCCCCACCAGGTCCCCGGCCAGGGGACGCTCCGGCACGAATGTCTCCAGCAGGGCGGAAACGCCGCTGATCTTCAGTCCGGTGATCCACTGGGCTGCGTCGATGCTGTGGGCACCGATGTCGCCCAGGGACCCGGACCCGGACTTGCTCCTGTCCAGCCGCCAGGTCATGGGGGCGTTCTCGTCGGACAGCCAGTCCTGCAGATACTGTGCGCGCACATGCCGGATGGTCCCCAACCGGCCTTCGTCCACCATCCGTTTGGCCAGCGCCAGGGCCGGCGTGCGGCGGTAGCTGAAGCCGCACATCGCGAACACGCCGCGCTTGGCGGCCGCCTCGGCTGCGACGGTCATGCGCTCCGCGTCCTCGACGGAGTTGGCCAGTGGCTTTTCGCACAGGACGTGCTTGCCGGCCTCCAACGCGGCGAGGGCGATCTCGGTGTGCGTGTTGCCCGGCGTGCAGATGTCGATCAGATCGATGTCGTCGCGTTCGATCAGGCGGCGCCAGTCCGTTTCAGTTGACTCCCAGCCGAGCTTGTCCGCGGCTGCCCTGACGCCGTCGGCATTTCTGCCGGCGACGGCGGTGAGCTGCGGCTGCAGGGGCAGGTCGAAGAAGCGGGGCGCTGTCCGCCAGGCATGTGAGTGCGCGGCGCCCATGAAGGCATAGCCCACCATGCCCACCCGCAGCGGCTTTGCCGTTGTCATCAGATGTCCTTTCGAGAAGATTTACTTGCTGAAGCCTGCGGTGAGGCCGCTGATCAGCTGGCGCCGGGCCACGATGTAGAGCACCAGCAGGGGCAGCGTGGCCAGCACCACCGAGGCGAGCACCGCCGGAATGTTGACGCTGAACTCGCCCTGGAACGTCCACAGGGACAGCGGCAGCACCCGCGTGGCCGGGCTCTGGGTCAGGATCAGCGGGAACAGGAAGCCGTTCCACACGTGCAGGGCGTTGTAGATGCCCACCGTGATCACGGCCGGCTTGGTCATCGGCAGCGCCAGGCGCCACAGCATGGCCCAGTCCGAGCAGCCGTCCAGGCGCATCGACTCGAACAGCTCGTTGGGGACGTCCCGCATGAAGTTCGACAGGATCAGGACGGAGACCGGAATCGCAAAGGCGATGGACGGCAGTATCAGCGCCAGCAGCGTGTCGTACAGGTGGGCGCGGGTGATCATCCAGTAGATCGGGATGATGGTGGCGTGGAGCGGAATGGCCAGACCCAGAAGGAAGAGGTTGTTGGTCCAGTTCACGAACCGGCCCTTGCCCCGGACGATGGCGTAGGCGGCCATGAACGAGACGAACAGCGCCGGAATGACAGTGCCCAGCGTGACCACCACACTGTTGACGAAGTACCGGGCAAAGTCGTTCTCCAGCACCAGCTTGTAGTTGTCCAGCGTGGGCTCGGCGGGCGGAAGCATCGGGTTGGTGGCGAAGAAGCCTGCCTGGTTCTTCAGGCTGGTGATCACCACGTAGTAGATGGGCAGGACGATCACGGCCAGCCAGAGCCAGCCGCCCAGGCCGCCCGGGAGGTTCAGCCGGCGCCGTCCGGCACGCCGGGACTTCAGCCGCGGCTCTGCCTGCGAAAGGGCCGGCGCCTCGGGGGCTGCGGGGAGCTGTGTCGTGGAGGCCATCAGGCTCCTTCCAATTGGCTGGCGTTGCGGTTCTTGCCGCCGAGGCGCTGCAGCAGCAGGGCCAGGCCCAGTCCGATAACGATGAGAATTACGCCGAGGGCGCTGGCGGCACCCATGTCGTTGGCCTTGAAACCGGTCAGGTACATGTGCAGGGGCAGCAGCCGGGTGCTGTAGCCGGGTCCTCCGCCGGTGAGGACGAAGATCAGGTCGAAGTAGGCCAGGCTGCCCACCACCATGAGGGTGGAGGAGGTGATGATGGTGTACTTCAGCTGCGGCAGTGTGATGTTCAGGAACTGCCGGACCCGCCCGGCGCCGTCGATCTCCGCGGCCTCATACAGGGACGTGGGGATCTGCCGCACGCCGCCTTGGTAGATGAGCGTGTGGAACGGGACGAACTGCCACGCGATGACGAAGACCACCACGAACAGGACGAGGTCCGAGTTGCCCAGCCAGTCCTGGATCAGGATGGGTACCTGAAGGCCCGGGCCGAGGCCGAAGTTCGGATCCAGGAGCGCCTTGAAAGCGATGGCGACGGCGGCCGAGGAGAGCAGGAGTGGCAGGAAGTACAGGACAGCCAGCGCTGCCCGGTATTTCTGCTTGCCGGCCGTGAAGACGCCGAGGAGCAGGCTGATCGGTGCCTGGACGATGAAGGAGAAGAACATGATCTTGGCGGTCACCAGCAGGGCGTTGCCCGTCACGGGATCGGTGAGCACTGTCGCCCAGCTGGATAGGCCCTCCAGACGGATCTCGCGCAGTCCGTCCCAGCTGGTGAAGCTGAGGAATACGACGCCGGCCAGAGGCACGACGGCGAACACCAGGAAGAAGACAAGGGCTGGCGCTGCCAGCCACCCCGAAGGGCCCGCGTCGCGGACCCTCCGGCGGACGGGACTGGTGGTGGACACGTCGTTTACTTCCCGATCGTGGCGTTCATCGTGGCGGCGAACTGCTCCGGGGTGAGCTTCTTGAGGAAGATCTGGTCCAGGTTGGACAGCATCGCGTCACCCTGGGCGGGACTCAGCGCCTGGTCCCAGGAGAGGGTGAAGCTCGGGGCCTTCTTGGCCAGGCCGTAGACAAAGGTGAGGAAGTCCTTGTCCGGTGATGCCTCGAGCTTGCTGTCGATGCCGTTGACCACCGGAACTGCTCCGGAGGCGATGAGGGCGTCGGTGTCGGCACCGGTGAACATGCCGTCCTTGACGTATGCGAGGGCCGCCTTCTTCTGCTCGTCGGTGGCCTTCGACGAGATCGACCAGAAATTGGACGGGTTGCCCACCACGTTGGCGGGGTCGCCCTTGCCGCCGTCGACCGTCGGGAAGGTGGTGAAGCCAAGCTTGCCTCCGCTGACAAAGCTGCCGGCGTCCTTCTTCATGCCCTGGTAGATCCAGCCGCCCTGCAGCACCATGGCAGCCTTGCCCGTGTAGAGCAAGGCCTGGTCGGCGTTGCTGTCCGCGGCGATGGAGGAGAAGCCGTTCACGAAGCCGCCGGCGTCCACCAGTTCCTGGATCTTGGTCAGTGCCTGCGTTACTGCCGGATCCGACCAGGCATTGGGCTTGTTGGCGGCGATGTTCGCGAAGACCTCGGGGCCACCGATGCGCTCCACGAGGTACTCCAGCCACATCAGGTCGGGCCACTTGGACTGCCCGCCCAGCGAGAACGGTGCGACCCCGGCTTCCTTGAACTTCGGCACGAGGGCCATCAGTTCATCCCAGGTCTTCGGCGGCTGTGCACCGACCTTGTCGAAGACTTCCTTGTTGTAGTAGAGGACCACGGGCTGGACGTTGTTATTGGGCAGGGCGTAGGTCTTGCCGTTGATTTCGCCGTTCTTCAGGACAGCCGGAAGATAGCGGTTCTTCACTTCGGGATTGTCCTTGACGAAGGACGACAGGTCCTCCACCTGGCCCGCATCGACGTAGGACTTCAGGACGCCGCCGCCCCAGCCGTAGATGAACGTGGGCCCTTCGCCGGCGCCGACGGCGGTGCGTACCTTGGTCTTGTAGGCATCGTTGGCGAAGAAATCCAGTTTGATGGAGCTGTCGGAGTGCGCGCTGTTCCAGGCTTCCACCGACTTCTGCAGCACCGGCTGGTTGCCGCCTGTCAGTCCCCACATGGTGGCCGAGCCTTCGCTGGCACCGGTGGATCCCGCGGGGCCGCTGGAGCCGCAGGCCGCCAGGCTAAGGGAGAGGGCTGCCGCCGAGAATGCCATCGCGGCAGAACGCAACTTTCGAGAAGTCATCTAAACATTTCCATTCATCCATCGGGCTCGACGCTGATCGCCCGGCTTGTGTGTGCGGCAGCCCGCCTGGAATCAGGCGGCACTGCCCTTGAACTGGTTGCTGAGACAGGGACCGCAGTTTCGAAATATTTCGCTAAACTTTGCGGTGTGAGATAAAACATAGCGGCGGGCTGGCGGTGCGTCAATAGCCAAAATAGGCCTGTTTCAGGCGGAAGTGCGTTGACGAAAGGCGCGAAGGCATGCAGACTGAGGTCTCGAAAACTTTCGAAAAGGTGGCCGGATGACCAGAACTGAATCTCAGGGCAAGCTGACGCTCGCCGCCGTGGCGCGGGAGGCAGGCGTGTCCACGCCTACCGTCAGCAAGGTGATCAACGGCAGGGACGATGTCTCTGCGGACACCCGCGCCAAGGTCCTGACCGCCCTGGCGCGTACGGGCTACAAGTCCCCGCTGCAGAACCGCAGGAACGTTGCCGGCCGGCAGATGGTGGAGGTTGTGATCGACAACCTCGAATCCGGCTATGCAGTGGAGGTACTCAACGGCGTGGTTGAGTCCGCCGCAGCCTCCGACATTGAAGTTCTCCTGAACGTCACCGGCAAGCAGGGCGCCTCAACCCTGACCCCGGAGCAGCGCGCACAGCGGATCGTCGACGAGGGACGGTGCGGCATGATCGTGGTGACCTCCGCCTTCGGCGATGCCCAACTGGATGCCTTTCACCGCCGGAAAATCCCCGTTGTGGTGATCGATCCGCTGAACCCGCCTCCGGCTGACGTGGTCAGCGTCGGCGCAAGTAACTGGGCAGGCGGCAAAGCCGCAACGTCACACCTGCTGGAGCTGGGCCACCGCAGGATCGCCTTTCTGGGGGGACCGGACGCGGCGGAATGCAACCAGGCCAGGCTGCACGGCTACATGGCCGCCATGAGGTCGGCCGGTGTGGATATCGAGGACGGGTATGTCCTGTCGGGGCAGTTCCGGTCGGATCACGGCGCCAAGGGCATGAAGCACCTCCTTGGACTGGACCGGCCTCCAACCGCCATCTTCGCCGGCAGCGACAGCATCGCCCTGGGCGTGCTTGCCGAGGCACGGCGGCAGGGCATCCGGGTGCCGGAGGACATGAGCCTGGTGGGCTTCGACGGCACATACCAGGCCGAGGAGTCGGTGCCGCCGCTGACCTCGGTTTCCCAGCCGCTGCAGGAGATGGGAGCCACCGCACTGCGCTTCGTCCTCCGCCAGATGCGCGGGGAGCTGCTTGACTCGCGGCGGGTGGAGCTCGCCACGCAGCTGGTGGTGCGGGAGTCCACTGCGCCGCTGCGCAACTAAAACCGGCCCCGAAGACAATCGCAGCGTAAAATTTGGTCTGCCCCGCGCCAGTTTCCGCCCTGCGCGCTAGGCTGTGACCATCGTCCTTCAAGCAGCCGGAGGCAGTTACTTCGCGCTGCTTCGGGGGGAACAGTCTGATGAGCCGTGTAAAAGAGCCTGCTGGCTGGCCGGGCCTTCCGCCGGGCGACGGGTCCGCCGCTGCGCTGGCCGACAGGGTGGACGCGCTGTTTAGTAGCGTCGGCCAGCGCGGTCGCGTCATTGTCCGGCAACTGCCCCTTTCGGTCACCGTGCTGCTGGTGGTTGCCGCTGCCTGGGTATTTCATCCCGAGACGCTCGCCGACCCTCGCTTCCGGCTGGCCCTGATGGCGCACACAGCGCTTTTTGTCCTTAGTGTCGCCGTTCCCTGGGGGCGGCTTCCCGGTGGTTCCTACGCCGTAATTCCGGCGCTCGACTGTGTGGCCGTCGGCTTCACCCGGGAGGCCGGCGGTCCCAACTTCAATGTTTTGAGCCTCCTGCTGGTCTTTCCGGTGGTCTGGCTGTCCGTCGACCGCAACCGGGCCGGCGTCGTCCTCGCCGTGGCCGCGACCTTCCTTAGCACCGTCCTGCCCGCGGCTGCCCTGGGCAGTCCGCCCACCCAGGGATCGGTGATCAGGACGATCTTCCTGCCCCTCGTCATGGCCGCCATTGCCGTCAGCGCCCATGTGCTGGCAGGCACCCTCTACCGCCAGCGCCAGAATCTGGTGTGGAAGGATAAATCCCTCGCGGACACCGCCGCCGAAAGTATGCGCCGGCAGCAACTTCTGGACGCTGTGCTCTCGACGGTGAATGTGGCCGTCTGGGTGGTGGACCCGGACGGCAATGACGTGCTGACCAACAAAGCCCTCCGGGCGGACGCCGCCCTGTCCCTCACAGCGCATCCGGCCGGCCGGCCGCGGCTCTTCCAAGCGGACGGAACCACTCCGGTGCCGCCGGAACTCTTCCCGGCGGCGCGCGCGGCCCGCGGCGAGACCTTCACTGACGAACTCTTTTGGGCCGGCGAGGATGAAGAGATGCGCGCCTACTCCGTCACGGCCCGCTCGATGGGCTCCGGAAACGGCGGCCATTCCGGCGCCGTCATCACCTTCGCGGAGGTCACGGCCCTGATCCGTGCGCTGTCAGCCAAGGACAACTTCGTGGCCACCGTCTCCCACGAGCTCCGCACCCCGCTGACCTCCATCCTCGGCTACCTCGAACTCGTGCTCGACGAGCCCGGCCACGAGGACGTCGAGGAGGAACTGAAGATCGTGCAGCGCAACGCCCACCAGTTGCTGGGGCTTGTGAACGACCTGATCGCGATCGCTTCGGAGCGGATCGAGCTGGCATTGCAGGAGGCCGATGTGGCCAGCCTGCTGGCCGGCGTCGTGGCCTCCTCCACCGCCAAGGCAGCCGGCAGCGGCGTGGAACTCGTCCTCGACGTCGAACAGCCCCTGACTGCCCGCGTCGATCCCGGCCGGATCCGGCAGGTGTTCGGCAACCTGGTCTCCAACGCCATCAAGTTCTCGCCGGACGGGGGCAGGGTCATTGCCCGCGCGCACCGGGCGGGCAGCCACGTTGTCTGCTCCATCACGGACACCGGCATCGGCATGGACGGGGAAGAGCAGGAGCAGGCGTTCACCAAGTTCTTCCGGGCCGCCCGCTCGCGCGAAACGGCCATCCCGGGCGCCGGCCTTGGCCTGCCGATCAGCAAAACCATCGTCGAGGGCCACGGCGGTTCCATCAGCCTGCGCAGTGCGCCGGGCGAGGGGACCACGGTGACCGTGAGCCTCCCCGTCTCCTGAGCCCACGTAAACTGGCAGCATGCGGTTGGTAGCGAGTGACATAGACGGAACGATTCTGGGGCACGACGGAAAAATCAGTGACCGCACCGTCCGTGCCTTCCACGCCTGCCGGAGGGCCGGCGTCGAACTCGTCTTCGTCACCGGCCGCCCGCCGCGCTGGCTGCACCCGCTCGAGGAACAGCTGGGCCACACAGGCACCGTGATCTGTTCCAACGGCGCCGTGGTGTGGGACCTCGAAGCGGACAAGGTTGTCTCGGCCCAGACCATGGCCATCGACGACATCTTCGAAATCCGCCGCATCATCAAGAAACTGCGCCCCACGGCCCTCTTCGCCGCGGAGACCCTCACCGGCTTCCACCTCGAGCCCGGCTTCATTGAAAACGGCTCCAGCGAGCTGCTGTCCGAATTCACGCCCGCCCCGCTGGACTCGACGCTCACAGCGGAAGACGCCGTCGTCAAGTTCCTTGCCATCGTCCGGGAGGGCACGGCCGACGAGTTCCTCGCGCAGGTGGGTCCCGCCGTCGGGAACCTCGCCTCGGTGACGCACTCGGCGCCCACCGTTGCCATGCTGGAGCTTGCCGTGCCGGGAATAAACAAGGCCGTCACCCTGGCCGGCTACGCCGCCTCGCTGGGGATCGACGCCGCGGACGTGGTGGCATTCGGCGACATGCCCAATGACATCGAGATGCTCCGCTGGGCCGGCCACGGCTACGCCATGGCCAGCGGCCATCCGGAAGCCATCCGGGCTGCCGGCCAGCAGGCGCCGCACTTTGACGACGACGGCGTGGCCCAGATTCTCGAGGAAAGGCTCGCCGCGCTGGGCCTCCAGTTGCCGTAAGCACACCGTCGCCGGCCTGCCACCGAACTCCCTGCTGGCGGTCAACTTGCGTTCATGTCGGCATCCTAGGGTGTGCCTGTTGGATGAGTGACCGATAGGGGACATCGTGGCCAGGAAAAAGACCAAAATTGCCGCTGAGGCTCCGTTGCGCCCGGTGGAGCCGTCCGAGCACTGGTCGGCGCTGCGTGAGGGGGACCGGGTCAGCGTCCGGTTGTCGCCGGGATTCGAAACCGGCGGCCGCGTTTCGGCCGTCACGCCGGACCGTACCGTGGTGTGGGTGGACCTCGACGGCGGCCGCGGCCGCACGCTGCTGCACTGCAGCGATGACGTGGAGATCCTGCCGGCCTGACGGCGCTCCGTTAAGCTTCGGGGATGACCGGACCCCTGCCCTACTTCTCCGCCGCCGGCTCTTCTTCCGGCCGTTCTGCCGGCTCGGGCGCCCCGGTGGCCATGGCGCACCGCGGATTTTCACTGGCGGGCCTGGAAAATTCGTTGTCGGCGTTCAGCGCCGCCGTCGAGCTTGGTTATGCCCACCTTGAGACGGACGTCCACACCACGTCCGACGGCGAGCTGCTCCTCTTCCACGACCGCACCCTGGACCGGGTGACGGACGGCCACGGCAGGATCCACGACCTCACCGCGGACCAGGTCCGGCGGGCGAGGATTGGCGGGACGGAGCCCGTGCCAACCTTCGATGAACTTGTGGCGGCGTTTCCGGACGCGCGGTTCAACCTCGACGTCAAGGACTGGCACTCCGTGCCCAGCGTCGTGGCCGCCATCGAGCGCCACCAGGTCCATGACCGCGTGCTGATCGCCAGCTTCTCCGACCGCCGTCGCCGCGCGGTCCTGAAACAGCTCAGCCGCAGGACCGCATCGTCGGCAGGAACTTTGGCGAACGCCCTATTCCTGGTGCTGGGGCCGTTGCTGTCAGTTCCCGGACTCGGTTTCCCGGTGCGGGCCGTGCTGCGCCGGGCCCTGCGCGACGTGGACGCCGTGCAGGTGCCGGTCCGCTACCGGGCCGTTCCGGTCGTCACGCCGGGATATGTCCGCCGCGCGCATGAACTGGGCATGTATGTGCACGTCTGGACCATTAACGACCCCGCCGAGATGCACCGGCTGCTCGACCTCGGTGTGGACGGGATCGTTTCAGACCGCGCCGACCTGCTGAAGGACGTCCTGCAGGCGCGCGGGCAGTGGGGTTAGCGAGGCAGTGGGGCTAGCCGCGCCCCAGTCCGGTGCCCGGGTCCCGGTCACCCTCGGAAGGATCGGCGCGGAGCTCCTCCGGGTCCGGATCGGGAAGCCCCGCCGGGCCTGGTACCCCGCGGGCTGCCTCCGGGGCGTCCGTGGCGCCTGTTGCGCCGATGCCTCCGGATGCCGCGGCTCCGGCTGATTCGTCCGTGCTGGAAGTTCCGTGGCTTCCGCTCGCTTCCGTGCCCTGGCTCTGCGGCGTGTGGGCGGTGTGGGCACTCTGCTGCGGGCCGTCGTCACCGTCCCTGGCGTTGGAACCTTCGCTGATGGAGGAATGGACCTGGATGTCGTCGTCCTCTGCTCCGGGCTCGGGCACATGGGCGTCGTCGGTCGGGTCCGACGTCTGCGCCAGGTCCTCCATCGCGTTTTCAGCCGCCTTGCCAATGCTGTCGCCGATTCCCATCAGTTTGCTCCTTCGATACGTTCCGGCCGGGCCGGACTGGCATCTGACTGTTCCAGAATTATCAGCATGCTTACAATTAGTCCAGTGTTGCCGGACTGGCCGAGTGTTGCCAGACCCGGTAGCGCGAGTCCGTCACCGTGCGCCGCCGCGCCGGCGCACCTGTTCCAAGGAGGACCGCAGGACCATGAGCACGTACCATCCCGAAAATGACCCGGCCAATCCGGACCGGAACGCCGCGAACACAGACGAAGCCAACAAGAACGGCCGCGGGGACTCGGCCGCCACGCCCAACCCGGATCCGCTGGACGGCAACATCACGGGCCTCGAACCCGGAGGAGGAGTGCCGCCCGGAGAGACGCCGCCGGCAGAAGACCAGATGAGCGGGGACCAGGGACACGACGAATAAGCAGGGCGACTGTCAGAACAGGACGACTGTCAGGAGGAGTGTGCAATGGCTGACCGACTGGTTGCCGACGTAATGGTGGAGCGACTCAAAGCATGGGGCGTCAGCAGGGTCTTCGGCTACAGCGGGGACGGCATCAACGGCTTCATGGGCGCCCTTCGCCGCAGCGCCGGGGGCGGCGCTGGAAGCGCCGGAGGCAGCGGCGGCGGGGTAGCCGGCGTCGAATTTTCCGCCGTCGAATTCGTTCAGGCCCGGCACGAGGAGACGGCGGCCTTCATGGCAGTGGGACACGCCAAGTACACCGGCCAGGTGGGCGTGGTGACGTCCACCCAGGGCCCCGGCGCCGTCCATCTCCTCAACGGGCTCTACGATGCCAAGCTGGACAGCGTCCCGGTGGTGGCCATCATCGGACAGCAGAGCCGCAGCGTGCTGGGATCGGCCTACATGCAGGAAATCGACCTGCTCACACTCTTTAAGGACGTGGCGGCGCAGTTCGCGCAGATGGTCAGCACGCCGGAGCAGCTGCCCATGGTCCTGGACCGCGCCTTCCGAACGGCCCTCGAAACCCGGACTCCGTGCGTCGTGATTGTGCCGCACGACATCCAGAGCGCCCCGGCCCCGGAGCTCGATCAGGAGCACGGCATCGTGGTCACCGCCCCGGAATGGCAGCCTGCCAGGGTGCTGCCCCATGAAGACGACCTGGCCCGGGCCGCCGACGTGCTGCGGGCCGGCAGCAAGGTGGCGTTCCTGGTGGGCCAGGGTGCGAAGAACGCCCAGGCCGAGGTGGTCGCCTTGGCGGAACAGCTGAATGCCGGCATTGCCACCAGCCTCCTGGGCAAGCCGCACATGGATGAGTCGCTGCCGTTCGCGGCGGGCACCATGGGGCATCTCGGCTCCACGGCAAGCGCCCACCTGATGGGGAACTGCGACACCCTCCTGATCATCGGCTCCAACGATCCCTGGACTGAGTTCTACCCGAAGCCCGGGACCGCCCGCGCCGTGCAGGTGGACATCGACGGCCGGAAGGTCGGCAACCGGTACCCCGTCGAAGTGGGTCTGGTAGGCGACGCCGCGGAAACCCTTGGCCTGCTGGCGGACCTGCTCGAAGACGGCGGCGGGGAGCCACAGGCCGAAGCGCGCAAGCAGTGGCGGGTTGAGGTGGAGGAGCAGGTCCGCAGCTGGCGGTCCCTGTCCGAAGAGCGCTCCCGCGTCCCTGCCAGCCCGGTCAACCCTGAGCTCGTGGTCCGCGAGCTCAACGGCCGGCTGCCGCACAACGCCCAGGTGAGTGTCGACGTCGGAAGTTGCGTTTACTGGTACGCCCGCCAGCTGACCCTTCCGCCCGGAGTGCCGGCGCACCTTTCGGGAACGCTTGCCAGCATGGGCTGCTCGGTTCCGTACGGGATCGCGGCCAAGCTGGCCCGGCCGGACAGGCCCGTGGTGGCCCTGGCCGGCGACGGCGCCATGCAGATGGCGGGCATCGCAGAACTGGTCACCGTGGCGCACCGCTGGCGGCAGTGGCAGGACCCGCGGTTCGTGGTGTGCGTGTTCAGCAACCGCGATCTTGCGGAGGTCACGTGGGAGCAGCGGGAAAACGAGTCCGAGCCGAGGTTCCCGGCCAGCCAGGAAATCCCGGACTTCCCCTACGCCGGGTACGCGGAGCTCCTGGGGCTGACCGGCATCCGCGTGGACTCCCCGGAGCAGCTGGCCGGTGCCTGGGACAGGGCGCTCGCCGCGGATCGGCCGGCCGTGATCGAGATCCTGACCGATCCGGACGTGCCGCTCCTGCCGCCGTTCCCGGCGGGGGCGGAAAAGCTGGACGACATGCGTTCCGCACTCTCCGCCGAGGGCGGATCCGGGGATGGGGCGGCAGCTTTACTCGAGACGTATGCGGGGCAGGAGGAGTCACGCAGCTGAGCGGGTGCCGGATCTGTGACGTGCATTACGCGCTCAGCAAACGCATTCCCGCGCCGAAATGGCAGGATAGAGGGATGCGTATCCTCATCGCCCCTGACAAGTTCAAGGGATCACTCACCGCCGTCGAAGCCGCCGCCGCCATCGCCGAGGGTGCACTCCGCGTCTACCCGGACGCCGTAACCACCCAGTTTCCGGTGGCCGACGGCGGCGAGGGAACCCTGGAAGCCGCCGTTGCCGCCGGCTACGAGGAGCGGATCAACGCCGTCGTTGGTCCCATCCTCGCCCCGATCGGTGCTGCCTGGGCCCTCCGGAAGGACGACTCCGGTGCCACCACCGCGGTCATTGAGACCGCCCAGGCCTCGGGCCTGGCCCACATGGAGCCCACGCCGGAAAACTCCCTCCGCGCCCACAGCTACGGCTGCGGCCAGCTCATCGCCGCCGCGCTTGACGCGGGCGCTACGGAAATCGTGCTGGGCGTCGGTGGCTCGGCCATGACCGACGGCGGCAGCGGCGCCCTGCGTGCACTGGGCCTCAAACCGCTCGACGCCGCCGGCAACGTGGTGCCACTGGGCGGCGGCTCACTGGCCGACGCCGTTTCCCTCGACGTTTCCGGGCTGGACCCGCGGCTGTCCGCGGTCCAGTTCCGGATCGCCTGCGATGTCCAGAGCCCCCTCTACGGCACCACCGGTGCTGCGCACGTCTTCGGCCGCCAGAAGGGTGCCGACGACGACGCCATTGAGAAGCTCGACGCCGGCCTGCGCAACTGGGCCTCGCTCCTCCGGGAGGCGACGGGGCGGGACGTCAACGTTCCGGGCGCCGGCGCGGCCGGCGGCTTCCCGGCGTCGTTCCTAGCCTTCACCCGGGCCACGCTGGAAGGCGGCTTCGCGCTGGTGGCCGCGCTGACAGGACTGCCCGAGCAGCTTGCCGAGGCCGACCTGGTGATCACCGGCGAGGGTTCCATGGATTCCCAGTCGCTCACCGGCAAGGCGCCGATCGCGCTGGCGGAGGCCGCCCGGGAGCGCGGCATTCCCGTGGTCGCGGTGGCGGGACGCATCCTGGTCACGCCGGAGGAACTGGCCGAACACGGCGTGGTGGCCGCGGCGCAGCTGCTGGACGTCGCGCCCAGTCCGCAGGACGCCATGGCCGACGCCGGCAAATACCTTGCGTGGGCAACCCGCCAGGTGCTGGAAGGGGCCTGACGCCTCAGTCCCCTTGCTTCTTGGCCTTCCGGTGCAGGTGCATGGGAACGTAGGCCAGGAGGACGGCCAGCACGGCGAGGAGTATGCCTCCGGCGGTAAGCCCCACCGTGCGGCCGGCCGTCACATCGAACACCAGCGCTGCCGTGCCCACGCTGAGGGCGGCCACGCCGCCCAGGGCGATCTTCGTGATGTTGTCGGCGCTGGCGACGAGGGTTTCCTTGAGCCGTTTCCGGAACAGCCGGCGGTGGACGCTGACCGGCAGGAGGATGAAGGCGGTGGTCAGCGCCGCGAGGCCCACGTTCACGAGGTACAGCGTGACCTGGAAATTGTCGAGGGATTCGAAGCGCTGCTGGAACGGGAGCGTCAGCAGGAAGCCGGCAAGGATCTGGACGCCTGTCTGCAGGACACGGAGCTCCTGGAGCAGCTCCATCCAGTTCCGGTCCAGCTGCTCCTCGCGGGTCTCGTTCCTGCCGCTGCCGGCAGGGGCGTCCGGATCGGTCATGAACCCTCCTCTGTCTGGCCTGCAGCGGGCGTGCTTGCCTCAAACCTAGGCTCAAGTCTGCCCTAATTCAACAAATGCTAAGTTTACTGACTAGCTTTGCGTCAGGTGGTGGACTTGCTCCTCAAACCTGCGTTAGGTTCGAACAACCGGCAGCCCGACAACGTGAGCAGGTGAACGATGAGCGACCCAGCCAAGCAGTCTGACCAGCCAGGTAATCCGCGGGGAACCTACCATTCGGGGCCCTTTCCCAGGCAGGAACAGAAACAGCCCGGCCTGACAGCACCGATGGATCCGCAGCCGGACCACGGCGAGCTGAGCTATGAGGGAAGCGGGGCGCTGGAAGGCAAGGCGGCCCTCATCACGGGCGGCGATTCCGGCATCGGGAAGGCGGTGGCCATCGCCTTCGCACGTGAAGGGGCCGACGTCGCCATTTCCTACCTTCCCGAGGAGGAAGATGACGCGCAGGACACTGCCGAATGGATCCGCAAGACCGGCCGGCGGGCACTGCTCCTCGCCGGTGACGGCAGGAACGAGGACTTCAGCACGGCGATTGTGCAGGACACCGTTGCCGAGTTTGGCCGGCTCGATGTGGTGGTCCTGAACGCCGCGTACCAGAAGAACCGCGACAGCTTTGAGTCGCTGCCCACCGAGGAATTCGACCGGGTCTTCAAGACCAACCTGTATTCGCTGCTGTGGACTGCCCGGGCGGCGGTGCCGTTCCTGTTAGCGGGTGCCTCGATCATCACCACGGCCTCCATCCAGGCCTTCAACCCGTCTCCCGGGCTCATTGACTACGCCATGACCAAGGCGGCCCAGGTGGCCTTCACCAAAGCCCTCGCCCAGGAACTCGGGCCCAAGGGTATCCGCGTCAACGCCGTGGCGCCCGGGCCCATCTGGACGCCTCTCATCCCTGCCACCGAATGGCCGGACAAGCTGCCCGAGTTCGGCCAGGACACCCCGCTGCAGCGCGCCGGCCAGCCCGCCGAGCTTGCCCCCGCCTACGTTCTGCTGGCGTCCGATGCCGGCTCGTACATGTCCGGGGCGGTGGTTCCCGTCACCGGCGGCAAGGGCCTTTGAGTTTCCCGCAGCGCCAAGCATTTCCCAGCCAAGCATTTCCCATCAAGCAGGAGGAACAGATGAGCCAGGATAACCAGCACGCAGCCCCTGAAGAGGAAGTGGGAGGCTATGGCACCCCCACCGCGGAACAGGAAGCCGGCGGCCAGCAGTTCGCCCAGCCCCGTGAAGAGGAGGACTTCGACGCCGCGGGCCTGAACCAGAACAGCCCCGAGGGGGAAACCTTCCAGACCGGCACGCCGAACCTCAGCCACTTCGCCGAGGAGGACCAGGACAGCTCGGGCGAACCCGGGGCCGGACGCTTTGGCGGAACCGACGAGCAGCTTCACGCCGAGAGTGAGAGCTCCGAAGCCGGCTTTGACCCGGTCCCGGGCGAATCGCCGCTGCCGCGTGATCCGGACGCATCGCCAGGGGCCGGCGCCGAGGACACGGCCGTGCCGTCGGCAGACGCCGAAATCGATGAAGGCAACGCTGACGAGTCCGGCGCCGGGCAGTTTTCCTCTGAGCCGGACCAGGAGGCTGCGGGCATCCCGGACGGCAGTGGAAACGACCTGCCGAAGGAAAAGTCACCCAACGACGACGACGAAACGTTCGACGCCGGATAAACGCTGCGGCCTGCACCGCATTTCTGCACCACATCGAAACCGGCCGCACCGCTTTTTAAGACCAGCAAGGCCGCGGCACCCCAATGAAACCGGGGTGCCGGGCCTTGCCGTTTGGCCGAAGCCGCGAAAAGTGGTGCAGAACTGCTAGCGCTTCTTCGGCTGCCTCTTCGCTGCGGCGTTGATGGCCGCCTTCGCAGCGGGCGGCAGGCCCTGCTGCTCGGTCTCGGGCTCGGCCGCCGTGCCGCGGGCCTTCGCGATGGCCTTCATGCCGTGGTAGATCACCAGGGCCGCGGCGGACCCGAGCGCGATGCCCGTGAACTTCAGGTCCCCGACGGTCCAGGTATAGTCCGCGATCCCAATGATGAGCGAGACCGCGGCTGTGGTCAGGTTCACCGGGTTCGAGAAGTTGACCTTGTTCTGGACCCAGATCTTCACGCCGAGGATGCCGATCATGCCGTACAGCATTGTGGCGGCGCCGCCCAGCACGCCCGCCGGAACGGTGGCGATCAGCTCGCCGAATTTCGGTGAGAAGCTCAACAGGATGGCGAACATGCCGGCCACCCAGTAGGCAGCCGTGGAGTAGACCTTGGTGGCCGCCATGACGCCGATGTTTTCCGCATAGGTGGTGGTGCCGGAGCCGCCGCCGAAGCCGGCAAGCACCGTGGCGGCGCCGTCGGCCATGAGGGCGCGGCCGGAGACCCCGTCCAGGTTCTGCCCGGTCATGGCGGACACGGACTTCACGTGGCCGATGTTCTCCGCCACGAGGACCAGGACCACGGGAACGAACAGGCCCACGACGCCGAGGTGGAACTCGGGGGTCTGGAAGTGCGGGAGGCCCACCCATGCGGCTGCATCCATCTTGGCGTAGTCCACCTCGCCGCGCATCATGGCTACGAGGTAGCCCACCAGCACACCCACCAGGATGCTGAGGCGGCCCACGATCCCGCGGAAGAGGACGCTCACCACGATGATGGTGGCCAGCGTGATGAGTGCCGTTACGGGGGCGGCGTCGAAGTTGTTCTTGGCCGCGGGAGCCAGGTTAAGGCCGATCAGGGCCACGATGGCGCCGGTGACGATCGGCGGCATCAGCCGGTTGATCCAGCCGGCCCCGAACTTCTGCACAATGGCGCCGATCACAGCGAGCCCGGCTCCGGCGAGCACCACGCCGCCCAGTGCCCCGGGGATGCCGAACTGCTGCTGGGACGCCGTGATGGGCGCGATGAACGCAAAGCTCGAGCCCAGGTAGCTGGGAACGCGTCCCTGGGTGATGACGAGGAACAGCAGCGTGCCGATGCCGGAGAAGAAGAGAGTGGTGGCCGGCGGCATTCCGGTGATGATTGGCACCAGGAAGGTGGCGCCGAACATGGCCACAACGTGCTGCATGCCGACGCCGATGGTCAGCGGCCAGGCGAGCCGTTCGCCGGGAGCCACCACCTCGCCCGGACGTACGGCCTTGCCGTTGCCGTGCAGCTTCCATTTGATTCCGAGCATGCTCATTGGCCGGGCCTTTCGGAGAGGGAGTGTGCCCGCTCGCCGGGCTGGATCTTCAGGAGCAAGAATACCCCGCCGGAGGCGGCCGCGAGAGGGCTTCCGGCCAGCAGGCTGCGGAGCAGGCCGGCAGCCTGCCAGCTACAAGGGAGGGACGCCGGGGTGTGGCAAACGTCACGCCGGCTATTTGGCTGTTCCGGGAAGAGCGCGCCATTGGATCGGGTTGAACCCACCGAAAGCAAACAGGATTGCCCGACGCCGCACTCAGCGATGCCGGCCTAGTGAAAGGGGCGCGAATGACCATCGCCCATGAAGAAGCAGTGATCGATTCCGCAGCCGTGGACGCCATCTTCGCCGAAGCCCGCACCGCCAACGCCTTCACCGGTGAGGTCACCGAGCAGCAGGCCCGCGCCATCTATGAACTGACCAAGTTCGGCCCCACGGCCTTCAACTCCCAGCCGCTGCGCGTCACCTACGTGCGCTCGGAGGAGGCCCGCGCCAAGCTTGTGGCCACGCTGTCCTCGGGCAACCGGGCCAAGACCGCTTCCGCACCCCTGGTGGCGGTCCTCAGCTACGACACCGCATGGCAGGAACAGTGGGACAGCTTCCTCCCCGGCTACAACGCGCCCAAGGCCATGTACGACGCCTCCCCGGACCTGGCCACCTCCACGGGCAACAACAACGCCCACCTGCAGGCCGGATACTTCATCCTGGCCGTGCGCTCGCTTGGTTTCGCTGCAGGCCCGATGACCGGCGCGGACTTCTCCGCCATCGACGCGGAATTCTTCCCGGCAGGGGACCAGAAGAGCTTCCTGGTCGTTAACATCGGCCAGCCCGGCCCCGACGCCTGGGGCGGCGCAAAGCCCAAGTTCGCCTACGAGGACGTTGTCCGCACGGTCTAGGTTTTTGGCCCCGGGACACGGAATGCCTCCGGCAATATGGGGGACATTCCGGAGGCATTCTGGACAGTATTTCTGCAGTTCAGAACTGCAAGGCATGCATCCGGGCCACTTCCATAGTAGTCCTGTTTGGAGCTGTTGAGCCGAAAGAAAGCGCCGGATGGCTAATGCCGTCCGGCGCTTTCTTAGTATCCGGGGGAACCTACGAGACGACCCCGTCCACCAGCGCCTTGGCTTCGGCCTGGACCTGCTTGAGGTGGTCGGCGCCCTTGAAGGACTCCGCGTAAATCTTGTAGACGTCCTCGGTGCCGGAGGGGCGTGCCGCGAACCAGGCGTTCTCGGTGACCACCTTCAGGCCCCCGATGGACGCGCCGTTGCCAGGTGCCTTGGTCAGCTTCGCGGTGATCGTCTCACCGGCCAGCTCAGTGGCGGTGACGTCCTCCGGGGACAGCTTGCCGAGGGCAGCCTTCTGGTCCCGCGTGGCGGCGGCGTCGATCCGTGCATAGACCGGGGCGCCGAACTGGTCCGTGAGGCCCTTGTAGAGCTGGGACGGCGACTTGCCGGTGACGGCCGTGATTTCCGACGCGAGCAGCGCCAGCAGGATGCCGTCCTTGTCCGTGGTCCAGACGCTGCCGTCCCGCTTGTTGAACGAGGCGCCGGCCGATTCCTCGCCGCCGAAAGCACCCTCGCCGGAGAGCAGGCCGGGGACGAACCACTTGAAGCCCACGGGCACCTCCACCAGCTTGCGGCCCAGGCCGGCCGCCACACGGTCGATGATCGAGGAGGACACGAGGGTCTTGCCCACCACGGAGTTCGGGTTCCAGCCGCTGCGGTTCCGGTACAGGTAGTCGATGGCCACGGCGAGGTAGTGGTTGGGGTTCATCAGGCCGCCGTCGGGGGTAACGATGCCGTGCCGGTCGGCGTCGGCGTCGTTCCCGGTGGCCACATCGAAAGTGGCGCCCTCAGACATCCGGCTGATGAGCGAGGCCATGGCCGACGGCGAGGAGCAGTCCATCCGGATCTTCTCGTCCCAGTCCAGGGTCATGAAGGCCCATTGGGGGTCCACGGTGGGGTTGACCACCGTGAGGTTCAGCTGGTGGCGTTCGCCGATCTCACCCCAGTAGTCCACGGACGCACCGCCCATGGGGTCCGCCCCGATCCGGACGCCGGCTTCGCGGATGGCGTCCAGGTTCAGGACGGAGGGCAGATCGTCCACGTAGCTGCTCAGGAAATCGAACTTTCCGGTGGTTTCGGCCTCGAGGGCCTGGGCCAGCGGAATCCGCTTTACGCCGCGGAGCCCGTTCTCCAGCAGTTCGTTGGCGCGGTTGGCTATCCAGCCCGTCGCGTCGGTGTCGGCCGGGCCGCCGTGCGGAGGGTTGTACTTGAAGCCGCCGTCGGCCGGGGGATTGTGGCTGGGCGTAACAACAATGCCGTCAGCCTGCGGGGCTCCGGCCGGAGCGTTGCGGTTGTAGGTGAGGATGGCGTGGCTCAGGGCCGGGGTGGGGGTATAGCCGTGACGGGCGTCGATGAGGACGTTCACGCCGTTGGCGGCCAGCACCTCAAGGGCGGAGTTCTGCGCCGGTTCGCTCAGGCCATGGGTGTCCTTGGCCAGGAACAGCGGGCCGGTGATGCCCTGTCCCGCGCGGTACTCAACGATCGCCTGCGTGATCGCCACGATGTGCCCCTCGTTGAAGGACGCTTTCAGGCTTGATCCGCGGTGCCCGGAGGTTCCGAACGCCACGCGCTGGCCGGGATCCCCCAGGTCAGGCTTGACGTCGTAGTACGCGTCGAGCAGTGCGGTCAGGTCGACAAGGTCTTGGGGTTGGGCAACTGTGCCCGCTCGGCTAGCCATGGCACCAGCATGCCAGACGACGGCGGAGGGCAACATCGGGTGTCCGGAATCCGGCCCCTGTGACGCGAAATGTCACGAATTTTCCGGGCTGCGTGCATTTATCCGGGTAAAAACTGAGTAGTGCAGGAAAAGTACTTATATACCCGCCCCTGCGGGGGCTGTTACGTTCAGACCGCAGGAACACCCGGTGCCAAGTACGACGCCGGGCGTCCGGACCAGCGGAAACGTCCCGGGGGCCTGTGGCTCGATTTCAGCCGTGCCATCCGCCGGCCTGAAATTCGGCTCGTTTGGGCCGGAAAAATTGCCCGGCCTTTCAGGGCCGGGCCAATTACGGCCGGGCGATTTGGTTCGGTTGAATTGGGCAGGTCATTTGCAGGACGAGAAAGCAATGCAGAGGTGAACAATGGGGGCTGGAGATGCAGCATTCGAACGGACGAGGCTTGCCTCCGAACGGATCGCGCGGCTGAAGCGCGACCTCGCCCCCAGTGATTCCGGCACCCAAGGCGGTTGCGGCCCCGCCGGCCCGGACCATTTTGGCGCGGGCTCTGTCCGCATGGAGCAGACAAGCCATCTCGTGGCGGAAAAGCTTGCCCAGCTTGGGGCGTACGGCTGGTTCCTCCTGCACGACGTGCATTGGCCCGGCCGCCCGCTGGCCCGGCTGGAGCATGTCCTGGTGGGACCAGGCGGAGTAGTGGTGGTCAACGCCAAAAGCTGGTCCGGCGACGTCGGCGTCGTGGATGGTTCCCTCCGGCAGAACGGCCATGACCGGTTCCCGGCGGTGGAGACGGCGCTGGCACAGGCAGCCGCGGTGGCAGCGGTCCTGCCGGCACAGCGGCGGAGGCTGGTCCGTTCGCTGATCTGCCTGACTGGCCAGCCGGAACTGCAGGGCACCACCGGTGCGGGGATCGAGGTCCGGGGGATCGGCTGCATCGCGGCCGCCGTAGCCGGCCTGCCGGATGAACTGGATGCGCCGGCGGTTCTGTTGCTCTACGCACAGCTCGGGCAACTCCTCACCCGCCCGCAGGTAGCGGACCAGGGCGCCGTCCGGAACCTCGGGTACCGGCCGGCAGCGGGCGGTGCGGGCGCAGGTCGTCCCGGCCCTGGCGGCGCTGGCGCGGATGTCCGGCGACCCGTTCACAGGCGTCCCGTTCCACCGCGTTACCTGTACGGCCGGGACCAGCGCACGGGCAGCGTGCTGCGTGTCGTGGGAAGGTCGGTCGTCGCCGGCCTCGTCTCTGCCGCCCTCCTGGCGCCGCCCCTGTGGCTGTTGTGGGAGCTGCTCCCCAAGTGAGCAGGGCCATTGTCCGGGGGCGGCGGTAATGTTCTGTTGAGGACCACTTGAGGGGATTTCCATGACAGAGCAGCGTCCCGGATCCGGCGACGAGCCGGCGCCGGACACCCGCCAGCAACCGCCGTACAGTACCCAGGGCCCGGACATCCCGGCCCCGCCACTGTACGATCCGCCGCAATACAACCCGGCGCAGCACACCGCGCCCGGCCAGCCGTACGGTGCCCAGCAGCCTGGTCCCCACGGCCAGCAGTACGGCCAGCAGTACGGCTATCAGTATGGACAGCAATACGGCCAGCAGTATTCGAGCCCGTACGGCCCGGCGTCGTACTTCGGCGCTGTGCCCCAGCCGAAGAGCCTGAGCATCGCCAGCATGTGCTGCGGCATTGCCGTCTACCTGGGCTTCGGGGTCTTCATCCTGCCGCAGCTGGCCGCCGTGATCCTGGGACACCTGGCGCTGCGGCGTGAACCGTGGGGCCGGGGCTTCGCCATTGCGGGCCTCGTGATGGGCTACCTCGCCCTCGTCCTGACCGTCCTCGCGATCGTGGGGTTCGCCATCCTTGCGAGTGTGGCCAGGACATCCAGCACGTTCTGATTGGCTAAAACCCCAGCTGGGCCGCCACCTGCAGGAGCAGTGCTTCCGAGCCGGGCCGGCCTATCAGCTGGATACCCATCGGAAGCCCCGCTCCGGGGCTGCCTCCGGTCCAATGGACGGGAATGCTGACGGCCGGCAGCCCGCACACGTTCACCATGGACGACCATGGTGCGAACTCGCACTGCCTGCGGTAGTCGCCGTCGGCGTCCCCTGCCCATTCCGGCGCCGGCCACCGGCCGTCCCCGTGGCCTGAGCCGGTGAACCAGCCCACCGGTCGCGGCGTCTGGGCCAGCGCCGGCGTCAGGATCAGGTCCCAGGTTGAGTACTGAGCCAGGGTGTCGCGCTCGAACTGCCGCAGGAACGCCAGGCACTCATTGAGTTTGGCGGCGCTGCGCTGCTGGGCGCGCCGCCGGAAGGTGCGCGTGAGTGGCGTCAGCAGGGCTTCCCGGTGCGGCGCGATCCGGGCCGACCCCACTCCTGCCGTCCAGGCGGTAGTGAACGCGTCGGGGTAACGGTTGTCGTACCGGATCTCAGCCTCGACCACGTCGTGCCCCGCCCCGGTGAGGAGCCGGACGCCGGCGTTCAGCGCGTCCAGCGCCTCCGGTTCAGGGGTGAACGGGAAGATTCCTGCCCATGGGCTGTCCAGGCTGAGGCCGATCCGCAGCGCGGCGGGCGCCCGGCTGACGGCATCCAGGTAGCCCGCGCCGTCCTGCTGTCCCGGGTCATCTGGTTGTCCCGCGTCGTCTGGTTGTCTTGGGCCGTCTGGTTGTCTTGGGCCGTTGGGCGCCAGGACATCGAGCAGCAGCGCGGCGTCGGCCGCCGAGCGCGCCAGCGGCCCGGCCACCACCAGGCCGGCGGGATCCCCGCTGCTTTCGCCCGCCGGGACCACGCCCCGGCCGGGCTTCAGGCCCAGCAGGCCGCATGCCGCCGCCGGAATCCGGATCGACCCGCCGCCGTCGGTCCCGGGTGCGAACGGCACCAGTTCTGCTGCCACGGCAGCGGCGCTGCCGCCGGACGAACCACCCGAGCTCCTGCTCAGGGCATGCGGATTGCGCGACGGCGGGGCGATGCGGTTTTCGCTGTAGGCCGTCAGCCCGAATTCGGGCACCTGCGTCTTGCCGAGAGAGATGGCGCCGGCGTTCCGAAGAGCTGCCGCCAGGGCACCGTCCGCCGGTGCCGGTCGCCGGTCCAGGGCTGCGCTGCCGTGGGTGGTGACCACACCGGCAACATCGGTGAGGTCCTTGAAGGCGACCGGCATTCCGTGCAGCGGCGGGAGGGGCTGGTCCCGGCGGCGCCGTGCGAACAGTGCGTCGGCCGCGGCGGCATCCGCCATCGCCCTCGGCCCGGTGACGGTGATGAAGGCGCCCAGCCTCGGGTTCGATTCCTCGATCCGCGCCAAAAAATGGGCTGTGACTTCGCGGGCGGAGAGTTCTCCGGAACGTAGCGCTGCCCGCAGCTGGACGGCCGTCAGGCGGTGGATGTCAGCCAAGCGGTGTGGGGCGGACACTGTGCTCCTTTGCTGTGCTCCTCTTTAACCGGCTCGCGGGCTTCGGACCAGCGTAACCTGTGCCGGCCGAAGGGTGCGGGGTGCTGCGCTGGCGATACGCTGGAGCTGAGAGCTTGAGACCTGAAAGCTTGCAGCCAAGGAGAGGACTCCCATGAGCGACTTCGACACCGTCACCGTGAACGACGTCCCCGCGGACGCCACCATTCTGGATGTGCGGGAGGACTACGAGTGGGCGGCAGGCCACGCCGAGGGCGCCCTGCACATCCCGATGGACCAGCTGCCTGGACGCCTGGACGACCTCGACCCGGACGAGGACCTGTACGTCATCTGCCGGACCGGCGGCCGCTCCTTCCGTGCGGCGCATTGGCTGGTGGGCCAGGGCTACTCGGCGGTGAACGTGGCCGGCGGCATGGACCAATGGCTGGAATCGGGCAAACCGCTGGTGTCCGACAACGGCCTCAAACCCGTAGTTCTCTAAGACAATCCGCCGGCCTCCGCTCTGCCCTCCCATATCCCCGTAAGGAATATCCATGCCCGCCGCCCGCCGCACCTACACCTTCCTCGGCCCCGAGGGCACCTTCACGGAGGCGGCGCTGATGCAGGTTCCGGATGCGGCCCAAGCCGTGCGCATCCCGTCCTCCAACGTCAACGCGGCACTGGACAGGGTCCGGGACGGCTCAGTGGATGCTGCGATGGTGCCCATCGAAAACTCGGTGGAGGGCGGGGTTACGGCCACCCTGGACGCCATCGCCAGCGGACAGGAACTGCGGATCATCCGCGAGGCCCTCGTGCCGATCAGCTTCGTGCTGGTGGCCCGGCCCGGCGTCGAGCTGTCCCGGGTCAGCCGGATCTCCACCCACGGGCACGCCTGGGCGCAGTGCCGGCTATGGGTGGACGAGTATATTCCTGGTGCGGAATATATCCCGGGTTCTTCCACGGCTGCTGCCGCGATGGGCCTCCTGGAGGACGGTGCGCACTATGACGCCGCCATCTGCGCGCCGATAGTCGCCGCAGAGCAACCCGGCCTGCAGGTATTGGCCGAGAACATCGGCGACAATCCCGGTGCGGTGACCAGGTTCATCCTGGTCAGCCGCCCCGAAGCCCTGCCGGCCCGGACCGGCGCAGACAAGACAACAGTCGTGGTGCCGCTTCCCGAGGACCGGCCGGGCGCCCTGATGGAAATCCTGGACCAGTTCGCCACCCGCGGCGTCAACCTGAGCCGCATCGAATCCCGGCCCACCGGGCAGTACCTGGGGCACTACTTCTTCAGCATTGACGCCGACGGCCACGTGGGCGACGCACGCGTGGCCGACGCGCTCGCCGGCCTGCACCGGATCAGCCCGGCCACGAGGTTCCTCGGGTCCTACGCCCGGGCCGACGCACAGACTCCCGTGGTTGCGGCGCACACGTCCGACGACGCATTCCAGGCAGCGCATGCATGGGTCAACGGGATACTCGCTGGCGGCTCGGCGGGGCCGGAGACGCCGGTGCAAGCTTCGCCGTCAGCGTAGATAAATGCACTTCGGGGCACTTCCCTGCCCCTGCTGCTGTGCGTATGCTTGCTTGATCAACAAAGGGATGGCCCCAACGAAAGGAGCGGGTCATGTCGGACAAGAATGACAATGACGGCCAGGGAATGATCGTCAATCCCAAGCCCACAGCTGAGAACCAGGACTGGGACGGGGACGAGGCCGACCGTGCTGACCGCCTGCGCTTCGAAGAGGAGCAGGCCATGATCCGCGAACAGTCCGAAGCCCGGGCAGCCGCCAAGGCCGCAGCCGAGGCAGCCAAACACGCCGACTCCGCAAAGTCAGCCTAGGCGCGCAGTTCCTCCCTGACCCGCACCAGCAGCGATCTCGGTTCCACCTGCACTGTCACCTTTGTGGCGTCACCGGACGTGTCGCCGTCCAGCTGGGTGGGCATCGGTTCGGGGCACTTGATGACCACCTTGCCGGAGCGGTACACGCTCATGACGGGCAGGTGCCGTTTGTGCTTGAACAGGATCTTGGCGTACATCGCCAGCCAGCCCACGGCGCTGCGGGGGCTCATGACCACCACGTCCAGCATCCCGTCGTCGATCATGGCCTGCGGAATGAAGTCGATGCCGCCCGGAACCAGGCCGCAGTTTGCAAAAAGGATGCTGCGGATCTTCCTGGACTGGTCCGGCTGGTCATCCAGCGAGATGGCGACCTTCTTCCTGCGTCCGGGAAGGTGGCGGACGCCCGCCTCCGTGTAGGCAAGCCAGCCGACCGCCCGCTTGAGGTCGGCGTTCGTGTCGCCCACCACCTCTGCGTCCATGCCGATCCCGGCAATGACAAGGAACGAGTGGCTTGAGGAGTGGCCGGTGTGCGAGTTCTCTATCTCCATCCGGGCGGTATCGATGAACCGCTGGTGGCCAAAGAGCGCGGTCTGGATGTTGCCGTACAGGTCGTAGACGTCCAGGTCCACGTTGCGGGCCAGCAGGTTGCCGGTGCCCAGGGGAATCAGGCCCATCGCCACGCCGGTGTGGGCCAGTGCTTCGGCCGCCACGCGCACTGTACCGTCGCCGCCGCCCACCAGGACGACGTCGGCACCGTACTCCAGCGCCGCCCGGACCTGTGAGTGGCCCGGGTCCTCCGGCGTCGTTTCGAAGAACCGGGGCTCCTCCCAGCCGGCGGCCAGGCACGCACGCTGGATGGTGGCACGGGCTTCATCGGCCTTGGCCTTAATGGGATTGAGGATAACGGCGACGCGCTGGTGCTCGAGGCCGTGTTCATGGGCCTCCTCGCGCACGGCGCTGCGGATGTGCAGGGCCTTCAGCCTGCGCACGCCCCACCAGCTGGAGACGGCGAAAGCCAGGGCTGCAGCGATCAGGACGTAAAGAAGCAGGTCGCTCATGGTGCTCCAACACTATCCCGCCCGGAGTGTCCCGCGGATTCGATACCCTTGTCTGGTGATCGACGTAAAAGACCTCAGCGAAAACCCGGACAAGTTCCGCGCCAGCCAGCGCGCCCGCGGTGCGGACGAAACCCTGGTGGACGCGATCATCGACGCCGACGCCGCGCGCCGCACGGCACTGATCAGCTTCGAAAACCTCCGCGCGGAACAGAACGTGTTCGGCAAGAAGGTGGCTCAGGCCAAGGGCGAGGAAAAGCAGGCGCTGCTCGCCGAGGTCCGCGAACTGGCGGGTGCGGTGAAGGCCGCCTCGGCTGAGGCCGACGCCGCCCAGGCCAAGCAGGAAGAACTGCTGCGCACCATTCCCAACCTCATTGAAGAGGGTGTGCCGGCAGGCGGCGAGGACGACTACGTTGTGGTCAAGACCGTGGGCACCCCCCGCGAATTCCCGGACTTCGAGCCCCGCGACCACCTCGAGATCGGCGAGCTGATCGGCGCGATCGATATGGAGCGCGGAGCCAAGGTCTCCGGTGCGCGGTTCTACTTCCTCCGCGGCGTGGGTGCCCGGCTGGAAATGGCCCTGCTGCAGATGGCCATGGAACAGGCCATCGAGGCCGGCTTCATCCCCATGATCACCCCCACGCTCGTCCGTCCCGAGACTATGCAGGGCACCGGCTTCGACGTTAAGCACGACGCCGAGATCTACCGTCTCGCTGAAGACGACCTTTACCTTGTGGGCACCTCGGAGGTGCCGCTTGCCGGCTACCACGCGGACGAGATCCTGGATCTCTCCGCCGGGCCCATCCGTTTCGCCGGCCAAAGCTCCTGCTACCGCCGGGAGGCCGGTTCGCACGGCAAGGACACCCGCGGGATCATCCGCGTCCACCAGTTCAACAAGGTGGAGATGTTCATCTACACCACGGTGGACGAGGCGGCAGCCGAGCATGAGCGCCTGCTGGCCTGGGAAGAACAGATGCTGGCCAAGTGCGAGCTTCCCTACCGCGTGATCGACACCGCCGCCGGCGACCTCGGCATGTCCGCCGCCCGCAAGTTCGACTGCGAAGCCTGGGTACCCACCCAGGGCGCCTACCGCGAGCTGACCTCCACGTCCAACTGCACCACGTTCCAGGCGCGCCGCCTCAACATCCGTGAGCGCGTGTTCACGGAGGACGGCAGCCCCAAGGGCACCCGTGCCGTGGCCACGCTCAATGGCACGCTGGCAACCACGCGCTGGATCGTGGCCCTGCTGGAGCACCACCAGAACGCCGACGGCTCGGTCAACGTGCCCGCAGCGCTGCAGAAGTACCTCGGCGGGCTGCAGGTCCTCCCGGTTCTCTAAGCTTCAATTCCGCACGGCGGGTAAATACTCACACCGGGGACAACCTGTGAATATTTACCCGCTGTTCACGCGCTGCTGTGGTCTGCGTCCTAGCTGGTGTCAGGGGCGTCTGCTCTACTAGGAAGCATGACTACACTGACTGAATCCTCAGCCGCTGGCATCGAAGACCAGCGAGAAGCACAACAGAAACTCATGATCGCCCTGGACGTGGACGGCACACTCGTGGACCACGACGGCCACATGTCCGCTCCGGTCCGCGACGCCGCCCAGGCCGTGGTCGCTGCCGGGCACGAGGTCATGATTGCCACCGGACGTTCGCTTAACGCCACGCTCCCCATCATCGAACAGATCGGCCTGGACCGCGGTTGGGCCGTCTGCTGCAACGGCGGCGTGACGCTGCGGCTGGACCCCGGACTGCCCGACGGCTACGACATCATCCACAAGGCCACCTTCGATCCCGGCCCGGCGCTCCGTGCCCTCCGCAAGCGCCTGCCTGCCGCGAAATATGCGCTGGAGGATGAGGACGGCAATTTCCTGTCCACCGAGCGCTTCCAGGACGCCAGCTTCGGGGTCGAGGCCATCGGCGTGGATTTCCAGACCATGCTCGAAGCCACGGCCGTCCGCGTCGTGGTTTTCAGCGCGGAGAATACGCCGGAGGAGTTCAACGAAGCCATTGAGCACATCGGCCTGGCCGGTGTGACCTATTCGGTCGGCTGGACTGCGTGGCTGGACATCGCCGCGGCCGGCGTCACCAAGGCCAGCGCGCTGGAGAGCCTCCGCAGCCGCCTCGGCGTTGATCCCGCCGCCACGCTTGCCATCGGCGACGGCCGCAACGACATCGAGATGCTCGCCTGGGCGGGCCGCGGTGTGGCCATGGGACAGGCTCCTGAGGAAGTGGTCGCCGCCGCGGACGAGGTCACCAAATCGGTCTACGACGACGGCGCCGCCCACGTGCTGCGCGGCCTGCTGTAAGGCGGGGCTACTTCACCTGGCGAATCAGCGCAGCCCGGGACTCACCGCACGTCGAGAATCAGCGAGAGCAGCCTGGCCGCCGCCGGCCGGGCTGCATGCTCCTCGTTCCACTGCGACCTCGCCACGGCCTTGCTGACAGCCTGGGAGGTAATGCCGAGCTCGGCGGCCACAGTCTTCTGCTGCCCGCGCACCCCGGGGGTCATCAGGTCAAGCACCCGCCACTCGGCCTCGCTCCTGTCCCGGACTATGTGGCCCAGCAGGCGGAGCACTGACTCGGATTCGGCCGCAACATCTGCCAGGGGACCCTCCACGGCCACCGGAATGCGTTCTTTGCTGTTGCGGAGGCGGTCCACGGCACGGCGGGCGTAGATCAGGCCGTGTCCGCTCGCGTCCTTGATCTGGTTCGGCAGCGGCTCGTTGACCGGGCCCACGCCGATTCCCACATACCAGCTTCCGCAGCGGAGCGCGATCAGGGCTGCATCCACCGTCTGGTGCGGGCAATCGAGGATGCCCTGCACCTCGTCCTCGACGGATCGGTCAAAATCCAGTCGCGCCGGGATATGCCGTAGGTCCCTAAGGAGATGCGGGACCCGGTCGCCGTCGCGCCGGCTGTCTGTTTGATTGATAGTCAGCGTGAACATGGTGGACATCAGACTACCCGGTGGTAGCTGCGAGGCAAGCTGGGGCCGGCGGCACGTTACGGATCTCACTCGAGGCGCGTTAAAGAACGACGGCGGCCGGTGCGGTTCAAGAAGAACCGCACCG
>NZ_JBHTZA010000016.1:0-118545 GCF_042790555.1 Arthrobacter sp. NPDC056727 | reverse complement strand
ATGGCTCCGGCGACGGCGGCATCGACGTCGGCGTCCTCGAACACCACGAACGGTGCGTTGCCGCCGAGCTCCATCGAGGTGCGCAGTACCGTTTCGGAGGCGTCGGAGAGCAGGCGCCGGCCCACCTCGGTGGAGCCGGTGAAGGAGAGCTTCCGCAGCCGGGAGTCCTTGATCAGCGGACCTGTGGTGGCACCCGCCGTGGAGGTCGGGATCACGTTCAGGACACCGGCGGGCAGGCCGGCCTCCTGCATGACTGCCGCGAACAGCTGCGAGGTCAGGGGGGTCAGGTTGGCGGACTTCAGCACCATGGTGCAGCCGGCCGCGACGGCCGGGGCGATCTTCCGCGTGGCCATGGCCAGCGGGAAGTTCCACGGCGTGATCAGCAGGCACGGGCCCACCGGCTTCTTGGTCACGAGCAGGCGGGACTTGCCGTCCGGGGCGACGGAGTAGCGGCCGAACGCGCGGACTGCCTCCTCGGAGAACCAGCGCAGGAACTCGGCACCGTAGGTGACCTCGCCGCGGGCCTCGGCCAGCGGCTTGCCCATTTCCAAAGTCATCAGCAGGGCAAAGTCCTCGGCGCGCTCGGTGACCAGGTCGAAGGCGCGGCCCAGGATCTCGCCGCGTTCCCGCGGCGGGACCTTGGCCCAGGACTCCTGGGCAGCGGCGGCCGCGTCCAAGGCGGCCTTCCCGTCCTCTGGACCGGCGTCGGCGATGCTCAGCAGCACCTTCCCGGTGGCGGGATCCTCGACGTCGAACGTCTTGCCCGACGCTGCGGGACGCCACTCGCCATTGATGAGCAGGCCCGTCGGCACGGAGGCCAGCAGCGCGGCTTCAAGCTTGGCATTTATTGACATCATTCGATCTCCATGGGTTTTGAAGCAAGTCGTATCGGCCTGCAGCCCGACCTTCAGCAGTCTGGTGCGGTCTGGCTGCCAGAGGCAGGGGCACGAAGACGTTGAATTTTCTGTGCGTCTATCACCATTCAGGTGGGAGGGTCGGTGCCGGCCCTTCTGGGTCGGCACCGACGCCTTGGGTGGGAACGGCTAGACTCGGACGCCGGTCTTGGCGCGGATCAGGTCCAGAGCCTGAACGAGGTATCCCTTGAAAACCGGGTAGTTCTCACTCATCGGGAAGTGCCCGATGGCCTTCATCTCGATGAATTCGGCACCCGGAATCTGGCTTGCCGTGCGGGCTCCGTCTTCAGGCGTGGTGAGGTAGTCGTACTCGCCGGTCATCAGGACCACCGCGCATTTATCGGTCTGGATTTCGCCCAGTTTGCCGCGCAGATCGTGGTCCACGGAGTAGAAGTACAGATCACCCTTGAACGCCTCGGAACCCTGTGTGTAGTAGAACCAGGTCTTCCAGCGGTCCGCCTCCGGCGATTGCGGGGCCATGAGATCCCACGTGCCGCTGCCGCACACCTGCGCGGCATTTGCATGGGGGTGGTGCCACCAGTCGAGGTAAAACCCCGGCGAGTGGTCCGCCCCCTCCACGGGGATGACGGCGTCGAACCTCTCCGGGAAGCGGTGGGCGAGCTGCAGCGCCACGTTGCCTCCGAAGGAAGATCCCATAAAGATGGGGTCAACCAGTTCCAGCGCATCGGCGAGGGCGACGATGAAGTTGGCGAAGTGGTCCGCGCTGAGCTGGTACTCCTCGGTCCACCACTGGGTGTTTTCAGGCGGGTCTGATTTGCCGTGGCGGGGGAGGTCGTAGGCGATGACGCGGTAGTTGGCGGTGATCTCCGGATCCTCCAGCAGGCCGCGCCACTGGTGGTTGTGGGCTCCGGCGGTGTGCTGGCAGACCAGGGGCTGGCCCTGGCCGTTTTCGAGGTAGAAAACTTTGTATTCGAGGCCGTCCACGTCGACGGTGACGTAGTGGCCGGTGACGGGGGAAATTTTGCTCATGTCAGGAACTCCTATGGTCTAGACGGGTGCGCCGGTGGAGCGCAGCAGTTCGATCTGGCGGGTGAGGCAGCGCAGGTTCTGCATCAGGACCAGGACATCGCCCTCCAGCTTCATGTCGCGCTGGAAAGTGGCGGCCCAGATGCCGTGGTACATGGGAGCCGGGACGGGCTTGCCGAATTCACCCCAGGTGTGGGCGCTGGCCCGGATGGCGAACTGGTACGGCACCTCGATGGGTCCCGGGTCCACGGAAATCTGAGCGATGGTGCCGGACACCACCCGGACAACAAAGGTGTGCGCCTCCATGTCCAGCAGGTAGGAGCAGGTGAAGTGCTTTCCGTGGGCCTGGATTTCCGGGTCCTGGTTGTTGGCCTCGGTGAAGCTCTGAACCCAGGATTCTACAGAAGGGGCACGTGTTGCGACCGTCATTTCGTTGTTCCTCTCATTGGTCTCGCGGAGGGTCGGGCTTCTCTGTCCGAGCCTCGAAAGCGGGGTTCCTGGAGTGCCTCGGTGGCTGTCTCCGTTGGCAACCTTTCGCTGTTTCCATTGCAGCCCCCGCGGCCCCGAACGGTCCAATACCTGTGCCCTATCCACCGATAGCCCGAAACTATTGGACGCCGGATTGGGCGGACCTTACAGTTGAACGATGCAGCAGCCACAGCTAGACCTGCGCGTCCTGCAGTACTTCGTCGCCGTTGCCGAAGAACTGCACTTCGGTCGAGCCGCTGCCCGGCTGCATATCGCGCAGCCGTCCCTCAGCGTCCAGATACGGAAGCTTGAACACTCGCTGGGCACTCCCCTGCTGATCCGCACCAGCCGCAGTGTCTCCCTGACCAGCGCGGGAGATGTCCTGCTGGGTGAAGCTAAGCGCCTTTTGTCCGCCGCGGAGCGCGCCGTTTCGTTGACGCGTGAGGTCGCGAGCGGCGTGCGGGGCACCCTGATAGTCGGCTTCCAGGCCAACGCGGCTGCTGAACTGACCCCGCGAATCCTCGCCGCGTTCAAGAACAACCACCCGGAAATTCACGTGCAGATGAGGTCCTTCGACTTCGCCGACCCCACTGCGGGTCTTGCGGACGGAAGCGCGGACGTGGCATTTGTGCGGCCGCCCCTGCCCGCGGCTGACTGGCTCGCCATGGAGACCCTGTTCATTGAGCCGCGGGTCCTCGTAGTTGCCAGCAGTTCTCGCTTTGCCGGTCTGTCCGAGGTCTCGGTGGAACAGGTCGCTGATGAGTCCTTCGTCGCCCGCAAGGCTCCGGATAAGTGGAGGGACTTCTGGCTCGCAACCCAGGCCCGCGGCGGGCAACCGGTCCGTCTAGGCACCCAGGTAGCCACCGTTGACGAGTGTTTCGAAGCCATCATGGGTGAACGGGGAATTGCGTTCACTCAAGCCTCCACCCAGCGTTTTTATGACCGTCCGGGGCTGTCTTTCATCCCGGTCAGAGACGTCCCGCCCTCTCCGCTGTCGATCGCATGGCGCACTGACGTCAATGACGAGCTGGCGCGCGAGTTCGTGGAGACGGCCTGGACCTTGGCCTCCTTCGGAGGCGTCCCGAACCTCGTCGACTCCTGCGGGCCTGCCCCGCTATCCTCTTCGCTCCAGTCCAATTAGCGCCACTGACGATCGCAGGCAGTGGTGATCGTCGTCTGGGCTGCCGCAGAACCTGCACGCCCCCAACCATGCTGCCCACAAATGTCTTCGCCACTTCCAGCGACGTGATGCTGGTGCAGCGATCCTAGCTCCCCTGAGGAACCATAGGCTCGGACGTGCGTCATCCGTTCGGCGAAGTTTTTGGCCAGGCTGCTCACATGCGTGCGCTGCGATCATCTGGGCTGCGCTCATCCCCCTCAAGTACCCCTCGGCTGACTGCGCACGGGTGATCCCGGCGTCAACGAGCCTGATCAGGTCGTGCTCGTTCAGCAAGGCTGACATCCCTGCCGCCCGTGGTGCCCCGGCCACGAGCTGCTCCCGGAATAGGATCAGACGACGCTCGACGTCGAGACCACGCTTCTCGCCAGCGGCGGCATAGGAAAGGCCGTTGGCAAGTCTCATGATGTGGGCATCCGGTGGGATCTGCGCGGCGAAGTCGCCGCCGTGTCTTACAGCGAGCCGGTAAACGCCTGTCTTAACCTCGTTCGCGGTCGCCGGGCCGATCCTGAAATGCTCGATCCAACTACTGACTTCCTCGGCCCCGACAAGCTGGTCTTCACCCGACTTCAGGCTGGCCAGCAGCCCACACAGGGTCCCCTCGGCCTCGGCGTCGAGGAACCGCGAGATACCGATCTGCAGGATGTCCCGCAGATCGATCCTGCGCTCCTGCACGTCGGCCCAGACCATCTTGTTCCTCCGAAGCTTGCCGAGCAGGTCCTCGCCCAGCTTCTCCTGAAGCCCTCCGGGTTCTCATAGAAGGACAACGGGGAGTGCTGGAAGCGGTCGAGCACCTCCGAACGACCGGCCGCTCCACCCGAACTGGCACGGCCGGACATGCCCCCGCCTACGATGGACGACCCCGGCACGGCTGACCAGTCCGCCAAGTCCGCGTCTACACAACGGGCTCCACCCCGAACTCCCCACCCGGAAAGACAGCCGAACGGGTGGCCATGGGATCCACCGCAGTTAGGGTCATGGGTTCTGGGCTTTACCGGCCCGCTCTCCGTTCATGCCGGCAGCATGGCCTGGCATCCCCGCTCTCTAAGAGCAGGCACCTCTTGTTCCTCCTGACCCCGTTCACTTGGCGGCCGATGATGGCTTCCCGGCAAGCCCCTGGAGAGCTCGTGACAAGAGCCCTGATAGTCATGCAGCCAGCCGGAAGCCCTGCCATGAACAGTCGTGAAGGAAGAAACAGCCAGAGACACAGCAAGAGACCGGCTGCCGCCAACTCCAGAAGGTCATGCAGTTCCAACCCAAGGCCGACCGTTAATAAGCAGAACAGTCCACCACAACCGAAACGGAGGAGGAGCGGGATGAACAACCAACGTCGAGCAGAAAAGAAATTTTCCGCCGAACGTACCCACATCATGTTGGCCGACGCCAAGCTGCCCATGAACAGGTACCAAAGAGCAAACACTCAAGCACAAGCAGTGAGGAAGGAGGCAACCGGCCATACCGCCGGCCACCAATGAAAAAGACCCCCGAAGGGGCGCACAAGTGAACAAAATGTGCACACTCAGAGGCTAAAAAAGCCTCTGAACAGGGAAAACACTGTGCCCGAGGTGGGACTCGAACCGGGCGCCACCCCTTGAAAACCCGGCACTCCCCAGAAAACCTCCCCAATCCGGCCCAGTCCGATGCCGGGTACAACCGAATCCGAAGCCCAGGGTGTGCACATTGTGCACACCCTCTTTTTTGCCATTTTGGACGCCCATCCCCGCGGCGTTTTGAGGACGAGGAGTAACGGTGACGGACGCGCGCGGTCGCCGCGCCTGATGTCCGGAGATACCCAGGCCCCACGCACGACCTTGCCCACACATTTCTGCAAGCCGGCACCAGGATTCAATGATCATTGCGTTGCGGCCTCCTTCGAAGATCTCATGGGCGGACACCACAGAAGATGCATGACCGAACCCGTCCTATCGAGCACCGGAGTGCCACAAAGCACGGCGGCCTCCAACATGACGGAATCCCCATTATCGGCGTTCAAAGATGGGCGGGTGAGTGCCTGCGAATTGTCTCCTCCCCGACGCAGCTCGCGCTGCTTCGTCCAGATCAATGTGTGAAGACGATCTTTCCGATCAGGTTGCCTTCAAGCATTTTGGTGAAACCTTTAGTGGCTTCACAAAGGGGCAGTACGGTGTCGATGGTTGGGCGTATCCCGGTTCCAGCAAGGAACCGGGTGAGTCTTTCGAGTTCGTCCCTAGTGCCCAT
This sequence comes from Arthrobacter sp. NPDC056727, assembly GCF_042790555.1. Classification (NCBI taxonomy): domain Bacteria; kingdom Bacillati; phylum Actinomycetota; class Actinomycetes; order Micrococcales; family Micrococcaceae; genus Arthrobacter; species Arthrobacter sp. NPDC056727. The sequence continues at coordinate 112,782 of NZ_JBHTZA010000016.1, read as the reverse complement.
GGTGGAGCCAAGGATCTTCAGTTGGGTGAAAAAGAGCCGATTCAAGTCGGTTGCTGCAACGCTGCCCGAGGTTGCCCCACAGGTGATAACGGCCCCGCCGGGTCGCAGCACCTTGAGGCTATGCGCCCATGTTGCCTGCCCCACGGAATCAAAGACGGCGTCCACCTTGTTTGGGAGCCTCGCACCGCTTTCAAAGGCCTGTTCCGCCCCGAGGGTCAATGCGTGGAGCCGTTTTTCCTGGCTGCGGCTGGTAACCCACACCCGGAACCCGCTAGCTGCTGCCATCGTTGTCAACGCTGTAGAGACCCCTCCGCCGGCTCCTTGGATCAGGATGGTGGATCCGGGCGCCGCTGGGGAGACGGAGAACAGCATTTTGTAGGCAGTCAGCCAAGAGGTGGGCAGGCAGGCGGCCTCTTCCCAGCTCAGTTCCGCTGGTTTGGGGACTGTGCTTCCTGCGGGCACCCAGACGTGGTCTGCCATGGTTCCGGGATACCGCTCCGAGAGGACTGTGCGTTCAGGGTCCAGCGTTTCGTCGCCACGCCATCGAGGGCTTGCAACGACGGGATAGATAATCACCTCGTTGCCGGCCGGATCTATTCCGGCGCCGTCGCAGCCCAGCACCATCGGCAGATCCTCTTTGCCGAGTACGCCTTTGAGGGAGAACAGGTCGTGATGATTCAGTGCGGAGGCTTTGAGCGTGATTTTCTCCCAGCCCTTGGCTGGAGATCCTGTATCAGGCAGGTCCCCGATCGCCAGGCCGGCAAGTGGGTCATCAGGGGCGAGCGAGCGTCATCCTCAAAACTGTCACCGAAGCCGAACAGGCCGGCGCCGCCATGGTCGTTGACGGCCGCGACCTCGTCATCCCCGGCCACGAAGACGGCTTCTGGGTCGGCCCCACCGTCCTCGACCACGTCAAACCGAAATGACCGCCTACACCGAGGAAATCTTCGGACCCGTCCTCGTCGTCGTCCGCGTGGAAGACCTGGACGAGGGCATCAAACTGATCAATGCCAACCCCTACGGCAACGGCACCGCGATCTTCACCTCCTCCGGCGCCGCAGCACGGAAATTCCAGCGCTCCGTGGACGTCGGCATGATCGGCATCAACGTGCCCCTGCCCGTCCCCGTGGCCTACCACTCCTTCGGCGGTTGGAAAGCATCCCTCTTCGGCGACAAGCACATCTACGGCCCCGAAGGCGTCTCCTTCTATACCCGCGGCAAAGTCATCACCTCCCGATGGCCCGAACCCACCCACGCCTCCGGCGCCTCCTACAACTTCCCCTCCAACTAAGGGGAAGACCACTGCTGTCGGCAGCCCCCGACTCGGGCGGCCGACAGCAGCGAGGCCCGCTCTCAACAACTGCAACCTACTCATGACCCTAGGGTCCTTGTCTTAGGGACGGGGCTGTGCCCGACTGAACTACACCCCAACCTGACTCCCAAGAGCTGTACCCTTTGACGTTCGTCTGGAAAGGCCCTGGGACTCAAGCCCACATGCAGGAGGGTTGGAGGCAGTACCTGCGCCAGTCCAAGCTTTACCAGTCCTGAACCCTGAGTCCGTGCCACCCGCCCCGGGGCCGGACCCTCCAGGGACATCCATCACAAGGCCTCGCTTCCGGGTCACGCCCGCGGTGACGGCACAGCCCCTGCGGGACGACAATCCGGCACTGCACCGGCTGTCTGTCCGCTCTCAGGCTAAACCCCCGTCCGTGGGCACGGTCGAGGAGCACTCCGGCCCGGCCGCTTTCCCCACATCGGCCGGCCCAGGTGGTCCTCCGCCGGACCCGGGGAGGCAGATTTTCGCCCTTGACTTTCATCCCACACGAGGCCAATGTGGGGTCCCGAGGGCAGCGCCCCGGCCGAAGACCGGCCGGGAGGCGGCAAGGAAAGCGCAAGGCGACCCAGCAGCGCAAGCCCCCCGGTGTACGGCCTGCGACCCGCCGCCGGCACAGGTCGTCAGTGAGGGCCCGGATGCCGTCCGTTCATGGCGCGCCCGATGGAGGGAGGCCGGAATGAGCACCGTAGACCAAAGCAGCCAAAGCGTAGCCGGCAGCCCGCCGGTGATCCCCGGACAGTTCAGGCTCGAAGTGATCGTCGTGCCTGTCTCGGACGTTGACCGTGCGAAGCGCTTCTACGCCGGCCTGGGCTGGCGGCCAGACGCCGAAGCGGCAGTCGATGACGGCTACCGGCTCATGCAGTTCACTCCCCCGGGATCGGGCTGCTCGATCATTCTCGGCAAGGGGGTCACCAACGCGCAGCCGGGCTCGCTGCAGGGACTGCATCTGGCCGTGTACGACCTCGACGCAGCACGCGCCGACCTGATCGCCCGCGGGGTCGACGTCAGCGAACCGTTCCATGACGCCACGGGCGTCTTTCACCACGCCGGGACGAGGGACGCCTCGACGGCCCGGCTCCCGGGCGGCGGGATTACGGTTCGTTCGCCTCATTCAGCGACCCGGACGGCAACGGCTGGGTCCTGCAGGAGATCAAGACCCGGCTCCCGGGCCGCTGAACCACTCAACTCTGAGAGGAGAGGCCGATGGCCACAACTTACGAATCCGTCGGCGACCTTGCCGAAGCCCTGAGGCGGGCCGCGGCAGCACACGGCAGGCACGAGGAGCTCACGGGCCAGGAAGATCCGAACTGGCCCGACTGGTACGCTACATGGTGCGCGAGTATGCCGGGGAGGAGCTGCCGACATGAACAGCGACTACGACGTGATCGTGATCGGTGCCGGCTCACCCGGCGAACACTGCGCCGGGGCCCTCGCCGAGGGCGGCCTGCGCGTCGCCGTGGTCGAGCGCGAACTCGTCGGCGGTGAGTGCTCTTACTGGGCCTGCATCCCGTCCAAGACGCTGCTCCGGCCCGGCGACGCGGTCCATGCAGCACGTGAAGCGGCCGCCACCGCCGAGATCGACGTTGAGGCGACGTTCGCTTGGCGCGACTACATGGTGTCGGACTACTCCGACGCCGGACAGGAACGCTGGCTGGCCGATCACGGCATCGACCTGCTGCGCGGCTCCGGCCGCCTCGCCGGTCCCGGCGTCGTCGAGGTCGACGGCGTCCGGCACACCGCCAGGCATATCGTCCTCGCCAACGGCGCCGACCCTGTGATGCCGCCGGTCCCGGGCCTGCGCGAACTCGACGGCGTCTGGACCAGCAGGGAAGCGACCTCGATGAAGTCCGTACCCCGCCGGCTGCTCATCCTCGGCGGCGGCCCCGTCGGCGTCGAAATGGCCCAGGCCGTTCGCCGGCTCGGCGGCGACCTGGCACTGGCCGACCACTCCGCGCACGTCCTCGGCCGGGAACCGGCACCGCTGGGCGAAGCCCTCGGCGACGTCCTGCGCAGCGAGGGCCTCGAGCTCGTGCTGTCCGCGACCGCGACCAGTGCGCGGCGTGACGGCGAAGACTACGTGCTGGAGTTCGACGACGGTCGTGAACTGCGCGGTGACCGGCTGCTCGTCGCCACCGGGCGGCGCCCCCGGGTCCATGGCATCGGCCTGGAAACCGTCGGCATCGAGCCGGATGGCCACGGGGTCCCCGTCGATGCGCAGCTTCGCGTCAGGGAAGGGTTATGGGCGATCGGTGACGTGGCCGGCATCTGGCCGCTGACCCACGTCGGCAAATACCAGGGCGATGTCGTCGCGGCCAACATCCTCGGCGAGGCGCGGAAAGCGAACTATGAGGCCGTTCCGCGGGTCACCTACACCGACCCGCAGGCCGCGGCGGTCGGCGCCGTCGAAGGCCGCTTCAGCGCCACGATCTCGGTCTCGGAGGTGTCTAAGACTGCGACCTACACGCGCGCCTACGCCGAGAAGAACGGCTTCCTGACCCTCCTCAGCGACGGCGGGCGGCTGACCGGCGCCTACGCACTGGGCCCGGAGGCCGGAGAGTGGCTGCAATAGGCGACGCTGGCCATACGGGCCCATGTACCGCTCGATGTCCTCAACGACACGATCCAGCCGTTCCCGACATTCTCGGAAATCTACGTCTCCGCGCTGAAGGCACTCCGCGGTGAGATCGCGGCCGCGCGCAGGCCAGTCGGCGCGGGACCATCGACCGCGGACTAAGAGGAGGCGATCCGACGCGGGCAAGTTCAATGCGCACAGCGCAAACCCCGTCACCACATAAATGCCCTCAACGGATCCGGAACCGCACCGGGAAGGACGAAGAAAAAATGACCACCATCAAGCTGCGCGAGAACATGAGTGCAACTCCCGAACAGTTCATCGCCGCCCTGACCGATTTCGGGCCGGGCCGTGCAGAGCTGTTCGGCAACAGCGCCGACAGGTACCTGCAGGTTCACGACCGCGGGAAAACCCAGGCCGACGTCACCGAGGGCTCCAACGGAGTGTGGGAGCGGCTGCACTACGACTGGTCGAACCCGACCCACGTCGTACTGACCACCACGGATTCGAACGCTTGGGGCCGAAACTCCGGACACACGTACAACCTCACGGTGAACCAGAACGGCACGACCACCGTGGACTACATCGCAGTCCGCGAAGGCAAAAACCTGCGCGGACGGCTCCTGGAAGTCATTGTCGGAAGCATCGGCAAGAGCGTTCTCGTGAAGGCATTCCACAACACCGTGAAGGCGATCGAGGCCCGCGCCCAGTCCCACAAGGGGGCCATGTAACCGGAGCTCCTATTCCACGCCCTGCACTTCAACGAGCTCCCCTTTATCAACGGCGGGGAACCACTCCTCTGGGTGCCGGAGATTCCCATCTGGCTCTCGCTGCTCTTCATCGTCATCGCCGCCGCCATCGTCATAGCGACCGTCGCGAGTTTACTGAAGACCCGCGGCGACAAGACCAAGGAAGAGACCGGACTGATCAACGGCATGGTTTCCGGCCAACACGGCGGCCAACCACGACATGATCGAGGGCGAGCACGTCGTCACCCCAGGCGCCTGAGCACGACCGGCCGAGCCGGGGACCGCTTTCGCCGCGGTCTCCGCCTCGGTCATTTCAGGTTCGTTCTGCGCTCAGGGCCAGCTTGCCCAGTGCGTGCTCGGACGGTGACCCGGATTCGACGGTGTAGAGGCCGAGTGTCTGGTCGGGATCGCCGATGGGCGTGAAGGACTCGTAGCCGAGGATCAGGTCGCCGACCACGGGATGGCGGTAGTGCTTCGAGCCGTGACGGGGCTTGAAGACGTCCTGGTCGGCCCACCAGCGACGGAAGTCACGGTCGCCGGAGGACAGCTCTCCGACCAGCCGGGATAACTGAGGGTCATGTGGATGGCGGCTCGCCTGGAAGTGCAGCATGCCCACGATCTCCCGGCCGGTCTCGGACCAATCGGCGTAGAGATCGCGTGCGGCGGGATTGAGGAACAGGTAGTGGGCCATGTTCCGCGCCTCGACCGGCAGCACGTCGAAGTCGAGATACAGCGCCCGGGCCAGGTGGTTCGTGGCAAGGACGTCCAAACGGTGACTCAGTAGCAGGGCCGGGATGTTGGCGATGTTATCGAGCACACGCAACAGACCAGGTCGCGCCTGCTCAGGCATGTCCGTCCGCGCCGCCGGTCGGCCCGGTCGGGCCAGCGCAAACAGGTGCTCGCGTTCGTCCTCATCCAGTTTCAGGACCCTGGCCACCGCCTCAAGGACCGCGTCCGAGACCGACGCGCTGCGGCCGCGCTCCAGTCGTACGTAATAGTCGAAACTGACGCCGGCCAACTGGGCGACTTCCTCGCGCCGCAGACCAGGAACCCGCCGGACCCCCGGGAACGCGGGCAGACCCGCTTCCTGCGGCGTAATCCGGGCCCGCCGGGTCCGCAGAAACTCCCGAAGATCAGTCTCGGGAACGGACTGGTTCATAACTATCAGGCTAGCGCGGCCACCCGGCTACAGGGGGTCTGCCAGACCCCCTGTAGCCCGTACCCCGGGAAAAGCGCACCCCTTCTTCGGCTTCCGCGCGCTTGATTATCTGGATGGTGTCAGGAATCCCTGGCAACCCCAACACCGTAAGGACACCCAGATGCAGAACCCCAAGATCGTACTCGTGACCGGCGCCTCCAGCGGCATCGGTGAAGCAACCGCCCGCCATCTCGCCGCCGCCGGCCACCTCGTCGTACTCGGCGCCCGGCGCGTCGAACGCCTCGAACTGCTCGTCAAGGAATTGACCGAAGCCGGCTACCAGGCCGAGTACGCCGAACTCGACGTCACCGACCCCGACAGCGTCAAGGCCTTCGCCGCCGGCGCTCTCGAGCGGCACGGGCGGATCGACGTACTGGTCAACAACGCCGGCGTCATGCCGCTCTCCCTCGTCGAGGACCTGCGCGTCGAGGACTGGAACCAGATGATCGACGTCAACCTGCGCGGCGTGCTGCACGGCATCGCCGCTGTCCTCCCCACGATGAACGAGCAGAAGTCCGGTCAGATCATCAACGTCGCCTCCACGGCCGGCCACCGGGTCTACCCGACCGGCGCCGTCTACAGCGCGACCAAGTACGGCGTCCGCGCCCTGTCCGAAGGCCTGCGCCAGGAGACCAGCGACATCCGCGTCACCATCATCAGCCCCGGCTTCACACTTACCGAACTCACTACCATCGGCGGCGACCCCGACACCCGGCAGGGCGCACGGGTGACCGCGGAAACGATCGGCATCGACCCCTCCGCCATCGCCGGAGCTATCGGCTACGCCATCGCCCAGCCGGCCGACATCGACGTCAGCGAGATCGTCGTCAACCCGACCGCTGCGAAGTTCTGACACCCCCTACAGAGAAAGGAAAGAACTCACATGACCAAGCAGTTTGCGGGCAAGTCGGCGCTCATCACCGGAGGCGGCAGCGGGATCGGGCGCGCCAGCGCCCTGGCACTGGCGGCCGAAGGAGCACTGGTGACCGTCACCGGCCGCACCGAGGAAACCCTGAAGGAAACCGTTCGCCTGATCGAAGCCGACGGCGGTTCGGCCCGGTTCGCCATCGCCGACATGACAGACGAGGCGCAGGTCGAGATGGCCGTCGCGGCCGCGACCGAGAACGGTCACCTCGACCTCGCCCTGAACAACGCCGGGTACGACGGGGAATACCAGCTCACAACGGACTACTCCACCGAGATGCTCGACCACATGATCGCACTCAACGTCCGGGGCGTGTTCCTGTCGATGAAGTACGAGCTCCGGGCGATGGTCACGCAAGGATCGGGCTCGATCGTCAACATGTCCTCCGGGGCCGGGCTGCTCGGCGTCCCCGGGTTCTCCGGCTACACCGCCACCAAAGCCGCCGAAATCGCGATGACCAAGAGCTCCGCCGTCGAGGTCGCACCCCACGGTATCCGCATCAACGCGGTCGCTCCCGGGCTGGTGGATACCCAACTCATTGCGGCGCTGGATCCGGCCACCCGCGAGTCGATCAGCGCCGCACACCCACTGGGACGCATTGCACGGCCCGACGAGATCGCCGACGCCGTTCTCTGGCTGCTCTCCGACAAGGCCAGCTTCGTCACCGGCATCGCCCTGCCCGTCGACGGCGGCTACTCCGTCCCCTGACAACCATCCACTACTCGAGACCGGAGGTCTCTCTTGCAAACGCGAATCTTCCTCATCCGTGGCGTAGCCGCCCTCGCCTGGGCTGCGGCCTTCGCCACGGCGTCCGACTCCCTGACAACTGGCCCAGCCATCCTGCTCGTCCTCTACCCGGTCATCGACCTGGTCGCCACAATCATCGAAGCCCGCGGCCGACAGGCGTCCACTCGACGCGTGCTGGCGCTCAACGCCGTCGTCAGCGCGGCCGCAGCGATCGCCATCGCCGGGGCCGCTACTGAGGGCACCGGCAGCGTCCTCGGTGTGTTCGGTGTCTGGGCCGCAACCACCGGCGCTGCCCAGCTGATCGCCGCCGTCCGTCGGCGCAAGGCGTTTGGCAACCAGTGGCCAATGCTGGTCGCGGGTGCACTGTCGAGCATCGGCGGCATCTCGTTCGCCCTCAGTGCGACCGGTCCCGACGTGTCGCTTGATCCGCTCACGCTGTACGCGGCCGCCGGCGGTGCGTTCTTCGTCATCCAGGCCTGGATGCTCCGGCGGCGGCTCCGCCGGGCCAGCGCCGCACCCACCGAATCCACTGTCATCACGAGCCCGCTCGAGGGAGCTAACGCATGACCACCGTTTCAGACCACCAGGCGATCCGCGACCTGGTCGACGGCTGGGCACACTTCGCCGACCGCCGCCTCCGCCAGCAGCAGGCCGGGCTCTTCACCCCGGACGGGAAGGTCGCAGTGTATGCGGGCGATCCGGGATCGACCGAGCCCATGCAAGTCATCGAGGGGCACGCCGCACTCGCCAAGTCGTTCGAGATTCTGCAGACGTACGACGTCACCACCCACTTCAACGGGCAGAGCACGATCAACGTTGACGGCGACACCGCCACAGGCGAGTCCTACTGCCTCGCGCAGCACATGTGGACCGAGAACGGCCAGCGGGTCCTGCTGGTTCTCTCGATCCGCTACGTCGACACCTTCGTCCGGCACGACAGTGAATGGCGCTTCAGCGACCGCAAACTCGTCATCGACTGGAGCGACAAGCGTCCCTCGAGCGAAAGCTGACCGATGTTCAACACTCGACACAGCGGCCGCCGCCGGCGGCCGCTGTCCGGGCGTGACCAGAACGAGGCGCACCGGACCGCGACACCGCTGGAACTGCTGTACGACCTGACCTTCGTCGTCGCCTTCGGTACGGCCGCCAACCACCTCGCGCACTACCTGGCAGAAGGCCACCTCGCCACGGCCATCGCCGGCTTCTCCATCGCCGTACTCGCGGCGACCTGGGCCTGGATGAACTACTCCTGGTTCACCTCGGCGTACGACACCGACGACTGGCTCTTCCGCGTCGCCACCTTGCTGCAAATGGTCGGCGTGATCGTCTGGACCTTGGGACTGGCGGAGCTGTTCGAATCCCTCGACCACGGCGGGCCGATCGATGTCAGAGTGATAGTCATCGGATACGTCGTAATGCGCCTGCCCATGGTGCTTCTCTGGTCCCTGGCCGCCCGCCACGACCCGGACCGCGCACCCGCGGCATATAAGTACATCCGGACCATCAGCCTTGCGCAAACCGGCTGGCTGACTCTCGCCGTGTTGCATCTCCCCCTCTGGGCGTTTGTAGTCGCCGGCGCTCCCCTGCTGGCTCTCGAGCTGCTCGGTCCGGTACTGGCCGAGCGGCGCATACCCACGCCGTGGAACGCCCGCCACATCGCGGAACGACACGGCCTACTGCTACTCATCACCCTTGGAGAGTCGATCTTCGGCACGGTCAGCGTCCTCAACGCGCTCGTCCACAACGAGTACGGCTGGACCTTCGAGGCGGGACTGTTCGCGGTCGCCGGCATCGGTCTCACCCTCGGGCTGTGGTGGATGTACTTCGTTGTGCCCTGGGGTGATGTACTCGCCCAGCACCGAGACCGATCGACACTGTGGGGACTCGGTCACCTCCTGATGTTCGGATCGATCACGGCAACCGGCGCCGGCCTTCACGTCACGGCGTACTTCCTCGAGGACATGACAAAGATAGGGCCCACAGCAACAGTCCTGACCATCGCGGTCCCGGTCGCAATCTTCATCCTCGCGCTCTACACGATCGGCTCGATCTTCCTGCACCAGAAGGATCCGTTCCACCTCGTGCTCCTAGGCGGAACCGCAGCAATCATCATCCTCACCATCGCCGGCTCAATACTAGGACTCCCCGTCCCCTGGTCTGTCCTCATCCTCGCCCTCACCCCCGCGGTAACAGTCATCGGCCACGAGACAATCGGCTACGGACGACTAAGGCAAGCCCTAAGCCGAACGTGAGCTGCGCTCAGAACGCACCGGAGCGTTGGCCGTGCTCAATTGGTGGCAAGTTACCTCTTCAGTTGCCAGGTTGAAAGCACACCGCAAACTGACACCCAAAACCTCTAACCTCTTGACGTTCGTCTGGCAGGGCCCTATAAGCCGGGCCCGCATGTAAGGATTGGAGGCAGCGGTGGCTTGTGAGCGAATTGAGTACTTTGCGGTGAGCAACGTGGAGGGGTGCGCCTTCGCTTTGCCCCGAAAAAGTAAGGAAACGACCACGATCCGGGCGTTGCAGCGCAAGCCCTGCCTGATGTTGAGCGGGAGGCGGAGAGGCCCCCGCGTGGTCACAAAGGCGCTGCTCTCTTCTGGTGGGTCGGCTCCCCTGCCCATGGTCGGCAGAGCCGGATGACACGGCCGAATCCTGAGCGCTTCCCTATGGCAGATTCGGGGCGCTGGACAGGATGTAGTCTGCAGCAGCCGGCCCTGTCATTGCCAAGGTGTTCTTTCTTGGATCGATGCCCTTCGAAAGCAAGGCCTCCCACAGGGCGCCTTCGGATTCTGCCGGACATTCAGAGAGCGTGCACCAACTTGTGTAGAGGCCGAAGATTGCCTCTTTACTCAAGCCTCGCTCGCTTCCTGGATCGCTTGAAACCGCCTCCCTCAGGAAGTCGTCAAAGTGGGTCGCGCTCACCCGCATGCTTTCTGCTGGCCTGGAAACGCCCCGGCCAACCAAGGCCGCCAGCGTCAGCACCGGAGGTGCTGAACCGAAGTTATGCCTCATTGCCTGCGCTGTCCAGTCACGGCCAACCGAGTTGAAGAAAGTTGACTTCGCCTTCATCACTCGGCCCTGGACCAGCTTTTGACGGAATCTCCGTTACCGACGTTCGAAGCTTGTGATTTCCGGCGCGATCTTCTCGTTGAGACGGGTTGCTTTTCCACGGCACCCTGAGAATAGGACAGCAGTTTCAGCAGCGCCCGGCGGGCTGAAGGCACACCAGGGTTCTATCCGGTTGCCCGATCCGGACCTGGTCCGGGACCTGTAGGACATCCTCGGCGCAAAGCTTGTTGCCGACACCGGTTCGGTCAGGGGAGCCGGGGCGGTGCGCCAGTGGGCCGACGACGAACGGAGACCGTCAGCCGAGGTCATCACCCGGCTGCCATGCTCGGGGAGTGCCCGGGCCTGGCCGGGCAACTGGCTCGCACCTTCAACGAAGCGTACGTCCTGCTGCAGTCCGGAAACAGCTTTCTGCAAGGAAGACCAAGGGGTAAGAACGTGACCCAACCGTTAGCCCGAAAAGGGGTGCACGTGCTGCCGGGCGCATTAGGGTCAACACCAACTCCCGGATGGAAGGTTGGGGACCATGACACTCGAACCGCTGGAAGTCGAGTTGCCGGCCCGCGGCGCAGATCGCACAGAGAACGAGAACCGAAGGGCTGATCCAAGGGACGGCATGGCCGCCGTTCTGGCGTCCCACCCGGGTTACAGCTGGGTATGGACGGACGAAATTCGCTGCCAGGGCAAAGAGTGCGGCGCCAGACTCGAAATCCCGTTGCTCAACAGCACGCAGTTAGTTGCGCATGCCGCCTTCGCCGACCACCAGGAAAAGTACCTCCAGCAGAGCCTCGCACTATCCCGGGCGGTCAGCTAACGAAGGCCTGCCCTGCGTCCTGTCCGCCCCCAACTCTCGCCTCGTCAACGATTAGGGGCTTTCCCCGTTTGTGGCACGCCTCTGCGAATGCCGACGATGTCATCGCAGGTGCCGTAGGGGGTCCGCACCGCGCCCCTGCCGGTGGGCTGGCGGGGTGAAGCCGTAGCGGTCCACGTCGTTCTTCCTTTCGTTGGAGCGATCGGTAACCTCAGGACCCGGTCAGGGTTGTCCAGACGCCGATGCTTCCGGCCACGAGCATGAGGGCGGTCGTGAACCAGCCGAGGGTGGTCGCGAGTATTCCGTTCCGGTATTCGCCCATGATTTTTTTGTCCCCGGAGATGAGCATGGTGACCACCAGGAAGGGGGCCGCGGCGATGCCGTTGATGGTGGCGCTGAGGATCAGCAGCCCGATGGGGTCGGAGGTGAAGAAGCTGATGAGCACCCCGCCCCCGGTTCCGGCAGCGAGCAGCACGTAGAACAAGGGTGCGCGCCGCGGGCTGAGGTCCAGGCCCCAGTCCTTGCCCAGCAGGCCTGACAGCCCGGCCGCCCCGGACGCGGCGAGTACCGGGACCGCGAGGATGCCGGAGCCGATGAAGCCGGCCGCGAACAGGAACTTGGCGGCGGGTCCCACCACGGGTTCCAGTGCCTTGGCCACGTCCGCTGCCGTGTTCACCTCGTGCCGTCACGGCCCAGGGTTGCTGCCGTGGCCGCCATGATCGCGAACATCACCAGGACTGAGAAGAGCATGCCGATGAACACGTCGGCGCGGGCTTTGCGGAGCTTTCGGGCCGCGGCTTCGTCCGGACGGTCCTGCAACCCGACGGCCTCGTCCCCGCCGTGGTCCTCGGAACGCAGTTCCTGGACCCGGTGGGCACTTTGCCAGAAGAACAGGTACGGGGAGATCGAGGTGCCCAGCACGGCAACGATGAGGCCAAGATATTCCGGGGTGAAGCTGAACTTCATTCCAATCAGGCCTGCCAGGACGTCAGGCCAGTCGACGTTGGCCACGAAGAGTACTGCCACGTAGGCGAGCAGCGAAACGCACAGCCACTTGAAGACTTTCGCGATGACGGCGAAGGATCCACTCATCAGTGCGATGGATATACCGATACCCGCGAGGGCGCTCCACAAATGGTCGGGTCCGGCGCCGAGCATCTGCATGCCCTGCCCGACCGCCATGAGGTCGGCAGCCGCGTTAAGGATGTTGCCCACCAGCAGGGCCACGATCAGCACGCCGATGACCACGCGTGGCCGCCGGGAGAACTTGCGGCGCGCCAGCCAGCCAAAGCTTTGGCCGGTAGCCAGGGCAGTGCGGTCGGAGATTTCCTGGACCGCCATCATCAGAGGCAACCTTAAGGGTGCCGTCCACAGCATGCCGTTGGAAAAGGTGGCGCCCGCCTTGGCATAGGTTGCAATACCCGACGGATCGTCGTCCGCTGCCCCGGTCACCATCCCGGGACCCAGAAGTCCCGCAAAGCGGCGCAGGAGGGACTTCTGCCCGCCGCCCCGCCCGGTTTTGTGATCATTCCTGGTCAGCCCGGCGTCTCGGCCTTGCTCATGCAGTCTTCTCCGCTCAGTATCGCCACTAAGCCGCCCGACTGCTAAGCAAGCTTAGGATTCATATGCCATGCTAGGGCATGAAGCGGGGAGAACACATTCAGCAAAGATTCAGATCCACTTGTTGTGCCTGAACGCGAGGTTGGGCACGACGCCCACGACGCCCAGTTCAAAGCGGCGGAATGCGGCAACGTCCTCGAGGCCGACGCGGATCTGCAGAAAACGGATCAGATCATTAGGGCACGAACAATTAATTGTGACAACATGGGTGGTGGCTGCAGCAGCGGGGGCAACACGTGAAATAACGAACGCCGCGCCGAAAGGGCCGGCCGTGATAATCAGGGGGCATCCACCATGGAAGATCCGCGACTTACGGCACTGGATCTCATCCGGCAGGACAAGAACTACCTGGACGAGCTCTGGCTAAACTACTGGGCCAACGGCGGAAGCGTTGGCTCAGCCGAGTTCGAGGTCTACTTGCACGGCCTGACCCAATGTGACAGCTTCGACCTTCAAATCCTCCGCTGGGCGATCGACGACACGACAAGCCTCGCCCGTGATGACGGCATCAGTCGGGAGACCGTGTACCAGTACCTACGGCCCGGGACCCTTCCGTAGCAGCCTCAAGGGCTCCTTAGTTGACGGAATATCCATTACCGGTGTTGTGCCGTCAAACTTTGGTATCGATCCGCTGTCCCTTTCCATCCAAGATGACGTACCTGCCCCTAGGACCTCAGTCTGTTTGGACCGTTTCGTCGTATTCGAACTGGAGCCGAAGTGGCCTGAATCAAGCCCGTCTTGCTGGTCCTGAATCACGTTGACTATTCAGCCCTCCTCTCACCGTCTCCTTGCGAGCTACTCCAGCAACTGTGGGCTATAAACACTACCCAGACCTGTCGTGACGGACGTCTGGGGCGTCCATCTCCCGGTATATGGCCCGCTGGACCGCCGTTTGCCGACCCGGTTCAGCTGTCCAAGCTGTTGTGACACCTCAGGTATCTGGTTGTAACCAGGATGAGGGGACCGACCCGCTACTTCCACGAAGGCCTGCTTCATGCTGCGTCGCCGGACGTAGGGGTACGGAACGGTTGGTGAGACTGCTTGGCGTGTTGGTACAGAATGCAAATGCGCACCCATGTACAACCACGGCGCGGACCACGACTGTTCTGGAGGTCAAATGACAATCGCAACACGCCTCGACGGCCTGATCGCGGCCCGCTACGGAGATTCGGACAGCTCCTCGTACCCGCCACCCGCAACGAGACCGTGGCTCTGCTGTACCGCCACCGGTCTGTCCGGAGCTTCACCGAGAACCCGGTCGACGAACAAACAGTGTCCACACTCATCGCCGCAGGACAGTCGGCCGCCACCTCGTCCAATCTCCAGTCGTGGAGCGTCATCGAAGTGCGGGACCCAGCCCACAGGGACAGGATCGCCAGCCAGGATTCAAAGGTTTAGGAGAAACTTTTAAGGGCTTCGGTGAGGAGGCTGCCCGGCTGCCCCAGACTTTGGTGGGATCCGCCGGACGCCATGAGCCGGCCCCCTATGACGACGTCGGTGACGTCGCTCGCCGTCGCGCTGAACGGGAACTGCTGCGCCACCGATCCTGCGGTGCGAATCGAATCCGGCGCCACGGCCATGAGGTCACACACGGCTCCGGTTCGAAGGGCCGCCGGCATGACGGGAGTGGCCATGGCGGCCGTAGCCCCGTCGGTGGCGGCGGCCAGCAGTTCCCGCGGTGTGAACCTGCCCCGTTGGCCGGAGCCGAGCCGTTCACCATTTTCCAGGGCGCGCATCTCGGTCCAAGGGTCGATTGCGGCGTGTTGATCCGTTCCGAGCGCAATGCTCACACCGGCGTCGGACAAGGCCCGGGCGGGCCCGATGCCGTCTGCGAGATCTGCCTCGGTACTGGGGCACATCACCACAGTGGAACCGGCCTCGCCAAGCAGCCGGATGTCCTCCGGCGTGAGGTGTGTGGCGTGGACTGCGGACAGGCGCCGGGTGAGCAGGCCGTGCCGTGCCAGCAGACCCGCCGGGGTGACCCCGTACGCCTTTTCGCAGGCATCGTTCTCCGCGGGCTGTTCGCTGAGGTGGATGTGAAGCGGAATGTCGGCAGGGAGATGTTCGGCGACAATCTTGAGGTCCTGCTCGGGAACGCCCCTCACTGAATGCAGAGCTGCTCCCACGCTGACCATCTCAGGGGGAAAAGCGCCGCTCACCTGGGCTCGAAGCGAGCTGAGCCTATCCAGCCAGGCGTGGGCGTCGGCGTCGCCGAACCGGACCTGTTCTCCGCTGAGCGGTGCGGCAACGCCGTTCGCCCCCACTCCCCCGGCGAGATAGAGGGTGTCCAGCAGTGTCAGTCTGATGCCCGCCGCCATCGCTGCCCGGGCCAGCGCCAGTTCCATCGCATGCCGCTCGGCATACGGGCGGCCGTCCGGCTGATGGTGAACGTAATGGAACTCCCCCACGCTGCTGAAGCCGGCCACCACCATCTCTGCGAAGACCGCGGTGGCAAGCTTTTCGTACTTTTCCGGGGTCAGTTCGCCGGCGCTGCGATACATCTGCTCCCGCCAAACCCAGAAGTCGCCCCGGCCGTCATGGGTTCGGCCGCGGAGGATCCTGTGGAAGGCGTGGGAATGGGCGTTGGCGGCGGCCGGGAAGACGACGCCGTTGAGCACCTGATCCCCCGGTTCAGGTCTGGCGCCGGAAATGAGGCCGGCAATCCGGCCGTCCTGCGTCTCCAGCCGCACGCCGGTGGCGACCGTTGGCCCGCCGTCGGCTTCTATCAGTGCCGCCTCGCACCAATACCCACTCACAGCAGGCCTTCCAATACATCAGCCAGCGCGGCGGCACCGGCGTCGGCGTCCTCGTTGGCGACATACTCTTCGGGGGAGTGCGATATGCCGCTTGGGTTGCGCACGAAAAGCATCGCGGATGGAACGTGCGCCGAGAGCACTCCCGCGTCGTGGCCCGCGCCGGTGGCCAGGATGGGTGCATCGGGGAGGATTGCGTTGATCTTCCGGCTCAGTCCGGGGTCGAAATGCACGGTGTCGCTGTATGACTCCTCGGTGAGGGAGACAGAGCATCCTTCACCGGCCGCAACGTTCCGGGCGGTGCCGTAGATGGATTCGATCATGGCGGCGGTGACAGCGTCGTCGGGATGGCGGGCGTCCAGCCACATGTCCACCCGGGAGGCAATGACATTGGTCCCGCCCGGCACCGGCATGAGGCGTCCGACCGTGGCACGCGCCTCCGGCTGCGCCGCGGCCGTGTCGCGGACAGCAACGATGATCCGTGCCGCGGCGACCATCGGGTCCGCTCGATCCGCCATCAGCGTGGTCCCGGCATGGTTGCCCTGGCCGCTGATGCTCAGCTTCCAGCGTCCGTGCCCGAGGATGGAGCTTCCGACGGCAATGGCCGGGCCCTGCTTCCCAAGCCCCTTGCCCTGCTCGACATGGAGTTCCACGAAGTCGCCAATCCGTGCAAGGGACTGGGCATCGGCGCCCACATGGCGGGGGTCAAGGCCGTTGGCCCGCGCCACGTCGGCGAAGGTGTTGCCGTCGCCGTCACGCAGGTTCCGGGCCTTGCCGACGTCGATCGCGCCCGTGAGAAGACGGGATCCGAGGCAGGCTACGCCGAAGCGGGAGCCTTCTTCTTCCGGGAATACGGTAATGGCCAGTGACCGCGACGGCATTGTTCCGCGAGCCTTAAGGATGTCGACGGCAGCCAGCGCCGATGCGACGCCGAGGGGGCCGTCAAAGGCTCCCCCTCCGGGCACGGAATCAAGATGGCTGCCCGTGACCAGGGCGCCGTCCTGCGGTTTGCCCCACCACGCCCAGATGATGCCGTTGCGGTCCGTCTCCACGGCAAGGCCCCGCTGGTGTGCCTGTTCGGTGAACCACGCCCTCAGGTCGAGCTCCGCTGTCGAATAGACGGCCCTGGAATAGCCTCCGCGAACCGCATCACGGCCCACGTCCTTGATCGAATCAAGGAGCTGATTGACGGTTTCCACAATAACCTCCGGTAGTAGCAACTGCCACCAAGTAAAAACCAGATTTCAGTGGCTGACAATAGCGTCCGAGCCTGCCCCGGACAATTAACCCGCCTGCAACACTTCAGAAACACGCCGTTTCCACCCGGCGTAACACTTCCCAGCCTGGCGGGATACCTCCGTCATTTTCGCTCAGGGTGTTGCCATTCGATGAAAGTCGGTTTTTACTTAGTGGCAAGAGATAGTGATTCGGACCACTTGAAAGCGGGTCAGGCAGTGGCAGCAGATTCTTCGACACGGACAGTGGAGCGCGCGCTGGCCTTGCTCAGTGCGGTGTGTACCGACGGCTCCATCTCGCTGAGCGACGCGGCACGCGTTGTTGATCTGTCTGCCAGCACGGCCCTTCGCCTCCTCCGGACGCTGGAGGGCAGCGGCTTCGTATCGAGGGAGCCGGGCGGTAACTTCCGCCCGGGCGCCAGTGTCATTCAACTGGGTGCGCTGGCATTGAGTCAGGAATCACTGGTCTCGCTCTGCACCCCGCACATGAAGCGGCTGGTGGCCGAAACGGGCGAGTCCTGCTATCTGAGCATTCCCGGTCCTGGGGACACCGGAATCTATATAGCAATCGTCGAAGGTACCCGTTCGGTCCGGCATGCCAGCTGGGTCGGTCGGAGCATCCCGCTGGACGGATCTGCCGCCGGCCAGGTCCTGAACGGCCACCAACCCGAGCGCGGCTTCGCCATTGTGCGCAGCGGCGTGGAAGACGACATCACAGCCGTCGCCGCTCCCATCCTGATCGGCGGCCGCACTGTTGCCGCCCTGAGCATCGTCGTGCCCAGCTACCGGCTGGACGAGGCCAAGGCTTTGAAAATTGGCGAGGCGCTGGCGAAGGTCGCAGGCAACGTCCTCACCGAGCCCTCCGGAAACCATGAAATGCCCCAGGAAAGCATGGAAGAGAAATGATCAAGTTTGAAAATGTCACCAAGGCCTATCCTGACGGAACAGTCGCCGTCGATGGGCTGAACCTTGAAGCGCCCACCGGGAAACTGACCATCCTCGTCGGTCCCTCCGGCTGCGGCAAGACCACCTCCCTGCGGATGATCAACCGCCTGATCGAACCCACCAGCGGAACCATCTATCTGGACGACCAGCCCACTTCCGGCATGGATGCAGCGCTGCTCCGCCGCCGGATCGGTTATGTCATCCAGCACGCCGGCCTGTTCCCGCACCGCACCATCGTGGACAACGTGGCAACCATGCCGGTGCTGCTCGGAGAGAGCAGGCACAGGGCCCGCACGAAAGCCCTCGAACTGATGGAGCGGGTGGGGCTGCCGGCGAACTTCGCCAACCGCTACCCCTGGCAGCTCTCAGGCGGCCAGCAGCAGCGCGTTGGAGTGGCCCGCGCGCTGGCCTCGGATCCGGCCTTCATGCTGATGGATGAACCATTCAGTGCCGTGGACCCCGTGGTCCGCGCGCAACTGCAGGACGAGTTCCTCCGCCTGCAGCGCGAAATCGGCAAGACCATCATCATGGTCACCCACGATATCGACGAGGCGCTCAAACTGGGCGACCAGGTGGCCGTGATGCGAGTCGGAGGAAAGCTCGCCCAGATGGCCACGCCGTCGGAGCTCCTGACCGCCCCCGCCGACGAATTCGTGGCCGACTTCGTTGGCCGGGACCGTGGCTACCGTTCCCTCGGCTTCGCCAACGCCGCCGGCACTGTCTCGGTCACCGAAGAACCCGTGGTCCACCTCGGGGCCTCCGCCGCCGAGGCGCAGGCCACGGCGTCAGGGGCGTGGGTGCTGGTCATCGACGGCGCACGAAAGCCGCTGGGATGGGCGCAGCCCGAGCTGATCGGCAGCGAGCTGAAGACAGAACACCTGAACCTCAGCGGCACGTCAGCGTCAGCCTCCGGAACCATGCGCCAACTGCTTGACGCGGCACTGTCCTCGCCCAGCCGCCGCGGCGTCGTGGTCAACGACCACGGGGAGCTCATCGGCACGGTCACCGCCAGCGACATCGTCCGGGCCATCGAGGCAGAACCGCACCTGGAGACGGCCCGATGAACATTGAATGGCTGGGCCGCCAGTTCGACAACATCGTCTTCCTGCTCGGCTGGCACGTGCTGCTGGCCGTCACCCCGCTCGTCCTGGGTCTGCTGATTGCCCTTCCCCTGGGCTGGTGGGCTCACCGCAGCCGTCGTATCTACCCCCTGCTGGTGGGTGTTGCAGGCCTGCTCTACACCGTCCCCTCCCTGGCGCTGTTCGTGTTGCTGCCGCTGGTCCTGGGCACCAAGATCCTGGACCCGCTGAACATCGTGGCCGCACTGACCATTTACACGGTGGCGCTACTGGTCCGAGTGGTGGCCGACGCCCTGGAATCCGTTCCCGAAGACACCGTCCAGGCGGCGAAAGCGATGGGCTACCGTGGCTACCAGAGCCTTCTGAAAGTGGAGCTCCCGGTGGGCGTCCCGGTGATCTCCGCCGGCCTCCGCGTCGCAGCCGTTTCCAACGTCAGCCTAGTGTCCGTGGCCGCGCTGCTGGGCATCCCGCAGCTCGGTTCGCTCTTCACCCAGGGCTTCCAGTTGCGGTTCTTCACTCCGATCATTGCCGGCATCGTCCTCTGCGTGGTCCTGGCCATGATCCTGGACGGGCTGATCATTCTTCTGAACCGGTGGCTGACACCGTGGACCCCCAAGGTGGTGGCATCGTGAACTACTTGTTCGACCCCGCGCACTGGACCGGTGCAGACGGCATTCCCAGCCTGATCGGCGAGCACCTGCTGTACTCGCTCATCGCCCTTGCGATAGCGGCCATCATCGCTATTCCGCTCGGTGTCTACATCGGCGTCACTGGCAAGGGCGTCTTCATGATTGCGGGCCTGGCCAACGCCCTGCGGGCACTTCCCAGCGTGGGTCTGCTGATTCTGCTGGTCCTGCTGATCTCCCCGGCGTTCCCGTCCAAGTTGGGCTATATCCTCCCCAGCCTCATCGTTCTGGTGCTGCTCGCGGTGCCGCCGCTCCTGACCAACACCTACGCCGGAATCCGGGCCGTGGATGCCGCCGCCGTCGACGCCGCCAAAGGCATGGGCTTCCGCACCATGAAGATCCTTACGGATATCCAGCTCCCCTGCTCCCTGCCGCTGGTGCTGTCCGGCGTCCGCAGCGCACTGCTGCAGATCATCTCGACGGCGACCATCGCGGCATACATTTCGCTCGGCGGCCTGGGCAGGCTGCTGATCGACGGCAAGGCGCAGAACGACTACGGCCAGATGGTGGCCGGTGCCGTGCTCGTGGCCCTCATGGCCCTCTTCTTCGACCAGGTACTCGCCTTCATCACCCGCCGGATTGTCTCACCAGGACTGACCCGGCGGACCCTCAAGACCGCCCCACCTGCCTTGGCGGCAGAGGCCCAGGCAGCCCCCGTCACCGTCTGAACCAGACTTGGCATCTCCTCAACCCGGCAATAAGCCCACCCCCAGCTGGCCACTGCATGCCCTGCGCCAGCCCTCCCAGAGAGCATTGACATGAAAAAATACCTGACCGGTTTAGCCGTCGCGGCTGCTGCCGCCCTCGCCCTCAGCGCGTGCGGCGGGGATCCCATGAGCACGTCCAATACGCAAGCCGCAGGCTCGGGCGGCAGCATCATCGTGGGCTCCGCGGACTTCCCCGAAAGCCAGCTCGTCGCCAAGATCTACGCCGAAGCGCTCAAGGCCAAGGGTGTCCAGGTGACCGAAAAGCCCAGCATCGGCAGTCGCGAGGTGACGATCCCCGCGCTCAAGGACGGCTCGATCGACCTTATGCCCGAATACGGAGGTGCGCTCCTGCAGTTCCTTGATCCGAAAACGAAGGCAGTAACACCCGCCGAAGTCACCAAGGAACTGGGCGACAAAATTCCCGCCGGACTGACCCAGTTGACGGCGTCCAAGGCGCAGGACAAGGACGTGCTGGCGGTGAAAAAAGAGACAGCCGACAAGTACAACCTCAAGTCCATCAGTGACCTCCAGCCTGCGGCCAAGGAGCTCGCCCTGGGCGGGCCGCCGGAGTGGAAGACGCGCGTCAACGGTGTTGCCGGCCTGAAGTCCGTCTACGGTCTGGAGTTCAAGGAATTCTCGGCGCTCGACGCCGGCGGTCCACTGACGCTGAACGCCCTCCTTTCCGGCCAGGTACAGGTGGCCGACATCTTCAGCACCGACCCGGCGCTGTCCGCCAACAACCTCATTGCGCTGGAGGACGACAAGAACCTGTTCCTCTCCGAGAACATCGTCCCTGTCATCAACGCGAAGAAGTCCACGGACACGGTCAAGGAGGTCCTGGACAAGGTTTCGGCCGCGCTCACCACTGAAGACCTGATCGAGATGAACGGCCGCACCGCGAAGTTCGAGGACGTCGGAGAGATCGCCAAGGACTGGCTCAAGTCCAAGAACCTGGCCTAGGCAGCGCGGGATATCAGGAGTATGCAAATGACAACCGATTTCACCACCGGTGCCCGCCCGGTCAAAGCAGCCCGCGGCACCGAGCTCACCGCCAAGTCCTGGCAGACCGAGGCGCCCCTGCGCATGCTGATGAACAACCTCGACCCCGAGGTTGCCGAGCGCCCCGATGACCTGGTGGTCTACGGCGGCACCGGCCGCGCCGTCCGCAGCTGGGCCGCGTTCGACGCCATCACCCGCACCCTGGAAACCATGGAAAAGGACGAGACCCTCCTGGTCCAGTCCGGCAAGCCGGTGGGCGTCTTCCGCACCCACGAATGGGCCCCGCGGGTGCTGCTGGCCAACTCCAACCTCGTGGGCGACTGGGCGAACTGGCCCGAGTTCCGCCGGCTCGAGGCCGAGGGCCTGATGATGTATGGCCAGATGACCGCCGGGTCCTGGATCTACATCGGCACCCAGGGCATCCTGCAGGGCACGTTCGAAACCTTCGCCGCCGTCGGAAATAAGCTGACGGCCGCCAGGCAAACTGCTGTCCGCCAACCGGCTCCTGCCGCTGAAGGCTCCACCGAGGGCCCGCTGGCCGGTACCCTGACGCTGACCGGCGGCTGCGGCGGCATGGGCGGCGCCCAGCCGCTGGCTGTCACCCTGAACGACGGCGCCTGCCTGATCGTCGACGTCGACGAGTCCCGCCTGCGCCGCCGCGCCGGCAAGCGCTACCTGGACGAGGTCGAGACCGACCTGGACACCGCCGTCGCCAAGGTCCAGAAGGCCAAGGAAGAGCGCCGCGGCTGGTCCGTGGGCTACGTGGGCAACGCAGCCGAGGTCTTCCCCGAGCTGCTCCGCCGCCACAAGGCCGGAGAGCTGACCATCGACGTCGTCACCGACCAGACCTCCGCCCACGACCCCCTGAGCTACCTGCCCGAGGGCATCTCGGTGGACGAATGGCACCGCGAAGCAGAAGCCGACCCCGAAGGCTTCACCAAGAAGGCCCAGGCTTCCATGGCCAAGCACGTCCAGGCCATGGTCGAATTCCAGGACGCCGGCGCCGAGGTCTTCGACTACGGCAACTCCATCCGCGATGAAGCCCGCAAGGGCGGCTACAGCCGGGCCTTCGAGTTCCCCGGCTTCGTTCCGGCCTACATCCGCCCGCTGTTCTGCGAGGGCCTCGGCCCGTTCCGCTGGGTCGCAATGTCCGGCGACCCGGAAGACATCCGCGTCACCGACGAAGCCATCAAGGAGCTGTTCCCGGAGAACAAGCACCTGCACAAGTGGATCGACGCCGCCCAGGAGCGCGTCGAGTTCGAAGGCCTGCCGGCGCGCATCTGCTGGCTGGGCTACGGCGAACGTGCCAAGGCCGGCCTGCTCTTCAACCAGCTCGTCAAGGAAGGCAAGGTCAAGGCCCCCATCGTGATCGGCCGCGACCACCTGGACTCCGGCTCCGTCGCCTCCCCGTACCGCGAGACCGAGGCCATGGCCGACGGCTCCGACGCCATCGCCGACTGGCCGCTGCTCAACGCCCTGATCAACACCTCCTCCGGCGCCACTTGGGTCTCCATCCACCACGGCGGCGGAGTGGGCATCGGCCGTTCCATCCACGCAGGCCAGGTCTCCGTCGCCGACGGCACCGACCTCGCTGCCGAGAAGCTCGAGCGGCTCCTCACCAACGACCCCGGCATGGGCGTCATCCGCCACGTCGACGCCGGCTACGACCGCGCCGTCGACGTCGCCAAGGAACGCGGCGTCCGCATCCCCATGAACGAAAAGCGCTGACGCCGGCCTGAACCACCCGACACACCAAGAAGGGATCCTTTCCGTGATCGAGATCGACGGGCGCCGGCTGGACCTGCCCGCACTGGCCGCAGCAGCCACCGCGGCAACACAGGTCCGGCTGGCGCCGTCAGCCCTCGAGCGAATGGCAGAATCACAGCGCTCCGCCCAGGCGACCGCGAAAATCCGGCCGGTCTACGGCCGCTCCACCGGCGTCGGCGCCAACCGCTCCGTGACCCTAAACCAGGTTGGTATGGAAGGCGACGTTCACGGACTCAACCTGCTGCGGAGCCACGCCGTCGATGCCGGCAAAGCCCTGGACCGCGAAACCGTCCGTGCCATGCTGATCATCAGGCTCTCCCAGCTCGCTGCCGCTTCCTCGGGAATCAGCCCCGCCGTGGCGGAGGCTCTGGCGGGGCTGATTAACGCCGATGCCCTCCCCGAGGTGCGGGAGTTCGGCGGCATCGGAACAGCAGACCTCCCCGCACTGTCCGGGACGGCGCTCACATTGCTGGGCGAGCGGCCCACCATGGACGGGCAGAAGATCAGTGCACCCCTGGAAAGCTGGGCCACCGAAGATGCCCTGCCGTTCATCAGCTCCAATGCGCTTACGATCGCGCAGGCCGTCGTAGCCCACCAGAAGCTGGCCACACTGCTGGAAAACCTCACAGCAGCCAGCGCCCTGTCCTTTACCGCGATGTCCGGAAACCCGGAGGCGTTCGGACCCGAGGTGGCGCGGGCCGCCGATACGGCTGCCGTTGCTGAGATGGCCCAAGTGCTCCATGAACTCGTCGACCGAGACCACACTCCGGCGCGGATCCAGGACCCCTACTGCCTGCGCACCCTGCCCCAGGTCCTCGGCTCCATGCGGGAGGAACTCGACGCGCTCCAGAGCCTTCTGGAACGCATCGTCGTAGCCGGCAATGAGAACCCGCTGGTGTTCGGTTCCGCACAGGAGGGCACCAACGGCGTCGCCCACCACGGCCTGTTCCAGATGACCACCCTCGCCAGGCGGGTCGATGCCCTGCACCTCGCGGTCGGTGCCGCCTGTGCCACCATCCTTCGCAGGATCGATCTGCTCTGCGATCCGTTATACACCGGCCTCAACCGGTTCCTCGCCGCCGACGATACAGGCCAGTCCGGGGTGATGATGCTGGAATATGTGGCAGCCGCAGCTGCCGGCCAAATTCGTGCCAACGCCCAGCCGGCAAGCCTGCAGACAGTAGTCCTGTCACTGGGCGCGGAAGAAGATGCGAGCTTCGCAAGCGTGGGAACATCACAACTCTCCGCCACCATCCAGGCTTTCTCGACCATTATTGGTATCGAATTCCTGTGCGCCACCCGCGCACTGAGGCTACAGGGCCGCACTCCGGCCGGATTCCGCAGCCAACGGCTCAGGGCAGCTTTCACCTCCGGCCTGGGATTGCCCTCCGATGTCCAGGACCGGGACCTCCGCCAGGACGTAGACGCGGCAGTGCAGATTGTTCTCCGCCCGGGTTTCGGATACTCCAGGTAGCCGGACGCCGACACCTTCAGGGGCCTTTGGAGGTTGACGGGCAGCAGCCACCGGGCCACGCGATACCGCAAGCCCAACAAAGAAAGCCGAGCCCGGAACGGTTGAGCAACCCCGCTCTTAAGCAAATGTCTGCGATGATCCGGCTTGAGCGTCCGGTTGCCCCACACCCCAACCTGACGCCCAAGCCCTGCACCTCTTGACGTTCGTCGGGGAAGGCCTAGAAGTCAATCCCACATGAACGAGGGTTGGAGGTATGGTGGCTGGTCAGAGGATTGGGTGCGCGTGAGCACGCTGGATCAGAACGGGCAGCGCCAGCTCGACGGGCTGGTTCTGGACCGGGTCTTCACGGACAAGCCCTCCGGCAGGGACACCGCCAGACCGCAGCTGACTGAGCTGCTGAGGTTTGCCCGTGACGGGGACACTGTCATGGTGCACAGCATGGACCACCTCGCCAGGAACCTCGACGACCTCCATGCCCTGGTCCAAGGCCTCACCCGTAAAGGCGTGAGGGTGGAGTTCGTCAAAGAGGGCCTGGTCTTTACCGGCGAGGACTCCCCCATGGCCAACCTCATGCTCTCGGTCATGGGCGCCTTCGCTGAATTCGAGCACGCCCTCATCAGGGAACGCCAGCGCGATGGCATCGCCTTGGCCAAGCAACGCGGCGCCTACAAGGGGCGGAAGAAAACCCTCACACCGGAACGCGCGGCCGAACTGGTCCAGCGCGCAGCCGGCGGCGTTCCGAAATCCGTCCTCGCCCGCGACTACGGCATCAGTAGGGAGACGTGTACCAGTACCTACGGCTCGCGGCCCTCCCGTAGCAGTTCCAGGACTCCTTGGTTGACCGAATATCCATTATTAGCGTTCGTTGCCGGCCGTCATCACATTTATCCCGCATCCAATCTGGATAGCCAGCCCTGTTGGCGGATTACCAACAGGCTGGCTATCTTTCCTGGGAGTTGGCGAAGTGCACAGGTCGGTTGCTACACCTAGCGCGCGGCCGTGAAAGCGGAAGACCGGCACCTTCAGCGGCCGTCGGTGTTAGTCGAGGGTGGAGAGCTTATGCCTTGGTGAGGGTCAGCAAGCTGGGAAGCCGTAAGGTCCTGCGCCACCGCCGCGGGCAGGCGCAGGAGATTCCGTACGTCGTGCAGCCCGGGCCATGCCTTCCAGGTCCCGAGGTCGTTCGCAACACCGACGACGAGGTCCCTGCGCTCCTGGTCGTCCCCGGGCGCTGGGAACAGCTCCCAGCAGAACTCGTTCAGGGCGGCCAGTTGCCGGATGTGGGCGCGCATCCCCTCGCGCGACCAGGCGCTTTGAACGGTCTTGAGCATGGCCGGGGCGGCCTCGTCCCACCACGACTGGGTCAAGGCATCCGTCCAGACCGCTGAGCGCGGCGGCCATCCGCGCGCCAAGGCAAAATACTGGATCAGGGTCCAGGACGCGTATCTCTGAATCTGCGACGCGTCGCCGGTTCTGTGCCGTGCCGCCGCGATCACGTGCTGCGTGTACCCATGCATAAGGGCCCTCCGCCGGCGTGGTTTGAGCGCCGGGGTTATGGACTTCACGGGCGACGCCAGTGTAGTGGCAGGCGTGGATGCTGGACAATATTGATTTACTGCCGCATCTGTTCATCCCGAAACGGCCATGCAAGGAGCCGATAGGCGAGGCCCTCTCAGCTGCCCCGGTGGCCGTCTTGCCAACCCTCACCCAAGGAGGGCACACCGGCCTTCGACGGAGCCCCAGTTGTCGGTGAACCAAACTGGCGGGGCTTTATCGAATAAGGCGCAGTGGTGGCTCTGTCAGTATTCCGGCTGGCGCCGGACACGCCGGGGCCAGCACTTAGGCCACGGAAGGGTTGCTGCGGGGTTCATCCACTGAGATGCGCCGGACGAGCAGGGATTCGAAATCAACGAGCTTGCGGGTGCCGCTGCCGGTGTCGAGGATCCAGAACATCCCCATGGACGGCACGGTCTGCAGCACCTTTCCACGGTTGTAGCAGCGTCCTTCGTGCCAGGCTTCAATGATGTCGCCGACGGCGAGGTCCGTTAGGTCCTGCACGGTGCCGAGTGCTTGTTCTTCCGTCACGTCCCCTCCTCCGTTCATGCTTACGGGTTGACCCCGCTAATTCAGAGTAGGGGCTGCAGTTTGCGCCCACATTTCTGGTGGATGACTTTCTCGACACGAATTTGGCGCATGAACTGGTTTCCGAAACAGCTCGTCATTCAGCTCAGGACGCGCTGGATTGCGGGGCTTTTCAGTCGTAGGTGAGGGCGACGTCGAGTTCCAGTTCGGCCAGGACCAGTGGGTCGTAGGGCGCGCGGTTTCCGGGTTCGTAGTGGATGCTGTGGAGGTTACCGGTGTAGCGGAATGATCCGTGGCGTTCATACAGGTCCCAGTGGACGGGCCCTCCTCGGTTTACTCCTACGTCAATGCCGCTGAAAGGTGCCATTCCAACAAATGCCCAAACATCTTCAAGAGCCGCCCGTTGGGCGCCGTCTACAGACAGCAGGTAGGTGACGCGGAAGTCCTCGCCGGCTATGGCTGACAGGTGGATTTTTTGGCGTCCGGTCGCCAACGTTCCTCCGTTGATGACGTGGAGCTTGCCGTACTCGTTGAGGGCAAAGTTGAGCTGGCCATCCTCGATGTAGACCGAGTAGCCGCCGCCCTGATCGCCGTGTGACACAAGTACGCCCTGCTTCCCCGGCTCGAAGGTCACATCTATCTCAATGGTGAAGTTCCGGAGGGCGATGAGCTTACTGGACCGGTACCGTTCAAGCTTAGGAGTGCCGGGCAGGAGTGTGACTGGCTTGGCGAGTTCCTGTTCGGCCGGGCGGCGGATGTCCAAATTTCCTCCTCCGCGCCCATCCTGCAGCGGGAAAACGGTGTTTTCCCAGGCGGACTTTTCCCAAGCGAGGGCAAGTTCCTGGAGCAATGCGGGGTTGTCCGCGGCCACGTTGTGCAGTTCGTTGGGGTCGCTTTGAACGTTGTAGAGCTCCCACTCGCCGTCATCAATAGGGGTTCCGGGCTGGTGGTCCGCAACGATCTTCCAGCCATCGCGGTAGTAGCCTCTGTTGCCGCCGAACTCGGCGTACTGTTCCCGGTGCGTGCTCGGATGCTTGGCGTCCCGAAGTATTGGTGCAAAGCTGATCCCGTCAATCTCCTGGGCCGGAAGGTTGTGCCGGTGGCCGGGATGCTCCAGTCCGGCGAGGTCCAGGAGCGTGGGAGTCAGGTCGGTGACGTACTGGTACTGCGGGCGTATCGGTGATTCCTGGGCCGATTTTTGGAGTCCTTGGGGCCAGGAGAGGATCAGGGGAACGCGGACCCCGCCAGCATAGGTCTGGCCTTTATAGAAGCGGAAGGGCGTGTTGGAGGCCATGCCCCAGCCCTGGGGGTAGTGCACCATCGTCTGGGGTCCGCCGATAAGGTCCGGATCCCGTTCGACGTCAGGCTGCCAGTCGGCGGGCAGCCCTGGGGTGTGGTTGAAACGGCTGAAGTAGGATCTGGTGCCTTCGGGGCCTCCTTCGCCGGTTCCGCCGTTATCGGAAGTGAAGACCACGATGGTGTTCTCGCGTTCACCGAGTTGTTCCAGCAGTTCCAGCAGCCGTCCCAGGTTTTGGTCAACGTTATCCACCATGGCGGCGTAGACCTCCATGTAGCGCGCGTACAGGTCCCGGGTCTCCTCGGGCAGGCTCTCCCACGCGGGGACCCCAGCACCGTTCTTGGAGTTGCGGTCAGGCAGTGGTGTTCCTTCAGGGATGATCCCGGCTGCTATCTGCCGGGCGTGGCGGTTCACCCGCACGTCGTCCCATCCGTGATGATATTTCCCACGGTATTTGTCGATGTCGACGCGTTTGGCCCCCAGCGGTCCATGCATTGCGGTGTGGGCGAAATAGAGGAAGAAGGGTTTGCGTGAGTCACTGACTCTCAGGGCCTTGATCATCGACAACGCCTGGTCAGTGTAGTCATCGGTGATGTAGTAACCCTCGGGGGTTTCCTCCCGCAGTTCAACGGTGTTGTCGCGGACGATCTGGTTAGGGTGGAAAAACGAGTTGAACCCCTCCAACGACCCGTAATAGTGGTCGAATCCCCGCTGAACGGGCCAGGTGGACTTGGAAGCTCCCTCGTTGATCAACGCATCGCGGGTCAGGTGCCACTTGCCCACGCCGAAGGTTGCGTAGCCCTGTCCCTGAAGGATTTCGGGCAGGGAGACAACATCTTCATCGAGTTCCAGGCGGAGTCCGGGGAAGCCGGGATCGGAGTTGGCGACGCTTGCGAAACCGGCGCGGTGGGGGTTGAGGCCGGTCAGCAGGGCAGCGCGTGCGGGTGAGCAGACAGGCGTCGTGTGGTAGTTGGTCAGAGCCACGCCGGTCTGGGCGAGGTGGTCCAGGTGAGGGGTTTCGATTTCCGAGCCGAAGGGACCGATGTCGCTGTAACCCATGTCGTCAAGCAGAATTACGACGATGTTCGGTGCACCTTCGGGGGCCCGTTTCTCGGCCGGCCATGCCCGGCGGGATTCAGTGATGGTCCTGCCGATGCTTCCTTCGAAGGTCTCGTAGCCACGGGCGTACGGGGGAATCGGATCCTGCGTCACTTGTTCTCCTCGAGAAGATCTGGTGGTATCGGTTATCGAATTCCTCGGAGACATCCAGCTGGGGAACGAATGCGGGCACCGAGGGATCGGCTCGTTGTGGGTGGTGTCGGCGGTCGGGCCGCGGGTGCGTTCGGGATCAGGCGGTCAGTGGATCAGTGGTGGGTGGCGGCGCGGGCTTGCCGGCGTTCTCCTTGGTGGAGATGCGCGCTGGTGGAAGTGCCGGCCCGACAGCGAGGCGGGCGCCGGGCGTGCGTCCGTGGCCCCAGCCGATGCCTTTGCGGTAGCTGCCGAGCAGGCCGCTGTTGTCCAGATGCTCTTCGTCGCGGAGGGGGCTGTCGGCGGGCAGCGGCTCGGAGTTCGGCGCCACGAACAGGGCGTCGACGGGGCAGTACGCCTCACACATGAAGCATGTCTGGCAGTCGTCCTGCCGCGCGATGACCGGCAGGCCGTCCGCTCCGGTGTCGAACACGTTGGTCGGGCAGACCTGGACGCACTTGTCGCAGCTGATGCACTTGTCCGGGGAGACGAGCTCGATCATGACGCCACGCTCGCAAGGTCGCGGGTCCAGGTGCTCGGCGCGGTCCACAGGGAGTCCAGGCCGCCGACCAGCAGGCGGTGGTGCTGGGCAGGGTCGATGTTCTTGTAGTCCTGCCGTGTGTGCATGCCGCGGCTTTCGGTGCGTGCCAGTGCCGAGGTGTACATCCACCGGGCGTGCGCGATCATCGCCGCCGCCGAGCGGGCGCGCACGGCGTCGCCGTCCGTGGCGTAGAGGGAGGAGCGGAGCTGGTCCCACGTGTCGTTCAGGGCCGCGAGGGCGGGGGTGAGCCGGTCGGCATGGCGCAGGTAGTTCTTATCGTACGGGTGGACCTGCTCGCGGACGACGCGGAGCACATCCTGGTACGCCTCGGGCTGTCCGGGCGTCCCGGTGGGTCGCAGCGCGGCCTCACCGGCCCCGGAGACCGCGCGGCCCGTGGCACGGGCCCCG
Source organism: Arthrobacter sp. NPDC056727 (assembly GCF_042790555.1). Taxonomy (NCBI): domain Bacteria; kingdom Bacillati; phylum Actinomycetota; class Actinomycetes; order Micrococcales; family Micrococcaceae; genus Arthrobacter; species Arthrobacter sp. NPDC056727. The sequence continues at coordinate 82,537 of NZ_JBHTZA010000016.1, read as the reverse complement.
AGGCCTGCGGCGTGGATCGCGGCCGCGCGTCCGGCCCACACCCCTGAGGACATTGCCCAGGCCGCGTTGTGCGAGCCGCCGCCGGTGAAGCCTCCGCAGATCAGCTCGCGGGTTGCGGCATCGCCTGCTACGTACAGGCCGGGCACCGACGTCTCGCCGTTCTCGCCCGCAACGTGCACGCCGCCGGTGCCGCGGACAGTGCCCTCGAGCAGCAGCGTCACCGGGAAGCGGTCCGTGAACGGGTTGATGCCAGCGCGGTCGAACGGCAGGAAGAAGTTGACCTGCCCGAGGCGCATGGCGGCCTGGTCATCCGGAGAAGCACCGTCCAGGGTGCAGAAGACCCGGCTGGTGAGCAGTTCGCGGGCGATCACCGAGCGCCCGCCCTGGCTGCCGGCGCCCTCGAGCACCGATCCGTCCTCGCGGTAGAACGTCGCGAAGCTGTAGTACGCCGTCTTCGTGACCGTGCTGAATTCCGGGGCGATCGCGTAGGCCGTCGAGAACTCCATGCCTGAGAGTTCCGCACCGGCCTCGGCCGCCATCAGGGCACCGTCGCCGGTGTTGACGTTCGTCCCCAGCGCCTTGGACAGGAACGCACACCCGCCGGTCGCGAGCACCACCGCTCCGGCCCGCACCGTGTAGTGTGTGCCTTCCTGGCGGCGGTACCCGCGGGCGCCGGCGACAGCCCCGTTCGCGTCGGTCAGCAGTTCGAGCGCCGGGCTGTGATCAAGGATCCGGACACCGGCCCGCGTCGCCCGGAGGCGTTGGATGCGCATGTATTCCGGGCCCTGCAGGCCTTTGCGCATCTGCTGCCCGTCCGGCCCGACGGGGAAAGGGTACCTGCCCTCATCGGCGAGCTCGTTCATGTTGTCCCAGGTCTGGTTCAGCACCCGCCGCATCCATCCCCGGTCGGCGAGAAATCCGCCCAGCTTGTCACGGCTGTCCATCGCAGCCTGACGGGCCTTCTCCGAAGGCGGCACGTACCAGACCCCCGTGCCGCCGGAAGCGGTCGGGCCCGACGTGCCGCAGTAGCCCTTGTCTGCCAAGATCACATCCGCTCCGGCGCGGGCAGCCTTGATCGCGGCCCATGTCCCGGCCGGGCCACCGCCGATCACCAGGACGTCAGCGGTGAGATTCAGGATGTCGGTATTCATGCGGACTCCAGAGTGGGAAGATCGACGCCGCGGCCGCTGAGCTGGCACCGGCGTATGGCGGTCAGGACAGGGACCCCCACGATGCGGGGACGTGGAACATCCACGTGGAAAGGGCGTCCTTGGTAGGCGTGACAGCGAAGGTTATCCCGGCGCTCTGCAGGCTGATTGGTTGGGAAGCTCTGCGTCATGACGAGGCCTTCAGTAATCCGTTGTATTCGTTGGTGTAGTACTTGGACGGGGTGATGTCCCCGGTGACGATGCCCGTGTCCTTCAGCCATTCTGACCAGCGGCTGAAGTCCTTATCGGCGATGGCTCCCTTGGCCGGTACGCCGACGCTCTTCCAGTACTTCAACGTCGCGGTGCTTTCATTACGCTGCCGCTTTTCGATGATGCTGGTGAAGCGGGCGATGACCTCATCGCGGGGGGTCGTGCGTTCCCATTCGATCGCCTTCGCGACGCCGGTAGTGAAGATCTTCGTGGTGTCCGGGTTCTGCTGAATGAAGTCCTTCCGCAGGACGTACTGGCCTCCGGCGAACGTTCCAAAAAGCTCGAAGTCGTTGAAAAGGGAACGAAGCCCACCCGTGGCGACGGCATTGTCCTGCAGCACCCCGCCAAGGACCCCGATGTCGACCTGACCACGGCGAATGGCTTCCTCAGTGTCGTTAGGTGGAACCACGACCAGCTGGACCTGCTTGATCTCCTCCTGGCTTAGACCGTTCTTCTTCAGGTAGCTGTTCAGGACCGCGTCGTAGTGGGCACCCAGGGTGTTGACGGCGACCTTTTTGCCGATCAGATCCCGGGGGCTACGGATAGGGCTGTCGTCCTTGACGTAATAGCCGTTGAAGGTCTTCTCGTCCTCCCCGTAGGAGCTGATGACGGCCGTTACAGGGGCGCCTGCCTCGATGAGCTTCACGACGGCACCGGCGAACGCACCGCCGAAATCGGTGGCACCAGTGGCCGCCGATTGAATGCTGGCCGGGCCGCTGATGGTGTTTCCCACCCACTTAAGCTTCACATTGCCCAGGTAGCCAAGGTCCTCAGCAAGCTCGGGAAGGGTCACGGCGTTAGTTGTTCCTTCATAGCGCAATTCCGTAACCTCGGGCGCTCCCGAACCGCCCTGAGCAGTTGCCGGGCCTCCACAGCCCGAAACCATCAAGGAAACGGCGGACATTGCCGCGGCCACGCCAAGGACGGAGAAGGTTCTTCGGGATACCTGCAGGTTTTTCATGAGGGACTTTCTGAGCTTCGGGGATGGATTGTACGGTGTGGCCTGTCCGGCTGGCTGGCGTTTCCACCATGAGAGCAGAGAGGAAACGGGCACAGAAGAGCCGTGTTCACGAAGGGAAACCGGGAGTAAAACGCGGTTCACACGGCGTCGCACCGGACCAAACCGACGCACGAAGACATGCTGCGGAAAGTAGTGAAATTCGAGGCAAGGGAGGGCAACGCTACGAAACCTACCCACTGGTGCAGCGTCCCGGGGCGTCACGCATCGTCCTCAAACAACCCAGGTACGTATCAATGCCACGTCTCCTCCGTGTGAATTTGGAGGAGGAATCGCGGGTAGTGGTCCCTTCGTAAACCTTCACGCCGTCACAGAGACCAACGGCGGCCCAAGATATTTCCTCAAAAGTCGGGCATTTGTTACCGCGCCTCAGGACTGCCCGGGGTTCCTTCTGGAGCGTCCAGACGAAGAAGATTGGCCGCCGGTGTGTCCGCTAGAAGCACACCCGAACCTGACGTCACGGACGTCAGGCCAGGGAGGATGTGCCAGTCTGGCGGAGTTCAGGACTGTTCTTAGGTACCTATAGAGCTGCAAGAGGTAACGTCGCCAGTCCCTGTCCCAGCAGATTTTCCATCAGGCCCTCATTTCGTGGACTATTTCGATGATTCTCGGTTCACTGCACCGGGTGTCCTGACCTTGCCTACTGTCAGGGTGGAACCTGAGAGCACCTTGGAGTAACTGTCAGTGAAACGGAATTTCGCCCTACTCTGACGCCGACGTTATGGGGCACGACATATCGGACCCTCCTAGGGTGCCTGCTCCCTCGGGCATGGCCCCTGGCCACTTGACCGAATATCCGTTATCGCCGTTTAAAGTACGGGAGTAGAAGTAGCTGCGAGAACTCCCGTGCATCAACGAATCCGGCGTTTCTGCAGGTCGAGAAGTCACCGAAGGGGTAAAGACCCGCCCACTCAACTGCATTCAGTCGAGTAGCGCTACGCCGAACTCAGCGACGACCGCCCGCAATTCCCTGAGGTAGCGCTGCGCTTGGTCGGTGAGCGGAATCGCGGCGTGACCGATCCAGCCGATCTCGATGCGTTCGTCAACGTCGAGCGGGATGGCGACAATCTCCGGGTCGAGGCGTCCGCTGATGATGCCCGTCGAGATCGTGTAGCCATGGAGCCCGATCATGAGATTGAAGATCGTCGCACGGTCAGAGACCCGGATCTCCTGCTTACTGGACAAGGTGGAGAGAATCTCCTCGGCGAAGTAGAAAGAGTTGTTCGCACCTTGATCGAAGGTTAGGCGCGGCAAGCCGGCGAGATCGGCGAGAGTCGCTCGCTCTTTTGAGGCGAGCGGGTTGTTCCGTGAAATGAAAATGTGTGGATCGGCGAGGAAAAGCGGAGTGAACGCGAGCCCGGATTCCCGGAGCAGCTTGTCGATGATCTTCCGGTTGAAATCGTTCCGGTAGAGGATGCCTATCTCGCTGCGGAGCGTCCGGACATCCTCGATGATGTCCCAGGTGCGGGACTCACGCAGCGAGAACTCGTATTCAGCCACCTCAGTGGCCTTGACCATCCGGACGAAGGCGTCCACCGCGAACGAGTAGTGCTGCGTTGACACCCCGAGCAAACGTCGCGTCGGTGGCCTACCAAGGTAGCGCTGCTCGAGGAGGGCGAACTGCTCGACGACCTGCCTCGCATAGCCGAGGAACTCTGCCCCGTCGGTGGTGAGGGTGACCCCGCGGGCGGAGCGAAGCAGGAGCGCACGGCCCACCCGGGCCTCAAGGTCCTTCATCGCTGCGGACATTGTCGGCTGCGCTACGTAGAGAAGATCGGCAGCCGCGGAGATCGACCCCTCACCTGCAACTTCTATGAAGTAGCGGAGCTGCTGCAGGGTCAGTCCGCTCGAAAGCTGGGGCATAGGAAAATTCTATATGAATGCATAGTAACGCCTAGTTACTCGATACCCCCCGGAAGGCTGCACCATGGATACATCACCTTCTGAAAGGCCGTCTCCGGCCCATCATCCACGGATTGGCAGCGCATGGCAGACGACTTCACCTTCAGCATCACCACCACCCGCTTCGACGAGGACTACTCCCCGTCGGAGGGCTCCCGGATCACGACGAACTTCGCCAACCTGGCACGGGGCGAGCACCGTCAGGAGAACCTCCGCAACGCCTTGACCATGATGCGGCGCCGCTTCAACGATCTCGCAGACTGGGACAACCCGGACCGCGACCGCTACACGCTCGAGCTTGAGATCGTCTCCGTGCAGATACAGGTCACCGTGGAAGGCGCGGATCAGCAGTTCCCGCTATTTGAGGTCCTCGACATCCAGATCCTCGACCTGCTGAACGGGGTCCGCCACCAGGGGATCGTGGGGAACAACTTCTCCTCCTACGTCCGTGACTTCGACTTCAGCGTCCTACTGCCAGCGGCAGCAGGGGACTCAGGCAAGCCCACCGTTCCCGAGGACTTCGGCGATCTTCACGGCAAACTGTTCCAGCACTTCCTCGATTCCCCCGAATGCCAGGAACGCTTCCCGCAGCCGCCAGTGGTGTGCATCAGCGTCTCCACGAGCAAGACTTACCGGCGAACCGGGAACCGTCACCCGATCCTGGGCGTCGAGTACCAGCAGGATGAGTTCTCGCTGACGGACGCGTACTTCGGAAAGATGGGGCTGCAGGTCCGCTACTTCATGCCACGCGGCAGCGTTGCGCCGCTCGCCTTCTATTTCCGCGGCGACCTGCTCAACGACTACTCCAACCTGCAGCTCATCGGCACGATCAGCACCATGGAGACGTTCCAGAAGATCTACCGCCCGGAGGTCTACAACGCGAACTCCGCCGCCGCCCCCGTCTACCAGCCGAGCCTGGGAGAGCAGGATTACTCGCGGACCCAGATCGCTTACGACCGCGTCGAGCGCAGTCAGCTCGCGATCACGCAGGCGAAGTACACGGAGGAGCACTTCATCACGCCCCACAAGGATCTGTTGGACCAGTGGACCGCCAACTACCCCGCTCTCGTCAACTGACCCACGGAGAATCGTCAATCATGAACACACTTTTGCCCACCACCGTTGTCGGAAGCCTGCCGAAACCATCGTGGCTCGCACAGCCGGAGACTCTTTGGTCCCCGTGGAAGCTGGAGGGAGAGGCGCTGCTCGAGGGCAAGCAGGATGCGCTGCGTATCGCCATCCACGAGCAGAGCCGACGCGGCATCGACATCGTCAGCGACGGCGAGCAAACCCGCCAGCACTTCGTCACGACCTTCATCGAGCATCTCAGCGGAGTCGACTTTGAACAGCGCAAGACCGTGCGCATCCGCGATCGCTACGACGCGAGCGTGCCGACCGTCGTCGGACCGGTGCGCCGCGAGCGGCCGGTATTCGTCGGAGACGCGAAGTTCCTCCGCGCAGCCACCGACCGGCCGATCAAATGGACTCTTCCCGGTCCAATGACGATGGTGGACACGCTCTACGATGACCACTACAAGAGCCGCGAGAAGCTGGCCTGGGAGTTCGCCACGATCCTGAACCAGGAGGCGAAAGAACTAGAGGCGGCCGGCGTGGACATCATCCAGTTCGACGAGCCCGCGTTCAATGTCTTCCTCGATGAGGTCAAGGACTGGGGCGTGGCTGCGCTTGAGAGAGCGGCAGAAGGACTGCGAGCGGAGACCGCTGTGCATATCTGCTACGGCTACGGGATCAAGGCCAATACCGACTGGAAGGCGACGCTCGGCTCACAGTGGCGGCAGTACGAGGAATCGTTCCCGCTGCTCCAGAGCTCCAGCATCGACATCATCTCACTCGAATGCCAGAACTCCCATGTGCCCATGGACCTCATCGAGCTCCTCCGCGGCAAGAAAGTCATGCTCGGGGCAATCGACGTCGCAAGCGAGACCATCGAAACCCCGGAGGACGTCGCCAACACCCTCCGCAAGGCCCTGCAGTTCGTCGATGCGGACAAGCTCATCCCCAGCTCCAACTGCGGCATGGCACCGTTCCCCCGGGACGTCGCACTCGCCAAGCTGAGTGCTCTCAGCGCAGGGACGAACATCATCCGCGAGGAACTCCACCGCTCCGCACCCAGGCTCTCCTAACCATGTTTCACGCCTACCCCGCAGACACTTGGCTCAAGGCTCCGAAGCAAAGCTTCCCGTCCTCCCTCTTAGCCGACGAATTCAAAGAGCTGTTCCGTGGCCACCCGGGAGGAGTCGCCGTCATCACGGCGGATGCCGGCGAAGGACCGGTGGCACTGACGGTATCGTCGGTCGTGTCAGTGAGTGCGGAACCTCCGTTGCTGATTTTCTCGGTCTCGGCACTGTCCTCTGCGTCAGAGGTGCTTTCGCGCGCCGAAACCGTCGTCGTGCACCTGCTGGACGCGCACGACGTCCACTTGGCGAAGTTCGGAGCGACCCCCGGGGCCGACCGCTTTGACCAGACGCACCGCTGGTCGCCCCTTGCAACCGGCGAAGCGGTGTATGACGATGTCCGCGCCTGGGTCCGCTGCGCCGTCATCGATCGCATGGAGGTGGGAACCTCCACAATCATCGCCGTTCACGCCCTAGAGTCCCGCGTGATGCGTGACGTCCAAGCGGGCGAACCTGGCGACGCTCTGGTCTACCACAACCGTTCATGGCACCGGCTGGGCGAAGAATCCAAGCTTGAAGGCTGAGCGCCGCGCCAACAATGCCAGGCAGCAAGCCGAACGGCTCACGACGGCGGGAGCACAACTCCCGCCGTCGTCCGCGCTTCGTGGTTGGCGGCAAGGACGCACAGACGGCCAACGACCACATCCTTGCCGAGGGCCCGATTTGACGATGACACCCTCGTCCCGTTGGGCGAGACAACGTTCACGATCCTGAACGGCAAGGGCCGGGACGACCTTGTCGGTCATTCCATGATTGCAGGGCGACGCTACGATGGCGCCCTAGCCGTCGGCGCAGATCCCCGGAGCGACGGCATCGCCGTAGTTGCCAGCCAGTCCATGTAAACCCACCAACAAGCATGTCCGAGGGGTGGTCACAGAGATCACCCCTCACGATGAAGGATCCCTTAAACCATGACATCAGCCGTAGCCAGCTCAGGTACTAAAACCGCCTCTACCCCGCAAGATAATGCGTCGTCTCTGGAAAAGTTCCGACTGATGCTCATGATGGCCCTCACGCTCGTTACAGGTGTGGTTGACGCGGTCGGCTACCTTGGACTTGATCACATCTTCACCGGAAACATGACCGGCAACGTGGTGATTCTTGCGATGGCGTTGGCCGGGGCGGCGAACCTGCCAACTTTGGGCCCACTGGTAGCACTTGGCGCCTTTCTCCTCGGCGCGGCGGTTGCCGGATTTACGCTCCAGTCAAGCCCGAAAGGCTGGAACCGAAGGGTCACGCTCCTTCTCACAGCGGGTTGTATGGCGTTGACGGGAACCGCCGCCATCTCTCTCATCGTGGAAGACATCGGTCGGCAGTCCATGGGTGTCATTGTTGCCGCCGTTATCGCCATGCACATGGGCTCCCAGGCCCTGATTGCGCGGCATTTGGGCGTACGGGACATGACCACAGTGGTCATTACTTCCACGATGACTTCCCTCGCCGGAGAGTCACTTGTGGGCAAGCAACGGCCCCGGTTACTCAACCGACGGCTGGGCGCTGTCCTCGCTATGTTCGCAGGGGCCGCCATCGGAGTACTCCTGCTCCGGATCCATCTCAGCGTCCCGATCGGCCTCGGCATCGCCATCACCGCCGCTGTGACGGTCTTGGGGAGTCGCCGCTGGCATTGATGCGGTACATCCCACCGGCTATACCGCACCACGGAGCGCGGACGGTCGGGGAATCGAGCACAGCTTCCCCGACATGTGTCCAGGCGGCCTGGCGCCGAACGCTTGTTGTCAAAAGCGCTGCTCTTCGGTCAGGTCCCGTTCTGATCCGACGCATCCAAAGCGGCCCTTTGGACTGGTTAAGACCGGCCTCAACACCGAAGCCGGGCGGTCTTGAGTGTTGGCGAATCTACATCAATTCCGGTGATCTCATGCTTCAGTCCCCGCTGCCGCCGGAACGTGAGCTTTGCCTGGAATTCGGCATTGGCCGCATGAGAGCGCGGCACGCCCTCAACGTGCTGGAGGATGCAGGGCCGGTGTACCGCGAATTCACGCGTGGGACCTTCGTGTACTTCTGCGACCCCGCAAGCCGGTGGCAAGGCGGATCAAACGAGAACACTAATGGCATGCTCCGCCAGTACTTTCCTAAAGGACAGACCTCCGCGTTCATAGCGCGAACACCTCAGTGTTGTCGCCACCGAACTCAACCGGCCACCACGCGAAATCCTCGGATGGCAGACCTCCATGGAGCACCTCGTTAAACGGGCCTCACCACCGACCGAACAATAAAGGTAGCCAAAGCCCACGGAGCAGCTTTACGGAATCTCCATTATCGGCGTTCGGTCCGAGCCGTCACTAGACGGGAGAATGGCTCACCTGTTGTGGTTTGCCAGCCTCGTTGGCGAATTGCCAAACGATGTGGTGCATCCTGCCAGGGAGTTGGCGAACCGTCAGTGGGACTCGCTTACCGGGGCCACCCGGGCCACATGCTAGACAGGCTGCAGAACGTGTGCTGGCTACGCCAATAACTGAGCTGCCGCGGTCCAACAGCTCACGGGCGATGTGGCCTCCGGCGTAACTGCTGACTCCAAATACAACTACACGCCGCATTTTGTAACTCCTCCTCCTGGGCGATTGGCGGCGGGAAACAGGACTCGGGGCACTATCTGTCCAACAGGGCTGCAGCAGAGTGCAGCCCTGTTGGATTCTCGTAGTTCCACGGCGCCCATTTCTTTCCCGCTGCCAGCAGGCGCGCCATCCAGATAGTTTTCTAGGTCAGGGACAAAGCCGTTGCTGGTGCTCCGTTCAGGAGAGAGGCGAAGAACGCGCCGAGTTCCGACGTCGCGGTCAGCGGCAGGACGTTCGCCACGTACTGGTCCGGCCGGACCACCACCACGACGCCGCCGCGGTCCAGGCCGCGCAGGTCGAAGATGTCGGCCTTCGGGTCCGCGCCGTAGACCTTCTCGAGGTTAGTGAGCTTGAACGGCCCGACCTCCGGCTTGAACACGGCCGGAACCTCGTTGATGTCGATGCCCCGGTGGTCCTGCTGGTAGATGACCTTCACGTCGAACCAGGCGTCGGCGTCGGCACCCTCCGGGGTGGCGGCGAGCGGGGACTCCGGCGAGGTCGCCAGCCACTGGGCGAACTCGGTGGTCGGCGACGCGGCGCCGGCCTCGGCGGCGTCGGCGAACACGTAGATCCGCCAGCGCCCGTCGGCAGTTGCCTGGTGGCCCAGTTGCAGCGGGTTGGTGTCACAGACGCGCTGCACGGGAGCGGACTTGAAGCGCTTGCCGGTCGGGAAACCCGTGGCCAGGCCGGCGTGCTTGGCCTCCGCGACGATCATCGACGGCGCGTACTCGGTCATGAAGCCGGCCGGGAATTCGGCGGTGCGCACGTAGAAGTCCTCCAGCTCCGAGGGGTCGTCGAACTCCTCGGGCTTCTTGGCCATCAGGGTGGACCATTCCTTGTCGAAGTCGATGAGATTCTTCGCGACGACCTGGCGCTCGGCGGAGTAGGTGGCGAGCAGCGACTCCGGGCTGCGGCCCTCGAGCACGTGGCCGAGCTTCCAGCCGATGTTGAAGCCGTCCTGCATGGACACGTTCATGCCCTGGCCGGCCTTGGCGCTGTGCGTGTGGCAGGCGTCGCCGGTGATGAACACGCGCGGCGTGCGGGTGTCCCGTTCGGCGGGCAGGACATCGTCGAACCTGTCGGTGAGACGGTGGCCCACCTCGTACACGCTGTGCCAGGCGACGTTGCGGACGTCGAGGGTGTACGGCTGCAGGATCTGGTTCGCGTGGGCGATGATCTGCTCGATGGTGGTCTTGCGGACGGCGCCGTTGTCGTTCTCCGGCACGACGCCGAGGTCGACGTACATGCGGAACAGGTGGCCGCCCTCGCGCGGAATCAGCAGGATGCTGCCGCCGTCGTGGGACTGGATCGCGCACTTGGTGCGGATGTCCGGGAAGTCGGTGGATGCCAGGACATCCATGACGCCCCAGGCGTGGTTGGCCTGGTCGCCGGCGAGCGTGCAGCCGATCGCCTCGCGGACCTTGCTGCGGGCGCCGTCGGCACCCACCACATACTTGGCGCGCACAGGACGCTCCTGGCCTGCCAGCTCACCGGTGGTGTGGACCAGCGTGACGGCGACCGGGTACTCCCCCGCCTCCGTGACGTCGAGGCTGCGGAACTCGTAGCCGTAGTCGGGGGTCATCCGGGTCGGGGAAAAGGCCATGACCCGGGCGAAGTAGTCCAGCACGCGGGCCTGGTTGACGATCAGGTGCGGGAATTCGCTGATGCCCATCTCGTCGTCGACCGCGCGGGCGGCACGGTAGATGTGCTTTGGGTTCTCGGGGCTCGGCTTCCAGAACGCCATTTCGGTGATCCGGTAGGCCTCGGCGGTGATCTCCTCGGCGAAGCCGAACGCCTGGAACGTCTCAACGCTGCGGGCCTGGATGCCGTCGGCCTGGCCGATGGCGAGGCGTCCGCCGCGGCGCTCCACGATGCGTGTGGTGATGTCCGGGAACTGCGAGAGCTGGGCTGCTGCGAGCATGCCCGCGGGGCCGGAGCCCACGATGAGCACGTCAACCTCGTCGGGCAGCTCTTCGGGGCGGTTGATGCCGACGCCGGCGGCCGGCTGGATGCGCGGGTCACCGGAAACGTAACCGTGGTGGTGGAACTGCACGGGCTTTCCTCACTTCACTGTGGGCATGTGCACATAGGACTAGTTGTTCCATATGCGAATTTATACTTCTCTATCCGAACGGATCGTTGGATTTAGTAAAACATTGTACTATTGTGTGGGGAGTCCAACAAGCATGAAGGTTCGCCGCAGTATGCCCCTTGACGAAGAGGGAGAGCAGCCTCCATAGTTTCGTATACGATTTCGTACCTGATGAGGAGAACGCTTTGGAGCAGGTCAACGACGACACCATTGCAGCAGCGCGCAAGGTGATCGCGGTGCACATCAACTACCCCAGCCGCGCAGCACAGCGCGGCCGGACCCCGGCGCAGCCCTCCTACTTCCTCAAGCCGTCGTCGTCGCTCTCCCTGACCGGCACCGCCGTCGAACGCCCGGCCGGCTGCGAACTCCTCGGCTACGAGGGCGAGATCGCCATCATCATCGGCAAGGCCGCCCGCCGCGTCGCCGTCGAGGACGCCTGGAACCACGTCGCCGCCGTCACGGCCAGCAACGACCTCGGCGTGTACGACCTCCGCTACGCGGACAAAGGCTCCAACCTCCGGTCCAAGGGCGGCGACGGCTTCACCCCCGTGGGCCCGGCACTGATCCCGGCAGACGCCGTCGACCCCGCCAAACTGCGCATCCGCACCTGGCACAACGGAGAACTGGTCCAGGACGACACCACCGAAGGCCTGCTCTTCCCGTTCGCCCGGCTCGTCGCGGACCTCTCCCAGCTGCTCACCCTCGAAGAGGGGGACATCATCCTCACCGGCACGCCGGCCGGCGCCTCCGTCACCCTTCCCGGCGACGTCCTGGAGGTCGAAGTCAGCACCGCTGACGGGGCGCTGAGCACCGGCCGCCTCACCACCACAGTTAAGGAAGGCACGACGGCGTTCGCTGACTTTGGTGCGCAGCCCAAGGCCGATGACCTGCAGCGGGAAGAGGCGTACGGCTCCAGGGAGGCCGCCGGCCTTCCGGCCGCCGACGCAAGCGCCGCCGTCAGGCCTGCCCTCTCCCCCGAACTGAAGGCGAAACTGGAGAGCGTCTGCACCGCCACCCTGTCCTCCCAGCTGCGCAAACGCGGCCTGAACAACGTCAGCATCGACGGTCTCACCGCCACCCGCCCGGACCGCAAGGTGGTGGGCCTGGCGCGGACCCTGCGCTACGTGCCCAACCGCGAGGACCTCTTCAAGACCCACGGCGGCGGCTTCAACGCCCAGAAACGCGCCATCGACTCCGTCAATGAAGGCGAAATCCTCGTCATGGAAGCCCGCGGCGAAAAGGGCACCGGAACCATCGGCGACATCCTGGCCCTCCGCGCACAGGTCCGCGGCGCCGCAGCCATCATCACCGACGGCGGAGTCCGCGACTTCTCCGCCGTGGCCGCTCTGGAGCTGCCCACCTACTACTCCAACCCGCACCCCGCCGTACTGGGCCGCCGCCACATCCCGTGGGACACGGACATCACCATCGCCTGCGGCGGCACCACCGTGCAGCCCGGCGACATCATCGTGGCCGATGCCGACGGCATCCTGGTAATCCCGCCGGCCATCGCCGAGGAAGTCGCCAACGACTCCATCGCCCAGGAACGCGAAGAGGTCTTCATCGCCGAAATGGTGGAGCAGGGCCACAGCGTGGACGGGCTCTACCCGCTCAACGCTGCCTGGCGCGCCAAGTACGAGGAATGGGAAGCAGGCAAAGCCAATGACTGAAACGGCAACAGCCTCAACGAGCATTTCTGAAGGCACCGCCGGCAGCAAGTCCGAGCAGGCCTACCAGGCCATCAAGGCACGGATCGTGGAAGGCACCTACACCCCCGGCTACCGGCTGGTCCTGGCCGCCATCGCCAAAGACCTCGGCTTCAGCGTGGTCCCGGTCCGCGAAGCGATCCGCCGGCTCGAAGCCGAGGGCCTGGTGAAGTTCGAACGCAACGTCGGCGCCACCGTCTCCGGAATCGACCCCACCGAGTACCTCTACACAATGCAGACCCTGAGCATTGTGGAGGGTGCGGCCACGGCGCTGTCGGCACCGCTGATCGGTGCGGCGGACATCGCCCGGGCACGCGCCGTGAACGAGGACATGCGCGAATGCCTGCAGCACTTCGATCCGGTCCGGTTCACCCAGCTCAACCAGGACTTCCACAGCGTCCTCTTCGAACACTGCCCCAACCCGCACATCCTGGACCTCGTCCACCGCGGCTGGAACCGGCTCGCATCCCTGCGGTCCTCAACCTTCCGCTTCGTCCCCGGCCGGGCCCGCGAATCCGTGAAGGAACACGAGGCGCTCCTGCAGCTCGTCGAAAACGGCGCCGGCACGGAGCAGATAGAAGCAGCCGCCAGGCTGCACCGGTCCGCCACCCTGGACGCCTACCTTGCCCAATCCAATTAGCACCCAGACAACAGTTAGGACCTCAACGATGACGACCTCGGTAGAAACCATCAAACATCACATCCCGGAAAACCTGCCCACGCATCTGCAGCACTTCATCGACGGCCAGTTCGTTGATTCGGCCTCCGGCAAGACGTTCGACGTGCAGGAGCCGGTCTCCAACGAGAACTACGCCACGGTTGCCTCTGCCCAGCCGGAAGACGTCGACCTCGCTGTCGCCGCCGCCAAGCGGGCCTTCAAGGAAGGCCCCTGGTCGAAGATGCTGCCCCGCGAACGCTCCCGCGTGCTGCACAAGATCGCCGACATCGTCGAGTCGCGCGACGACGACCTGGCGCTCCTCGAGAGCTTCGACTCAGGCCTGCCCATCACCCAGGCCAAGGGCCAGGCCCGACGCGCCGCGGAGAACTTCCGCTTCTTCGCCGACCTCATCGTCGGGCAGGAGGACAACGCCTTCAAGGTGCCTGGCCGGCAGATCAACTACGTGAACCGCAAGCCGATCGGCGTCGCCGCCCTCATCACGCCGTGGAACGTCCCGTTCATGCAGGAGTCCTGGAAACTCGCTCCGGCAATCGCGACCGGCAACACCGTCGTCATGAAGCCTGCCAGCTACACCCCGCTCTCCGCCGTGCTGTGGCCCGAAATCTTCCGCGAAGCCGGCCTGCCCGACGGGGTCTTCAACCTGGTCTTCGGGTCCGGCGGCGTCGCGGGCGACTACCTCGTCAAGCACCCGGATGTCCCGATCGTTTCCTTCACGGGCGACAGCTCGACCGGTGCCACCATCTCGACGGCAGCAGCCCCGCAGTTCAAGAGCCTCTCGCTCGAGCTCGGTGGCAAGAGCCCGGCTGTAGTTTTCGCCGATGCTGACATTGTGGCCGCGCTTGACGCCACCGTTTTCGGTGTATTCAGCCTGAACGGGGAACGCTGCACCGCCGGTAGCCGCGTCCTCGTCCAGCGCGACATTTACGACGACTTCGTAGCCCGCTTCGCTCAGCGCGCAAAGAACATCGTGGTCGGTCACCCGAGCGATCCCAAGACCGAGGTCGGATCCCTCGTCCACGCGAACCACTTCGACAAAGTCATGAGCTACATCGAGATCGGCAAGACCGAGGGCCGTCTCCTCGCAGGCGGTGGGCGTGCTGAAGGCTTCCCTACCGGCAACTACGTCGCCCCCACCGTGTTCGCCGACGTCGCCCCTGACGCCCGGATCTTCCAGGAAGAGATCTTCGGTCCCGTCGTCGCCATCACCCCCTTCGATACAGACGAAGAAGCCCTCGAGCTCGCTAACAACACGAAGTACGGCCTCGCTGCCTACGTGTGGACCTCGAACCTGAAGCGCGCCCACAACTTCGCGCACGGCATCGAGTCCGGGATGGTGTGGCTGAACTCCAACAACGTCCGCGATCTGCGTACCCCGTTCGGTGGCGTCAAGGCCTCCGGCCTGGGCCGTGAGGGCGGCTACCGCTCCGTCGACTTCTACACCACCCAGCAGTCCGTGCAGATCACCCTCAACGAAGCCCACTCCCCCAAGTTCGGCAACGTCGAAGACGCAGCCGAAACCAGCGACAGCTAAATCCTTCCCCAACCTTTCGAAGAAGAGAGACCATCATGACCAACTTCGTTCCCACCCCCACCGCCCCGGCACCGGACATCGTCCGCTGCGCCTACATGGAAATCGTGGTCACCGACCTCGCCAAGTCGCGTGAGTTCTACGTCGACGTCCTCGGCCTGCACGTCACCGAAGAGGACAAGACCACCATCTACCTGCGCTCCCTGGAGGAGTTCATCCACCACAACCTGGTCCTCCGCCAGGGACCCATCGCCGCCGTCGCAGCCTTCGCCTACCGGGTAAAGTCCCCCGCCGAGGTGGACGCCGCCGAGGCCTACTACCGCGAACTCGGCTGCCGCACCGAGCGCCGCAAGGAAGGCTTCACCAAGGGCATCGGCGACTCCGTCCGCGTCGAGGACCCGCTCGGCTTCCCCTACGAGTTCTTCTACGAGACCGAGCACGTCGAGCGCCTCACCCAGCGCTACGACCTCTACTCCGCCGGCGAACTGGTCCGCCTGGACCACTTCAACCAGGTCACCCCGGACGTCCCCAAGGGTCGCAAGTACCTGGAGGACCTCGGCTTCCGCGTCTCCGAGGACATCAAGGACTCAGACGGCGTCACCTACGCCGCCTGGATGCACCGCAAGCAGACGGTCCACGACACCGCCCTCACCGGCGGCAACGGACCGCGCATGCACCACGTCGCCTTCGCCACCCACGAGAAGCACAACATCATCCAGATCTGCGACAAGATGGGCGCCCTGCGCATCAGCGACCGGATCGAACGCGGCCCCGGCCGGCACGGCGTCTCCAACGCGTTCTACCTCTACATCCTGGACCCGGACGGCCACCGCATCGAGATCTACACCCAGGACTACTACACCGGCGACCCGGACAACCCCACCGTCACCTGGGACGTCCACGACAACCAGCGCCGCGACTGGTGGGGCAACCCCGTCGTCCCGTCCTGGTACACCGAGGCCTCCCTGGTCCTGGACCTGGACGGCAACCCGCAGCCGGTCATCGAACGCACCGACGCCTCCGAAATGACCGTCACCGTGGGTGCCGACGGCTTCTCCTACACCCGGGCCGACGAAGCAGGCGCGGCCGAAGGCTTCAAGCTCGGCGCCCAGGTCTAGCCCGACTGGGTGGCCGGTCCCGTGCCGCAACAGCGGGGCCGGCCACCCTCATTACAAACCACTAGTCCTGCCCTTTGAGGAGCCGATAATTGCTTGATTCGAAGACAATCGAGGCCATCGCCGATGAGCTGGTAGAGGCCAACCGTTCCCGCACCCCTGTGCCCCGGCTGACTGCCCGCTACCCGGGCATGACGGTGGAGGACTCCTACGCGGTGCAGCAGCTGTGGCGGCAGCGGAACGAAGAGGCCGGCCGGACCCTGGTGGGGCGCAAGATCGGCCTCACGTCCAAAGCCATGCAGGACGCCACCGGCATCACCGAACCCGACTACGGCGCCATCTTCGACGACATGGTGCTCGAAACGGGGTGCTCGGTGGAATGGGACCGCTACACCCGCCCGCGGGTGGAGGTGGAGCTCGCCTTCGTGCTGAAGGACGGGCTCAAGGGACCCGGCTGCACCATCTTCGATGTCCTCAACGCCACCGACTACGTGGTCCCGGCCCTCGAGATCCTCGACTCCAGGATCGAGATGGAGGGCCGGACCATCGTGGACACCATCTCCGACAACGCCGCCATGGGCGCCATGGTGCTCGGCGGCCGCCCGGTGAAACCGGACGGTGTCGACCTGCGCTGGGTCTCCGCGATCCTGTACAAGAACCAGACCGTGGAGGAAACCGGCGTGGCCGCAGGCGTCCTGGACCACCCCGCCAACGGCGTGCACTGGCTCGCCAACAAGATCGCCGCGCACGGGGACAGCATGAAGGCCGGCGACATCATCCTCGCCGGGTCCTTCACCCGCCCGCTCTGGGTGTACAAGGGCGACACCGTCCACGCCGACTACGGCCCCCTGGGGACGGTGACATGCCGCTTCGAATAGAAGACACGTTCCGGTCCGCGCTGGAGGGCCAAAAAGGTGAAGCAGGCCGGCCGCTGGCCGGGATGTGGGTCTGCTCCGGCAGCCCGCTGATCGCCGAACTGTGCGCCGGGTCCGGCCTGGACTGGCTCCTGGTCGACGCCGAACACAGCCCCAACGGGCTCGAATCCATCCTCGCCCAGCTCCAGGCCATCCACGGCTACCCGGTCCACGTTTTGGTGCGGCCGCCGGTCAACGACACCGTAGTGATCAAGCAGTACCTGGACCTCGGCGTGCAGAACCTGCTGGTCCCGATGGTTAACTCCGTCGCCGAGGCCGAAGCCGCGGTGGCCGCCACCCGCTACCCGCCCCACGGCGTGCGCGGGGTCGGCTCCGCGCTGGCCCGCGCAGCCCGCTGGAACCGCGTCCCGGACTACCTCACCCGGGCCTCCGAGACCGTGAGCGTCACCGTCCAGATCGAGTCGACGGCTGCCGTCGAGGCGGTGGAGGACATCCTGAAGGTCGACGGCGTGGACGCCATCTTCGTCGGGCCCTCCGACCTCGCCGCTTCCATGGGGCTGCTGGGACAGCAGGAACACCCCGAGGTGCGCGCCGCCGTCGAACACTGCCTCGCCGCCGCCAAGGCGGCCGGCAAACCCGCCGGCGTGAACGCCTTCAACCCGGACACCGCACAGCACTACTTGGCCAACGGCGCCGCCTTTATCCTGGTGGGCGCTGACGTCGCCCTCCTCGCCCGCGGCTCCGAAGCCCTCGCCGCCGAATACATCAAGCCACCTGACGGGGACACCCCGGCCAGCTACTAACCCCGGTGGTTGGGCCCGCCGACCTCTTCCACGACAGACCCAACCACCGGCCTCACACCTTTCTCAGGAGACACCCATGACCACTTCTCCACTGACGTCCGCCGCCATCACCTCCGACCGTGAAGCCGATCTCCTCGCCTCCGTGCCCACTGGTTTGTTGATCGGCGGGCAGTGGCGGGGCGCGTCCGACGGCGGCACGTTTGACGTGCACGACCCCGCCACCGGGGAGCTGCTCGCCACCGTCGCCTCAGCCAGCAGCGACGACGCGATCGCCGCACTCGACGCGGCCGACGCCGCCCAGGCGCCTTGGGCCCGAACCGCGCCCCGGGTGCGGGCGGAGATCCTGCGCCGCGCCTTCGACCTGGTCACCGAACGCGCCGAGGACTTCGCGCTGCTGATGACCCTGGAAATGGGCAAGCCCCTGGCCGAAGCCCGCGGCGAAGTCACCTACGGGGCCGAGTTCCTGCGCTGGTTCTCCGAAGAGACCGTCCGCGACTACGGCCGCTACCTCACCACCCCCGAGGGCAAAAACAAGATCCTCGTCCAGCACAAACCCGTAGGCCCCTGCCTGCTCATCACACCCTGGAACTTCCCGCTCGCCATGGCCACCCGCAAGGTCGCACCCGCCGTCGCCGCCGGCTGCACCATGGTCCTCAAACCCGCCAAACTCACCCCGCTCACGGCCCAGTACTTCGCCCAGACCATGCTCGACGCCGGCCTGCCCGCCGGTGTCCTCAACGTCGTAGCCTCCTCCTCCGCCTCTGGTATATCCGGGCCGCTGCTGGCCGACCCGCGGCTGCGGAAGGTCTCCTTCACCGGCTCCACCCCGGTCGGCAAACGCCTCATGGCCGACGCCGCCCAAAACGTGCTCCGCACGTCCATGGAGCTGGGCGGCAACGCGCCGTTCATCGTGTTCGAGGACGCCGACCTCGACGCCGCCGTCGAAGGGGCCATGGCCGCCAAAATGCGGAACATGGGCGAAGCCTGCACCGCCGCCAACCGCTTCCTCGTCCACGAATCCGTGGCGCAGGAGTTCACCGCCAAGTTCGCCGCCGCCATGGGGGCCCTGACCACCGGCCGCGGCACCGAACCGGCCACGAATGTCGGTCCCCTGATCGACGCCGGCGCCCGCGACGACGTCCACGCCCTGGTCACTGCCGCCGTGGATGCCGGAGCCACCGCCGTCACCGGCGGCGCACCCGTCGACGGGCCCGGATACTTCTACCAGCCCACCGTGCTGGCCAACGTCCCCAATGACGCGGCCATCCTGGGCCAGGAGATCTTCGGCCCCGTCGCCCCGGTCACCACCTTCACCACCGAGGAAGACGCCATCCGGCTCGCCAACGCCAGCGAGTACGGCCTCGCCTCCTACCTCTACAGCCGCGACTTCAACCGCCTCCTGCGCGTCGCAGAACAAATCGAATTCGGCATGGTCGGCTTCAACGCCGGCGTCATCTCCAACGCCGCAGCCCCCTTCGGCGGCGTCAAACAATCAGGCCTCGGACGCGAAGGCGGCACCGAAGGCATCGCCGAATACACCACCACCCAATACATCGGCATCACCAACCCCTACACCAAGTGACAGCATCTATGGGTATAGCCCTGACGCGGTGGCCTGGACAACAAAGGCTGAATGAAGCCAGCCGGGGCTGCGCAACGCGTAGGTTCACGGGGCGACCGTCGTGGCTCGTGGACGGCCTCTTTTGAAGTTCCAGGGAGGATTGAGAGTGCAGGAGCAGTCAACGGCGTTTCTACCTCCCCAAGGGGCAGAGTACGTTCGGGACTGGGCAGCGCTGGAGGCAGGAGACTGTGTGTGTATGTGCCCTCTAAACGGGCGTGGAGTACCTGGCCGCGTTGATGTGGTCGCAGAGGATGGCTCGATTCTCTGGCTGCACATAGCAGCGGGAGAAGGGCGCAAACTGTTTTTGCGTTCTGAAGGAGCGGTTGTCTGGAGAGTCCCCGCGGACAGGGAATCCCCCTAGCCTGCAGCCCGGCGGCGGAATATGGCTGGTTGCCAAGGAACGAGCATCGGCACAATCGGGCTGCTGCCCGATTGTGCCGATGGTAAGAGCCTGTAAGGCCCTGGAACCTTCATCGCGTCGCAAAGGGCCGGGCCGTGTTCCCTGCGGGGCCCATTGTTCCTGATACCACCCCACGTTGTCTCCCGGTTCAGGGTACTGCGCGCTGGTCCAGGCGTACTCCACGTTCGAGGCCGTGACTGCTTCCTCGTGCCGGAGCTGCCGGCGGTGATTTTTGCGGCTCGAACCGGCTCTTATAGTCTTCGCCCCGACTAGCGAGGAAGGGCCTGGGCGGGTAGTCGATCTGAACCCGAATATCTAGGACCGGCTCTGAGTTTAAGGCCGACAATTTCTCAGGCCCCATCAGATCACTTGAACGGCTCCGCTTTCAGCAGCCTCGAAAGTGAGGTTGCCGGCTGACGAGATACGTCTCCAGGTCAAGTCATCGAACAGGCTGGGCGGAAGAGCGTTTTCGGCTGGCTCCAGGACAGACCGGGGCGAAGATGCCTGGCTTCCAACGGCAAGCCCGTCATTTTTTCAGACCGTGGGAGTCTTCCGTGCCATGGAGGCGAACGGTTTCGTGGGAAGCAGCAGGTAAGGTCCCGGCTGGGTGGATACATCTGCTCCGCTGCTCCCGGCAAGCGAAGGGGGAAGCGCCGTGGACATCACCGCCCCGGACACAGTTCATGCACAGCAGCTCTGTTGGGGAACCTTGTACCGTTGCAGGCAGCTTCGCGGGACCTATGTTCGGAAATTGTTTCATCCGTACCTGAATAACGAGGCCCGCTGGGTTCGGTAGGGTTCCCAATCGCCGTCTGTCTTGGTTGTAAGGATAAACGGCAGGGCGGGCCAGTCCAGACTGGCCCGCCCTGCCATTTTAATCATTGGGATTCTTAATCAGAGTCCCTCTTGCGCTGCGCCACGGGTCAAAAGGGAAGGTCGAGGGCATCGATCGCCTCGTTGATCAGCCACCTGCTGTTTTGCTTCACCATGTTGAAAACGTAGATCCCGGTCGTCACAAGACGTGCGCTATCCGTTATCCCGTAGATCGCAGTGTGTGCCAGTACTTTGGCTTCCCTTGCGCTGAGGCTCTCCACCACAAGGCTGCCAACTATATGCCGTCTTTGATCCGGTTGGGACTGCATCACATGCGCAAGCCAGTCCAAAACATTCGTTCGCCCCGAATGGCTGTGCACGGGCCCTTCACCGAAGCGGTACGCGAAAGTGGTTGTTTCCGTCATGAGGCTTTCGAGGACGTCCAACCGACGCTCGTCGTAGGCCAAACAGTACCTGGACGCCGTCTCCTGAACCATGAGCCTGTCCGCAATGGCGGTTATCTCGTTGGGCACCGGAGCCACGGGCTGCAAATTGATGACTCCGGCCGCGTGCACCCATCCCGGGGTGCACGCGACCGGCTGCGTCGCTGCCATCAGGTGATGGTCCGGCCGCCGTCGACCAGAATCTCAGCGCCTGTGATGTAGGAGGCCTCATCGCTTGCGAGGAAGAGAACTGTCTGGGCAACTTCGATGGGCTGGCCCGCGCGCTGCAGGGGCGTCCTCGTGATGTCCGGGTGTGAGGGGCCCGCTGCGGCGAGCACTTCACGGGTCATCGGTGTCTCGATGATGCCTGGTGCGACGGAGTTGACGCGGATCCCGTCGGGGGCAAACTCGACGGCCGCAGTTTTCGTCATGATGAACACGGCACCCTTGCTTGCCTGATAGGCCACGGCGCCTCCGCTGCCGACGTGCGCGTAGGTCGAGGACAGATTGATGATCGAGCCGCCGCTGCCGCCCTCGCGCATGAGAGCGGTGCCGTGCTTCATTCCGAGCATCACACTGGTCTGGTTGACGCTGATCACCTTGTCCCATTCGCCGCGGTCGATCTTCGCGATCCCCTCCAGCGAAAGAATGCCGGCATTGTTGACCTGAATGTCGAGGCGCCCAAAGCGTGTCCGGATGCTGTCCATCGCGGATTCCCAAGCTGCTTCGTCGGTGACGTTCAGTTCAATACCGAGGGCCTCTCCGCCGGCCCGTTCTACCCGGTCGACCACTGCGGCTACCCCGTCGGCGCTAATGTCGGCGACGACAACCTTAGCTCCTTCCCGGGCGAAGAGTTCGGCCTCGACGGCCCCTTGACCGCCCGCTGCGCCGGTGATCAGCGCGACCTTTCCATTGAGACGTCCCATATTGCTGTTCCTTTTCTTGCTGGAGGTTACTTAGTGGTCTTCCAGAGCTTGGTGTAGGCGCTCTTCCAGTCGATGTCCCCGTCCCACGGGACCGAGGTGACGTTGTCTTTGTTCACGAGTTTCTGGGGGACGTTCACGGTCTTGAGGTTCGCCGGGAGGCTACCGTCGAAAAGGCGGACCATCTGGTCCATGGCGGCGTAGGACTGCCACTCAACGCTGAAGGCGACGCTGGCGCTGAACGGCTGGTTGCCGGCCTTAATGGCTTGGAGCGCCTCTGGATCGCCGTTGTGGGAGACGACAGTCAGCTTGCCGTTCTGGGCGGAGCGGGTGATAACGGGGGCGATTGCCAGGGCTACAGGGTCGTAAGCGGTCCAGACAGCGTTGGCTTTGGGGTTGGCCTGGAGGATGGCCTGGAACTGGGTTGGGACCTGGCTCTGGAGGTTGGCGATCTGGAAATCGAAGTCCTTGGCGATCTCGCAGCCGGGGCAGAGCTCCTTGAGCCCGTCAGTGAAGCCCTGGTGGAGCTCGACGTCGGACTGGAACTCGGAGTCGTTGACGGAGATGACTTTGCCGGCACCGTTGGTCGCCGCGGCCACGTAGGCAGCATTCGCCCGTCCGGCCTGGACGTGATCGTAGAGGCTGTTGGCGTCAGCAAAGCCTTCGGGGGCGGGCTCGAATGTGTTCACCACTTTGATTCCCGCCGACCGGGCTGCCGCAACGTCGTCCTTGACCACACTGGCGGGAACGGCGCCAAGGACGATTCCGTCTGCGTGGAGCTGGATGGCGGTGCGCACAGCTGATCGCATTTTCTGTGGATCCCCGGCCGGGTCGATCATCTGGTACCGCCAGCCGAGAGTCTTAGCAGCCTCGGCGACGGCGTCCACGCCCCGCTTGCAGCCCTCGGCCGCGTAGGCGCAGGGAATACCGATGACGAGCTTGTCCTTGGGGACGGAGACGGCATCCTTCGGGAAATCGAACTTGGTGACGGGGGCCTGTGCTTGTTTGACCACGTTCTGTGCCGCAGTGATGTCGTGGCTGCCGGCGGAAGCGGATGTACTCTTCGCGCTTCCGCAACCCGTGAGAGCGAGGGCGGTCACGGCGAAGGCTGCAGCCCAGGGGGCAACGCGGCGCTTGCTGAGGATCATGGTGTCTCTTTCGACTAAGGGGGTGGGTTGATGGTGTTTTAGCGGGCGGCGCGGCGCCGGCGTCTGCCGACGAGCACCGAGGCTGATACGGCGATCATGAGGGCGACTCCGTTGAAGATGTTGGTGACCCAGGTCGCCACCCCAAGCAGGGTCAGGCCATTGCTGCCGACGGCGAGAAGGATGACGCCGATGACGGTGCCCCAGACGTTGAAGTATCCGGGCTTGATGGTGGTCGCCCCGAGGAAGGCGGCGGCGTAGGCAGGAAGGAGAAAGTCAGGACCGAGTGTCGGGGCGGCAGTGCCACCCCGGGAGGCGAGCAGAGCCCCGGCCAGCGCGGCAAGAACGCCCGCGGCGATGAAGGATGTGGCGAGGTAGCGGTCAACGCGGACCCCGCTGAGGCGTGCGGCGTCTCGGCCCATGCCCGTGGCCCGCAGGTAGCGGCCGAACGGGGTCTTCTCCATCACGAAGTAGAGCACAAGGCTCAGCACGATGGCGTAGGCGAGGACGATTTGGATACCGAATGTCTCTGTGGTGGTGAGGGCTCCGAACTCGGCCGAGTCCAGGACGAGCAGGGAGCTGTTGGTGAGCAGGAGGTTCAGGCCCGATAGGATCGTCGCCGAGGCGAGCGTGGCGATGAACGCGTTGACCCCGACCTTGACGACGAGGAAGGCATTCACGCCACCAACGGCAGCGCCGACCAGCAGGGACACCAACACTGCCACGGGCCAGGGGACCCCCGCATCAGAAAGAGCAATGGACGTGATCGCGCTGAAACCCAGGACGGCACCAAGCGACAGGTCAAACTCGCCGGCAGCCAGCGGCAGGACAGCAGCCAGGGCAAGCATCGCGGGGATCGACTGGTCGGAGAGCACAGCCTTGGCGTTATCGAATGTAGGGAAGGTGTCCGGCAGCAGAAGGGAGAAGACAGCGACCATCACGATCAGGAAGATGATCACGCCATAGGAGGTGGCGATGGTGCCGAAATCGGGAAGGCTCCTCTTTGGCTTCGGGGACCGCTGGACCTCCGATGGCGTGCTGGTGGTGGTGCTCATGGTTTCCTTCTGCTGATTCTCGTGGGTGGTCGTGCGTGATGTGGTGAAGGCGCTCATGCCGCGGCCCCGTTCGTAGATCCGTGCTGGGCACACAGGAGGGCAAGGTGCTCTTCACTGATGTCAAGTCCCGTGGCTTCGGCAACCAAGCGGCCGCGGTCGAGGATGAGGACCCTGTCGCAGAGGCCGACGAACTCCTCGAAGTCGGTCGAGGCCAAAACCACGGCCAGGCCGTCGGCCGCGAGGGACCGGACGATGTTGGCGATCTCCTGCTTGGCCAGGGCGTCCACCCCCTGGCTCGGTTCGTCCAGCAGGAGCGCGGTCCCGCCATAGCCGGCGGCGCGGGCGACAACGACCTTTTGCTGGTTCCCGCCTGAGAGCAGTCCGATGAGCTGGGAGGGAGCAGGGGGTTTGACGGCGAACTGTTCGATCAGCCGCAGTGCGCCCTCACGTTCCTTCCGCCCGTCGAGCATGCCGTTCTTCGCGAAGGCCTTCAGGCGGCCGAGGGTGATGTTCTCCCTCACCGTCATGGAAAGCACAGCGCCCTCGCGGCGGCGTTCCTGAGGAACGCATGCAACCCCGCGTGAGATGGCGGTGGCTGGAGAGTCGGGCCGGTACGGCTTGCCATCGAGCTGCATCTCCCCCACCAACGGCTTCTGCGCCCCGGCCAGGATGCGGACGAGTTCGCTGCGCCCGCACCCGACGAGGCCGGCAATGCCGACGATCTCTCCGGAGCGGACATCGAGGTCCACTTCGCGCAACCGCGGTCCGCTGATGCCGCGGGCCGAGAGGACGACGCCTCCTTCGCGTTCGCTCTGCCGGGGGAGGCGCGTCTTCTCGAGCCTCTTTCCGACGACGCGGGAGACGATGTCGTCCACTGTCATGTCCGCGATCGGCTCATCCGCAACGAGCTTTCCATCCCTGAGGATCACGAGCTGGTCCGCGATCCGTTTCACTTCCTCGGTGCGGTGACTGACGTAGATCACCGTGCCGCCGTTGGCCTTGAGCTCCTCCAAGGAGGTCAGGATGGTGTCGACCTCCTCGACAGGGAGGGAAGCGGTGGGCTCGTCGAGGACAACGACGTTCTTTGCGAACGCGGCAACGCCCGACTCTTCCTCGTCCTGGAACGCCCGTGCCAGACCGACCATAGTACGCAGAGTCGGGTTCAGCTGTGCCACGAGGGTCCCGGGGTGGACGGAAACGCCGAACTTCGCCAACGTCGCGGCCACATGCTCATGCTGGCGACGTTGGTTGATGGGACCGAGCAGTCCCGGGGAACGGAAGCGGTCGACAAAAGCGAAGTTGTCGGCAATCGTCAGGCTGTCGACGAGCCCGACGTCCTGGTGCAGAAAACGGAGACCTGCCTCATGAGCGGTCCGGGGCGTCATCGGCAGTGGGGCCTCCGTGTCGCCGATCGTCAAGCTGGCGCCGTCGTCGGGCTGGTAGACGCCGGCGAGGACCTTGATGAGAGTGGATTTTCCTGATCCGTTCATGCCCAGCAGAGCAGTGATCTTCCCGCGTTGTACCGAGAAAGATACGGAGTCCAGCGCTTTTTGGCTGGCGAACGTCTTGGAGAGGTTCTCTATGCGCAGCGCATTCGTCGCGACACGGACGTCGGTGTCCGAGGTGGCCATGGGGTGCCTTCCAGAGGGGATTTTGGGTGCACTAAGGGCAGGCATCGTCCTCGATCGGGATGCCTTGGCGGTAGTACTTCAAGGGGTGGTGGGGGCCGGAGTGGGCTCACGGCCCCCAGGGGAGGCGGGACCTGGTCGGTTCCGGGTTATTTAGAACGGGTTATCGAATCCGCCGAACATGTACTCGATCTGCCAGACCCCGGACTCTGCCTTGGCGAAGCGTACGCGATAGAAGCCTGAGGTGACGACCTTGGTGGTTCCTTCGCTGGCCGATGTCAGAAGCAGGTAGCTAAGAACCTCCGCGGCGGTCTCGGTCTGGGAGACAAATATGTGGTTGATAGCGTTGTGGCGCCGCTGGTCGCTCTGCGCGGCCATGTGTCCCTGCAGCCAGTCGGAGATGGCCTGACGCCCCCGAATTGGTTCGATGGCAAAGGTTCCGGCGACCGATCCTTCCCAGACCGCGTCCTCACTGAAACTGCTCTCGAGGGCAGCGATGTTCCGCTCGTCATATGACCACGCGTACCGCCCGAGTACATCGAGGATGTTCAGGCGGTCGACCAGGCCTGCCTGAGTCAGCGGTGTCTGGGAATCCCCGAAGCTGAGGAAACTGTTTGACCTTCCCCAAGCGGGGAAAGGGGTCTGCTGAACTTCAGTAGTCATCGTCGACTCCTTGGTTAGTAAAACTTTTTACTTGTTACCTGAATCACGGTACACCGCACTCGGAGGGTGTGCAATAGGTGCTCTTCAAGTGCCCGACAAGTCTTGTGCGAGCCCGGAAAAGCAGGCACAGTCATCTGGTAGTAAAAGTTTGAACGACCTTGAATTGGCCCTTTCGCCCGAGTGGAGAAGCAAGATGACCTGTCCCATCGACGACGCGGATGTCTCGGATCAGGACTTCCTGTCCTTCCCGGAAGCAGCACTGGCAGTTACCCGCGGCCGCCTCCCCTCGGCCGACCTGGAGTCGATGCGAGCGGTACTCCTCCTGCACCGCGTCACGAGCGCCATCGTGTACGACCTCGAATCGTCAGTCCACCGCCCTGCCGGCTGGTCATGGTCTTCCTTCCGGCTCCTGTTTACCCTCTGGATCTCAGGGAATCTGGAGTCAAAGCGGGCCGCAGCACTCTCCGGCATGAGCCGCGCCGCAGTTTCCAGCCTTACCAAGACACTGGAAAAGGCCGGCCTGCTTGCCAGGAGGACCGACCCGCTCGATGGCCGAAGCGTCATTCTGAAGCTCACCCCCACGGGCGCCCGCCGATTTGAAGAAGTCTTCCGCGAGCACAACTCCAGGGAGACGAGCTGGATGGGGGAACTGCCGGACGAGGACCGGGCCGCGATCATCCGCATCCTCCTCGAACTGAACCACACGGCCCGGAGCCCCTGGGTCAAGCGCCGCTGACGAAAGTAAAACTCTTGACTATCCTCGCCGGCAAAGCTATCTTCGACAGAAGCGCATGCCGCTCCGCATTCCGCCATTCCGGGGGGATTAATGCCGGGCCGCGGGTCTACCGAACTCTTCATAATGCAGTTGCGCTTTTCCGACCTGCCCATTCTCCAAAGGGACCAGACGTGCCAAATTCACATCTTTTCAAGCCGCTGAACATTCGCAAGACGACGATCCGCAATCGTATTTGGGTATCGCCGATGTGCCAGTACTCGGTCGACGAGCACGACGGTGTGCCGCACGACTGGCATCTGGTGAATCTCGGACAGACGGCCGCCGGCGGAGCCGGCCTGGTCTTCACCGAAGCCACCGCCGTGAGCCCTGAAGGCCGGATCACGAGCGAAGATACCGGCATATGGAACGAGGACCAGGCTCAGGCGTGGGCGCGGGTCGTAAAATTCCTGCACTCCCAAGGCGCATCGGCCGGCATCCAGCTCTCGCATGCCGGTCGAAAAGGCTCCGACTATAAGCTTTTCACCGACAAGTGCGGAACCACTAAGCCCGTCTCAGAGGGCGGATGGGAGACTGTCGCCCCCTCACCGCTGGCCTACCCTGGCTTCGACATTCCGAAGGAACTGGATTGGGAAGGCATCGACAAAGTCGTGGACGACTTCGCCGCCGCGGCCCAACGATCAAGAGAATCCGGCTTTGACGTCGTGGAAATCCACGCCGCCCACGGATACCTCATCCACCAGTTCCTCTCGCCCCTTAGCAACGAGCGCACGGACGACTATGGCGGCAGCTTGGAGAACCGGTCCCGTCTTCTCCTCCGCATCATCGCGGCCGTCCGGGAGGCCATCGGCGAGGAAATGGCGCTCTTTGTGCGCTTCTCAGCCACCGACTGGACTGAGGGCGGCTGGGATGAACACCAGAATGCCACCGTCGCCGCATGGTGCCGGGAAGCCGGTGCAGACTTCTTCGACATCTCCAGCGGCGGCATCATCAACGGCATCTTCATTTCCGTTGAGCCCGGGTACCAGGTGCCACTCGCGGAGCACGTAGGCCGCCACGGCGAGGTCGACGTCGCTGCCGTCGGACTCATCACTACCCCTGCCCAGGCAGAAGAGATCGTGGCCTCCGGGCGCGCGGAAGCGGTCATGCTTGGCCGCGAGATGATCCGGGACCCCCACTTCGCCCTCCGTGCCGCCCACGAACTCGGTGAAGAGATCGACTACTGGACCAGGCAGTACCGGGGCGCGGTCTACCAGACGGCCGTCCTCGCAGAGTCCTCACGTGGAGGCGAATAACATGCAGAACGTTCTCGTCTTCGGCGCTACCGGCTATGCCGGCGCCCACATCAGCCGCGAACTTACCCACCGTGGCTTCCCGGTAACGGGAGTAGCGCGCCGTATACCGCAGGCGAATCCCGACCAGATGCTTCCGCCGATGGTCGAAGGTTCAATCTTCGATGAAGCTCTGGTCAAGCAGAACGTGCGGGAAGCGGACATTATTGTCGTGGCAGTCCCGTCAACCGCCGACGGAGCCGGAGGGGAACTGCATACAGCTATGCCCGGCCTCTTGTCTGCCGCAGCCGAGACCGGATGCAGCCGGCTTGCCGTGGTTGGCGGAGCAGGAAGCCTCAGGATGCCGCAAGGAGACCACACCCTCGCCGAGGATTCTTCGTTCCCCGACGCGGCGAAACCTTCGGCCGCTGGGCAGAAGAAGGTTTTGGACGCCCTGGAATCGGCGCCAACCGACCTCGATTGGTTCTACCTCAGCCCGCCCGCGCAATTCGGCGCCCGCTTCCCGGGTGAGAGGACAGGCCGCTATCGGGTGGGAAAGGACACGCTCCTCGTCTCAGATGGTAAATCGACGATCTCCGGCGCGGACTATGCGCTGGCGTTCGTCGATGAGATCGACCTCCCCATACACCACCAAAGGCGTTTCACGGTTGGCTACTAGCTGCATTCAACGCCGGTGTACTCGTTTGTCCTCCATCGCAGTATGAGGAACCTTCACGTCGAGGGGCCACCTGCCCCCCGCCGTTATTCGATTTCCACGTACAAGCTGTTGGCTGCAGCCCATCGGGCGCGCCGAGGCAGTAAAGGAGAGTGTGCAGCGGCGGTTGCAGGGCTGCGAGCCCGAACCGCCGCTGGCGCGTGTCCCTGGTGATTCTGGCGGGGCACCAAACCGTCCGCCGCGCACCGGATCGGGGGCCGGCGATATGCCGCTCTGTCGGCGCCGGTACGCCTGTCATGCGAAGCTTCTCGCGGTGCTAGGGTTCACCCATGACACATATCGCGGGAATGGAAGCCCTCGACTCGCTCTCGATGACCGACATCGCAGTCCAGCGGACAAAGGAGCGCTTCCCGGCTACGGATGCGGACGCCATGCATCTTGTCCTGCTCCTGCACCGGGTCGCCAATGTGCTCACTTACGACCTGGAGTCGGCGGTTCATAGGCCGCGCGGTCTTAGCTGGCCTGCCTTCCGACTTCTGTTCACCATTTGGGTGGGCGGGGAATTAGAGTCAAAGGCCGCAGCGGCCCAGAGTGGCATGAGCCGGGCAGCAGTTTCCAGCCTGGTGAACACTTTGGACAACCTCGGCTTCATCCAGAGGACTTCCGATGCGCAGGACAAGCGGAAAATCCTGCTGTCCCTAACCGCAACCGGACGCTCCACACTCGAAGATGCACTCCAAGCGAATAACGTCCAAGAACAGAAGTGGGCGCAAAACTTGACCAGGGACGATCTCCAAGCCCTCATCGGGCTCCTCAGCAAGCTCGGGCAGACAGCGCAGTCCGAATGGGTGACCCACAGGGACTAGGGTCAGGAAAGCACGGGCTCCCTTCGCGGCGCCGGGAGGTTCCCTGACGCGAACTCCACCTCTTCCCAGTCGAACACATCCGCTGTCTCATCAAGGAGCTCTACCCACTCTCTTGAAGTGAGGGCCATGGCAAAGTCCTGTTCCGAGGGGAACCACAGGTTGCAGGAAGCATGGAGCTCTGAACCGCCGGCACTCAGCAGCGGACCGGGCATGGCATCCAGGAGGCAAGGCAGGCATGAGACGAGCGATGGGAACACCCTCGCATAAACAGCCTCAGCCAGCTCTGCAGCGATCCCTGACGAAGCGGGGATATTCATGACGACGTTGTGCATGGCCCAAACTTCCCAAAGCCGGAGCGGATAATCTGACACCTTGAGTCTGAAAGAAACCCGGCGCCCGAGAAAGGCTCATGCAGATAATGGCAAGAGCGGTTCAGGAATTGGAAAGCCGCTCGTCGCAGATCCGCCGCCCGAGACCACCGGTAGAATTGTGCAATGGAGCTCGACCGAATCCACAACGTGGAGGACTGGGAACGGCGCATCAGCCAGTCATACTTTCCCTTGGTAATGAACCATGCCCAATCCGGCTTTGAGGCCTCCATTGCCACTGTTGACCTTCCTCGCGGGATGCGCGTTTCAAAGGTCGACGTAGAGGCGAACCACCTCAAGCGGACCGGACGGCTTGTCAGGGCAGAGCCATCCGAGCACGTCCTCGTGCTCTTCCAACACACAGGAAAAGCGATCATGCGGCAGACCGATCGCGAAGTACTTATCGAAAACGGTTCGGCCGCCATCGCGGACCCGTCCGAACCTTACGAAGTCAAGATGACGCAGGGTTCGCACCAGATGGTGCTCCTCGTTCCAGCGGCTTCGATCCGGTCGGCGGGCGCCCAGATCGCTGAGGTTCGCACGCGGCTCCTCCCGGGGAACTCTCTCGCTACCAAAACCCTCTCATCCCTCGCCGCTGACATCGTCGAGAACGGCGTTCCATCCGAAGAGGCGGAGGGCCTTGCGGCGGCTTGCTTCGACCTCTTGCGTGGGGCGCTCGGCCGACTGGGCGGCTCTCCCCCCTCTGTTGGTGCCGTCTCCCATGAAGCGCAGCGCCGGCTCGTCGAGGAGTACATCCACAGGCACCTTGGCGACCCTGGTCTTAACGTTGAAGCCGTAGCGAGGGCGCACCAAATTTCGACCCGGCATCTGGCCACGCTCTTTGGCTCCAACGTGACTCCCGGCGCTTATATCCGTCAGGCGCGCCTCCAGCGGATTTTCGATGACCTCACCAACCCAGGGTTGGCGGGCATGACCGCTGCCAGTATTGCCTCACGATGGGGCGTCGACCACTATCCCACTTTGAGTCGGGCGTTCCGCCGGGAGTTTGGGCTGACTCCTGTCGAAGCGCGCGCTTACGGGCGGTGGCCGAAGGCCGCAGAGTAGCGGCCCAGCCGTGTGCCTTCGGGCCCAGAGTGCACACGGGCTTTCATGCCCCCGGTCAGGGTGGTCAGTAGGCGACGGTGAATCGGCTGCGCCTGTGCGCGGGGTACCCGATCTCGTCGGCGAAGGCGATCGCATAGTCTTGGCCTGATATGTACGAATTGCCTTCCGCGTCGAAAAGCAGCTCGTCCCCGCCCAGACGGTACGTGCCCTTGCGTTCTCCCGGGGCATACGAGCCAAACAGTGCCGGCGGGCTAATGTAGAACCAGTCGAGATTGCCCCCGTAGTTCTGCAACAGTTCGAGGGCTTCGGCATGCAACCGGGCTTCCGGCAACTGTGACTGATTGAACTCCGGCCGGTCCATGTGCTTCACGCCGATCCCCGGGAGGCGGAGGCTTCCCGCTCCCCCGACGATGCCGAGGCGTGCACCCGACTCAGCGACGAGTGGGAGGATCCGTTCGAGGGCCTGCGCGAAAGTGCGCCCTTCGGCGGCGACCGTCCCAGCTCGCGTTGCGAGTACAACGACGTCCACGTCGTGAACCGCGCGCTTTACAGCATCAAAATCATGGATCGATCCGGTTTCGAACCTGATGCGGGGGTCAAGCGAATCGGGCTTTGAGCGGGCAATCCCCGATACCTCGAATCCCCGGTCCAGCAGCTCCTTGGCAATGTAGCCACCCGCGTACCCGGTGATTCCGAAGATTACGGCCTTATGCAATCTGGTTTCCGTTCCTTGCGCCCTGCTTTCAGGCGCACCTGTGGTCATTTATGCCCGGACAGGGTTTCCTGGGTTGAGCCAGGTCTCATCCGGGGTCGGGAATTCGTAGCAGTCCAGGGCGGGCGTCCCCACCAGAGGATCAATCCGGGTACGGACAAGTCCGGAGAACGAGCTGCGCCAACCGGCGGGTGTCCGCAGGTACTCGTCCTGGTAAAGGCCGTACCCCCGAATGCCATACATGCCCGGCACCCGAACGTTTTTGTAAACGCGGCTGTCCGGCTCCCAGGTGACATAGTCGTTCATGGTCCATACTGCGCGGACCACATCGGCAGCGATCGGTTGGAACCGTGGCATTGTCGCGCTGTGATGGCTGCGGGCGGAATCGAGGAAGGCGGAAAGAGCGGCGACGAATTCCTTTGTTGTGCCCGCGACGTTGAACGCGTATCCGGTGAACCGCGCGTTGTCCGTGAAAAGGCCCGGGACAAGGTCCCACCGCTTCGAATCAACGTAACGGAAGTACCGCGCCTTGAGGTCGCTGATCGCGAGAAGGTCATCGAACTTCAGAGTCGGGGGCACAGTCAAATAAAGCTCCTGCTGGTGTTAGCCGTCCCTGCGGTCCTTCGGAGGGGTAGGCCGGAGAGATCAAGCGGTGGCGGGACATGTACCGGGCCCGGCCATGGATGAAGGGGTGTTACCGGCCAAAGGCGGATTCAGGAGGTTATGCCTGACTGCCCGTTTCAGTGACACCTTGGGTCCCGGGTGTCGGGATGTCCGTAGTGGCTCGTGTCAGCAACTGCCAGCCCGCGCAGCAGGCGTCGGCTGGCAGTTGCGGTTACGGGCGCCGGAAAGGGCTGGGTGAGCAACTGTTCTTACTCCCCCGGCCCCTGCCGGTCGTTGGCTTCTGCTCAAAAGCCCCGCTCGTAGGGGCCCGTCGCACGGGCATAGGTGGGGATAGCCAGATGAGGATCGGCTCCGGCGAGTCGCGCAGCGCCCAGCGCCCAGTGGGGGTCCCGCAGAAGCGCCCGACCAACAAAGACCAGGTCCGCGGCCCCGCTGGATACGAGGTATTCTGCCAGCTCGGGGCTGCTGATGGATCCCATTGCGGCGGTCATGACCCCGAGCTCCTTCTTGAGATCGAGCGCGTAGTTCGCCTGATAGCCCGGGTAAACAGGAGCCTCGTAACCAGGGACAATGTTCCCGGTTGAGACATCGAAGAGGTCCACGCCCTCTGCCATGAGCTGCGAGGCAAGCCAGCTGGATTCCTTAAGGCTTATTCCGCCGTCGACCACGTCTTCGGCCGAGAGGCGGACGAAGATGGGCATTGAGTCCGGAACGATGCGGCGGATTTCCGATGCGATCCGAAGCACAATGCGTGAACGGTTTTCGAGGGATCCGCCGTACTCATCGGTTCGGGCGTTGGCGATTGGTGAGAGGAATTCGTGGAGCAGGTAACCGTGGGCGACGTGGAGTTCGAGGCAGTCAAAGCCCGCGGCGACAGCGCGTCGTGCTGCTTCCGCGTAGGCGCCCACAATGTCGTCGATCTCGGGTGCAGTTAGTTCCCGGGGCACGGGGAGCCCCTCGTAGGCTATGGCGGAGGGAGCGACGCCCTGTTCTTGGGCTTTCGATTTCCGCCCCGCGTGGGCCAGCTGAAGGCCCATCTTCGCGCCGTGCTCGTGCGCGAAGTCGACGATGCGGGCCAGGCCGGGGATGTGTTCATCACTCCACAACCCGAGGTCGGACGTGCTGATGCGTCCCTCGGGGAGGACCGCGGTGACCTCAGTCATCACGAGACCGACCCCGCCGAGGATCCGTGCGCCGTAGTGCACCAGGTGCAGATCCCTGGCGACGCCGTCTTCGGCGGCCATGTACATGAGCATCGGCGACATTGCGATGCGGTTGCTGACGGTCATGCCCCTCACGGTAAGGGGTTCGAAGAGCGTGCTCATTCCTGTCACCAGATCGAAAGTCCGCCGGTGACGGGGATGCTCGCGCCCGTGATGTTCCTGGCGCGGTCCGAGGCGAGGAACGCCACGGCTTCCCCGATGTCCTCGGGAGTCTGGCCGCGGCGAAGCGGTATCTTGGCCTCCTGCATAGCCCACTGTTCCGGGTCCAGTCCATCCCACAGACGGGTCTTCACCACGCCGGGGCAGACGGCGTTCACGGTGACACCGGAGGGTCCCAGCTCGAGTGCGAGGGTCTGGGTGATGGCGACGGCCGCGAACTTTGAGGCGTTGTAGGGGGCGTATTCCTCGATTGCCTGCTTGCCGCAAAAGGAAGCCACGTTAATGATCCTGCCATCGCCCTGTCCCGCCAGGGCCTTGCCCGCAGTCTGCGCGGCAAAGAATGTGGACTTGGCGTTGATGTTGTTGATGAAGTCCCAATCACGCTCGGTAACCTCGTCGTAGGGCTTTTGCATTGCGACGCCGGCATTGTTCACCCAGATGTCGAACTGCCCGAATTCCTGGCGAGCCCGGGCGATAAGCCCCTCGGCAGCTTCGAGATCGGTGACGTCATGCTGGACACCGATTGCTTTTCCGCCGGCCGCAACAAGCTGTTCTGCCGTCAGCTTCGCCTGTTCGCCGTCGAGGTCACTCACGACGACCGCGGCACCATGCCTGGCGAGGACCGTGGCGATACCCTGGCCAATACCTTGGGCTGCTCCTGTAACGATGGCCACTTTGCCATTCAATTCGGACATGTCGTCCTCCATTCGACTGGGGCGGAGGACGCCTTGGGCCCGCTCCGCAATGAGTTGTCTCTAGGAGACTAGGCGGAGGCAGATATTTAGTCAAGAGTTTTACTATCTGTTCGGCCTAGGCGCTATGGGGCTGGGGAGTCTGCCCGGAAGTCGGACGGGACCATGCCGTAAGCCCTTTTGAACGCCCTCGTGAAAGATGTGGGGTCGGGGAATCCGACCCGGAGTCCGATGTCGAATATCGCCGTGCTGCGGTGGGCCGGAGCCCGAAGAAGGTGCGCCGCGGCCTTCATCCTCGTGTCCCTGATGAAGGTTGCGGGGGAAGTTCCGGCATTGGAAAAGATTTTGGCAAGGAGCCGAGGCGAGATGCCCAGATGCGCTGCGACGCGGTCGGGTCCGAGCAGCGGATCCCTGTACCGCGCAAGGATGAAATCCTGAGCGGCCCGGAGCAGTGCCTCGTGGCCGAGGAGCCCCCGCCGGCGTGACGGGTCGGCGGCGTAAACGCCCGCCAGAAGATCTAGGGCCGCCGAGGCCATTGACGTGGCGGCTACTCCCTGCCCACCGTCGGAAAGGCCGGCGTCGCCGGCTGGGGATCCGGTGCCGTCGAGCTCGACGAGCTCCAAGAGGACAGCCCTCAGTGCCCTGCCGACTGGGCTCCCGTGGGCGTGTACCACCCGACCTGCCTCAGCCTCAAGGCGGGATGCGGTCGCCCGAGGAACCTTCACTACCGTCTGCTGCAGCGGAGTTGTGAAGTCGAACAGGTAGGGCAGCCGGGTGTCAATCAGGACGGCGTCCCCCGGACCAAGCAGGGAACGCTCTCCCTTGTGCTCAACCCGGCCCTGCCCTCCTCCTTCCTGGAAGACGATCATCAGGTCGTCGGAGTCGTGCCGGCGCGTTTGGATCGGCGTTCTCGATACTCCGAAGGGACCCGCGGCGAGGAGGTGCAGGGAAAGGTCGGGGATGACAGAGGTCGCCTTGATTCCCGCCCCAAAAGACGGGGCAGCCCAATCGACTGTGCAGAGCTGAAACTGCTCGGTACAGAGGGCCTCCCACGCGTCGGACGACTGCGCGCGATACTCAATCACCCTGTTGATTCTACGCGCGCCCTTGTTTCTAGATTCCTTCGGGCGCTTACCGCCTAAAGGCTACGGGCGAGTCTCCCAGCCTGCGCGGTCCGCATCCTCTCCCGTCCGAGCTGCCGCACAATGCGCAGATTGCCGAGAACCCCGTGCAGATTTTGCCGTCTCAACTGGCCTAAAGACTTATAGCGTTCTGATTCCCTAACACGCCTAGCGCCCTACCCAAGGGAGAATTCCATGGAACAACGCGACAGCATCGTCGAATCGCGCTCGTTCGACCACGTACCCGAAACGGAACGGCACGGGACCATCCGCAGCCAGGTCCAGTTCTGGTTCATGGTCAATGCCACACTGATTACACTCTTCACCGGAGCCGTCGGACCAGCAATGGGGCTGGGACTGACTTGGACGCTGCTCGCCGTCATTGTGGGCAGCATCTTTGGCACGCTGTTTCAGGCCTTCCACGGGGCCCAAGGTCCACACATGGGCCTTCCGCAAATGATCCAGTCCCGCGTCCAGTTCGGCTCCAAGGGAGCCGTGCTCCCCTTGGCTGCCGTAACCATCGTCCAACTCGGCTTTGCGATCTTCTTTATTCAAACGGCTTCGTCATCACTTGCCGCCATCACCGTTGACCAGACGGCGGTCTTCGACATCGTCATCGGCGCTTCCGCGGTCGTCCTCGCCATTGTGGGATACAGCCTCCTGCTGCGGGTGGAAAAGGTCGCCTCCTACATCACGCTGGTAAACCTCGTGCTCCTCACAGTTGCCGCGGCCGCGGTCCTCCCGATCGGCGCCCTCCTTGGAAGCAGCGCGTTCGTGCCGATCGCGTTCCTGGCCCAGTTCGGTGCATCGGCGATATACCAGATCGCAATCGCGCCGATGGTCTCGGACTACACCCGTTACCTTCCGTTCCGGACCAGCGGTCGTGCCGTCTCTGCCGCAGTCTTCGGCGGTACC
Source organism: Arthrobacter sp. NPDC056727 (assembly GCF_042790555.1). NCBI lineage: Bacteria > Bacillati > Actinomycetota > Actinomycetes > Micrococcales > Micrococcaceae > Arthrobacter > Arthrobacter sp. NPDC056727. The sequence goes on along the minus strand of NZ_JBHTZA010000016.1, from coordinate 45,517 downwards.
CTGCTCTCCGCAGTGTGGCTCGAGGCCCTCGGCGCAGCACTTGCCCTTGCTGATCCGCAAGGAGCCGACCTCATTTCCGGAATCCGGGACATGGGAGACAGATTCGGGTTCGGACTCGGCACAGTATCAATGGCCGTGGCCGTCATGTCCTGCCTGATTACATGCTCCCTCTCCTTCTACAGCGGAAGCGTCTCACTCCTCAGCGCCTTCGAAGCCTTCCGGCCACTGAAGTCGACCGGAGCGGTGCGCGCCATCGCCCTGGCCGCCGCCGGCATCGTCGTCATCACAGCAACTCTCTCCCTGCCGGCCGACTTCCTCCCTGTCTTCAGTGCCTTCCTGAGCATCCTGGGCTACTTCCTTATCCCGTGGACGGCCGTGAACCTCACGGACTACTACCTCGTGCGCCGCGGCGTGTACTCAATCACCGACATCATGAAGTCCGACGGGGGGATCTACGGGCGATGGGGTGTGCCCGGCATGATCAGCTACGCCATCGGCTTCATCGCCATGATCCCGTTCCTCAGCACCGCGATCTACACCGGTCCCATTGCTACGAGCTTGGGAGGTGCCGACATCTCCTTCGTCGTCGGGCTCGCCGTAGCGTCGGGCTCGTACCTCTTGATCATGCGGGGCCGTGACTTCTCGGCAGAGTTCGAGGCCGTCCGCGCTGCCCCACTGAACACTCTCGGCCACCCGCAGGCCAGCACCCCCGCGCCGGCGGAACCAATGGAAGGAAACATCCCAGCATGAAGAACCAAGCGACAACAGGGGGCGCGCTCCGTCTTCTATGGCCCCAGTGGCAAGGGGCCGCGCCCAACGTCGTAAGCGCACTCGCGCCCGAACTACCACTCAGCCTCGCCCAGACCGGCTATTCTCTCGGCACCCGGATCCTGGACTTGCTCGTACCACCCGCGCCAGGCCAAAGGACCGAGAGTGTCCCCGTGACCGAAGATTCCCCGGAGCCTGAAATAGAGAAGGGCATCTACGCCAGGAACGTTGTCATAAGCCAGCTCCATGCCGCACTGGGGATCCTCCAGGAGGCCGACCCCGAACGGGTCACCACGCTCGGCGGTGAATGCTCGGTCAGTGTGGCGCCATTCAGCCATCTGGCTGCAAAGTACGGCGATGACCTCGCCGTCGTCTGGCTCGATGCCCACCCAGACTGCACCCTCCCTGAAAGCGACTACGACGGCTACCATGCCATGGCCATCTCGCACCTCACCGGCCACGGCGACCCCGAAGTCCTCGACGCACTGCCGGCAACCATCGACCCGTCGCGCGTGGCCCTCGCGGGTCTGCATGCTTGGGCAGAGGACGAACTGCCGAACGTCCACAATTGGGGACTAAAAACATTCGCACCCCAAGTACTCAACCAGGGCGCAGACAGCCTGCTCGCATGGTTCAAGACCACAGGGTGCTCAAAACTAGCCATTCACCTCGATGTGGATGTGATCGACAGCGCTGACGTCGTCTTCGGGCTCGGCATGGAACCCCAAGGGCTTACAAGGGATGCCGTCACTAAAACGATCGCAGCGCTTCAAAGCTCCGCAGACGTGGTCGGGCTTACTGTTGCAGAGTACGTTCCGCGCCAGGTCCTGGCACTCCAAGACCTCCTCACAAGCATCGAATTCCCCGTATAGGAGCATCAGGTGAACTACACGCTCGCCTTCCTCACGCGCCCCAAGACCGGCCTGTCCCTGGAAGAGTTCTACGCCCACTACACAGACGTTCACCGCCCGCTGGCCGAGAAGCTGCCCGGACTGGTGGCCTACCGTCAAACACGGATCCTCAAAGAGGGATACCGCGGCGAGGACGCAATCGACTACGCGGCGTACTCCGAGTACACCTTCGAAACCGAGGAAGCCGCAGCGGCATCATGGAAATCACCCGAAGCTGAAGCACTCAACGAGGACACGGGGCGTTTCATGGACTGGCCATCCGTGCTGACGATCCCGCTGGCTGAGCTGGGTACCTACCAACGGTCGCAGTAAAGGATGCCGACGGGAGACGACATGGTCTCCCGTCGGCATCCGAGCCCATGGGCGATCCAGCGAACCTGCGCCACCTTCCCGCTCGGCAAGCTGGTTACGGCTGACCTACACCCAAACTGACGGCCAGTCCGTGCCCGCCGGCAAGGGATGAGGCCGTCCTCAGCGAGAACGGACAAAGCTATCCCGGTTGCTGCGCGCTGAGCGTCGTCCACGAAGGATGCTCCCCGCTTTCATGGTGTTGGGGAAGCTGAGGGAAGGCCGTCTCCCAGAGGTGACGGCACGGGTCGGGCAGCCGCATCGAGGGCCACAAAGCCAGCAGCCGGCCGACATTGATGATCCCGGCCATCTCATCGACCGACCCCGAGTTCTGCAGCGTCAACTGGTACAGCACGGCGCAGCTTCCATCATCAGCCACGTCATAGACGTTATCCGGTCCCCAGTCCAAATGGACCGGCAGCTGCACAGTTCCCGACGCCGGCCCTCTGAGAGCTTCAAGCCCACCCGGAACGAGGTAGACGAGGGAATCAGCAATGGTGTGCCGGGCCTCCGGCCCGTACACGTACTCCCGCAGTCCCGCCCGCACGCGTTCGGAAACGGTCGTGCCCTCGCTGGCAGCCTTGGCCTGGGCCCGGTCCCACAAGTCATCCTCGATACGGATCGTATGGCTCGTTGTACCGGCTGACATGGCGCCTTCCCCTCGCTACCTTCCTGTTCCTTCCGCTCCCCACGTTACAGGTGTCATGACACCGTGGAAATGCTTTGCCAGCCAGAGTCGCCTGCCAGCGGCAACCGGGTTTTAGGCCCCCGAAATCCTGAACGCTTCGGCCTGCGGAAACGAAGCCCCACTTGGCATCCCTCATAGAGCCCTGACAGTCATGCAGTCAGCCGGAAGCCCTGCCATGAACAGTCGTGGAGGCAGAAACAGGCAACACCATCCACAGATGGTTCCGCAACTTTTGAAGGTCACATGCAGTTCTACCCCAGGCCGACCATGAACGAGCAGAACAGTCCACCACAACCGAAAAGGAGGAGCGAGATGAACAACCAACATCGAGCAGAAAAGAAATTTTCCGCCGAACGTTCTCAGATCATGTTGGCCAACCCAACAACGTCCATGAACAGCTACCAAAGAGCAAACACTCCAGCACAAGAACCAGGCAAGGAGGCAACCGGCCACACCACCAGCCGCCAATAAGAAAGGCCCCCGAAGGGGCCCTTCACAACACAACATGTGCACCAGTCAGAGGCTAAAAAGCCCCTGAACAGGGAAAACACGTGCCCAAGATGGGACTCGAACCGGGTGCCATCCCTTGAAAATCCGCCGCTCCCCCGAAAACATCCCCAATCCGCCCCAATCCGAGGCCGGTACAGCCGAATCCGAAGCCCCAGGTGTGCACAATGTGCACACCCTCTTTTTTGAGCGTTTTGGAGCATCAGGCAACGACGTGCGCGGTCCGGGAGGCGTGGAGAATTCCCCGCGCCCTCCACCATTCGGCCGTCCGCCGATGGTTCCGTGATCAGCCGGAACGCGACGCACGGGATTGCCCGAGCATTTCTGTGCGGGACGTGAGCCAAGGGCTGGGATTCAACGAACGTCATTCCGTTGCGGCCTCCTTTGAACTTCTCATGGGCGCCACATCCCGAGAGGGCATGACCCCAGCCTCGCCCCACAGAGAGCGCTGGAGAGCCAAAAGGCCAGCGCGTTTTCCAGCACTGACGAAATCACGATTATCGGCCGTTTGGTCCGGCTCTCAATAAGGGAAAGAATTGCTGCCGATTTTGCTGTATTGAGCGCGCGGCGAGGGTGGATGGGCGACCGTTGGCCGGGAACCCTGCCCTCGGTAGCCTGTTGCCAACCGTGCCAGGCACACGGTTCGGGGCGGTAGCTAACCCGTCTGCTCCTGCCGGGCGTGGAGTAGCCGCCTACATCTAACGAATTATTGGTTCAGGTTGGAACGGGCGGGGGGCGGAACGCCCGCCTTGGACCCGCCTGATAGCTTCAGGAGTCAGTGTTTGCGAGACGGGCAGGTCCGCCAGTGACTCCTGCTGCATTCCGAGATCTGAGTAGACAGCGTGAAGACTGGCTACGACTGCCCCCAAAGCACCGGAAAAGTCTCCTAGGGCTGCAGGTAGCAGTCTCGGGGACATTCGCAGGTTGTGTTCAAGGGCGCTCTCGTATCGGTGAAGGCTCGAGGTCAGCGATTTGGCGATGCCGCCGCCAAGCACGATGATGTTGGGTTCGCAGGAGACGGTGATGGCTGTCAGGGCAATGAGGAGAGCATGGTCGAAGTGTGCACGCAGGGTTTCTATCCCGCCCTTGTCGTTTTCGGCGAAGAGCTCTGCGGGACTGTGCAATTCAACTCCTGCTTCAGCGGCCCGGCGTAGTATTCCCGGACCCGTGAGCATGTGCTCGAGTTTGGTCCCGAGCGGACCCACGGGGAGTTGTCCAAATTCTCCTACAAGGCCCCGTTCCCCCTGGAGCACCTTGCCTTCGATTGCGATCCCTGCACCGAGCCCGGTTCCGAGGGTCAGGATGGCTGCAGTTGGCGATGTCCGCGCGGCCCCGAATCTTTGCTCGCCAAGGAGGGCAAGGTTTGCATCGTTGTCTATCATGACGACCTTCTGAACGGCTGCTTGGAACCTTTGCAGAAACCGGCTGTCTTCCACCTGCGTCAGGTGATGCGCGTTGGAGATAGACCTGTTGGTCCTGTTGACTGCTCCCGGGAGGCCAAGGCAGACGGCGCCCACGAGCGGCCAGTTGCTGCCGGCGGCCGACCGCACCTCCGTCGCCAGCCATTCAGCGAGTTCCGGGGCGTTCAGGTCCGAGGGGGTTGGCTCGTCTAGCGCCAGGATCGGGTTGGCCAGAAGATCCGCGACAATGATCCGGGTGTTGGAGGCTCCCAGATCTATCCCTAGGACATATGACCGGCCCGCGACGACGTCCAGAAGCACGGCTCGGCGACCTCTGTTTTCGGACACGATTTCCGAGCCTTCGAGCAGCAGCCCCTCTTCAATCAGGGAGTCGACCGCCCGAGTGACAGTTGCGGTGGAAATGCCCGTGGCTTCAGCGATTTGTTTCCTGCTCGCCGGGGCCAGTCGGAAGACCTCTGCGAGCACCGCGCCACGATTCATCATCCTCGTGCTTTGAACCATCGAGATCCTCTCAGCTTTAGATTCAGCATGAAGTAAAAGATACCGGACGCGGCGCCATTTCTACAGTCCTCGAAACAAATATTGCCCGTATTCTCCGAAAGCTCTTGACTTTGGTTGCATCCTGAAATCAAAATGGATGCAACACGTCAAGGGCGACTCTCCCGGGCTCCCCACGGTGCGGCGGCATCGTCCCTTGACAAGCAGCTCAAGGAAGGTCAGGGAACCGATGGAAACACCCACGCTCGTAGGACGACGCAATGCGCGATGGCTTATCGCCGGCGCGATGGCGCTGGCACTCTCGCTCGCCGGCTGCGCCGGGCCAGGGACATCCGGAGCATCCGGGTCAGGAGCTCCGGCCTCGCCGGCAACACAGCCCAGCCTTGAATTCGCTGGTCCAAACGGCGAAAAGCCCGGCAAGCTCGATGAACTTGCGTTGACCGATGGAGAGAAGGCCAAAGTCAAGAGCGGCAATTACACCGCAGCATTCGTTTGGCACACATCCTCGGAGTTCGTTTCCGCGGTCGAAAAGGGCGCGCGTGAGCAGTTTAGGGATCTGGGGATCAAAGTCGTAGCGAGTACACAAGCTGGCTTCGACGCTGCCACCCAGGCCAACAACCTTCAGACGGTGCTGGCGCTGAACCCTGACATTATCGTGACCATCGCAGTGGACCCGGTCTCGGCGGAAGCGACATTCAAGCCGGCAGTCGAGAAGGGAATCAAGCTCGTCATCATGACCACGCCGCCAGCTCACTACAAGGCAGGGCAGCAGTTCGTTTCCATCGTGACCGAATCGCTCACGGAAGCCGGAAAGCTTAACGCCAAAATCCTTGGGGACGCACTCGGCGGCCAAGGAGACATCGGCTATATGTACCACGATGCCGACTTCTGGTTCACCAACCAGCGCGACAAGGCTTTCAAGGCTTGGACTTCCTACCTGTACCCGAACGAGAAGATCGTCGCTGAGGAGGGCTTCACGGACGAGGCCAAGACCCAGGAGATCGCGGCGGCGATGATAGCGCGCCACCCGGATCTGAAGGGCATCTACGTCCCGTGGGCAACTGCCGCCCAAGGTGTGCTCGCCGCCCTTCGCGACGCCGGCCGCTCCGACGTCAAGGTAGTCACCAACGACCTGGACGCCACGCTCGCAGCCGACATGGCCCGCGGCGGCAACGCGGTTGGCTTGGTGGGCAACAGTTCCATCTCCATCGGCAAGGGACTGGCCACTGCCTCCGCCTACGGCGTGCTGAAGAAGAAGGCACCTGCGCTCGTGGCCACGACGCCGACGGGGATCACTAAGGACAACCTGGCCCAGGGCTGGAAGGACGATTACGGCACCGAACCACCGTCGAGCGTCACAGGCAAGTGAGCGGGCACTGATTCCGGGCCCGGCGACGCTGGGTCCGGAATCAGAACAGGGGCATTACAGCCCTTTGACGCGTCACGACCCCCATCTCTAAAGCCCAACCCACGGGCACATTCTAAAGGAACTTCCCATGGCACAATTTGTGCAGACCGTACTCGGTCCGGTTGACCCGGCCACACTTGGAAAAATCCTCCATCACGAACACCTGACGTCTCTGGTCCCCGGACCGTGGCTCTCGGGTGGACGTCCGGAGACGCTCGCTGACCCGCACACGCTGGTGGTCCCGCCAACGGACCCCGCCTATGTGGACGACCAGGTGTCCCAAGCCGTCGGCGCCCTTAGCGGACTCAAGGACTTGGGCTTCGACACCGTGGTGGACCTCAGCCCCTACAGTGTCGTCGGCCGCACGGCGCTCGGTGAAAACCTGCACCTCCTGCAGCGGGTCTCCGAGCAGTCTGGGGTGCACATCGTGGCGGGAAGCTCCGTCTATTTGGAACCTTACAGCCCGGCCTGGACTGCCGAGGCGTCTCTGGAGGAGATGACGGAGCGGTTCACCGGGGACGTCACCACGGGGATCGGTTCCACGTCAATCAAAGCCGGCGTCCTGGGTGAACAGGCCACTGGACTGAACGAAATCACGGCCCACGAAGAGAAGTGCCTGCGTGCTGCGGCTCGCGCCCACCTAGCCACGGGAGTGTCGCTGGTGACACACACAACGCACGGGACGATGGCCCTGGAGCAGATTCAGATATTGAACGAGGAGGGGGCTGATCTCAGCCGTGTCGTCATCGGACATATGGACATTCAGCCCGAGTTCGGGTACCTGCTCAAGGTCCTGGACACCGGAGCCAACATCGCCTTCGACACCATCGGCAAGGAGTTCTGGGACTTCGTCCTGGAGCCCGGCCCCGCCCAGCCGGCGGAAGGTGAATTTTCCAAACGGGCCTACTACCGCTCTGACGCGAGCAGGGCGCGGAACTTGGCCGAACTGGCCGACCGGGGCTACGCAGGGCAAATCCTGCTCTCCCAGGATCTGACCGGTGCCGAGGTATACCTCAACCCCGGAACCCACGGACAGTGGGGCTACAACTACCTTGGCGCGGTATTCATCCCGATGGTGGCCGAAATCGGCCTGACAAAGGCCCAGGCCGATCTGATGCTGCGGGACAATCCCCTCCGCCTCCTGGCCCAGGAGGGGCTGTGAACGCTGGCCCGGACCGTGCCGTCGCAGATGCGGCCTACTACGTGGTCGGCGTTGATCTCGGGGGGACAAAGATCAGGGCCGGCATCGCCAGCGAAACCGGGACCATCCTGGCTGACCGGAAGGTGCCAACAAACGCCGGCGGCGCCAGCATTGTTGAACAGATTGTCGCCCTCGTCAGTGAGTTGTGTGCAGTTGTCGGCGCCGGCACCGAGCAGGTCGCGGCGACAGGCATTGGTGGCGCGGGAGTTCCAGACAGCTCCGGAGAGAACTTCGATCAGGCTCCCAACCTCTCAGGACTGCGGGACGTGCCTTTTGCGCAGGATCTTATGCAAAGGCTCGGGCATCCCGTGATCATCGAGAATGACGTCAACGTCGCCGCTCTCGGAGAATTGCACTATGGCCTCGGACTGGGTCACTCGGACTTCGTCTTCGTCTCCGTCGGTACCGGGATCGGCATGGGGATCGTGGCGGACGGCCAGCTGATACGGGGTGCCAGGGGGGCCGCAGGGGAAATCGGCTATCTCCCCTTCGGAACGGACCCGCTGACCCCGGAAAACCACGTGCGAGGCCCCCTGGAGGAAGCGGTTGCAGGCGACGCTCTGGTACGCCGTTACGAAATGGCCACAGGGGACCAAATCTCCGCACGGGAGATCTTTACGAAAGTGCAGGACGGTGACGCGGACGCTCGGTCAGCCATCGACGACGAAGCCCGCTGGCTCGCTGCGGCCCTCGTGGCAGTCCACGCGGTCCTCGACCCGGAAGTCTTCGTGATCGGCGGCGGCATCGGCAGTAGGAAGGAGATGTTGCCCCACCTCCACACCTGGCTGGCCCGCCATGGGGCTTCTTCACTCGATATCCGTATAAGCGAGCTCGGCCACCGCGCACCAGTAGCCGGAGCGGTCCGGCTCGCTCTCGCGGCAGCCAAACCCGGGTTGCCCACCCCTACCGCCACGCTCTCCGCACCGGCCGCACCTGCTCAGAAAGGACACACACCGTGAGCACCACAACCCTAGCGAAACCAAACTTCCTGACCCACGTCAAGGAGGTGAACTGGAGCAACTACGTTGTCTACATCGGATTCGCGCTCGTGTTCCTGTTCTTTGCGGTCACACAGACGGCGTACTTCCTCAACACGACCAATCTGCTCAACATCGTGATCCAGGCAGCCCCGATCACGATCATGGCGATCGGAATGGTCTTCGTGCTGAGTACAGGCGAAATCGACCTCTCTATCGGCTCGACCGTAGCACTGTCTGCGTTGACAACCGGCGTAGTCCTTCAAGGAACCGGGCAGTTTTGGATCGGCGCTCTGGCCGGGCTGGGGGTGGGCATCATTGTCGGGCTCGTTAACGGCTTCTTCATCACGATGGTGCGTCTTCCCTCATTCCTGGTGACTCTGGCCACGATGGGCCTGATCGCCGGCCTCGCCCGACAGTTGACCGACCTGCAATCGGTACCCGTGACCGACGGCGCCTTCGTCTGGCTCTTCGGCGGCGGTGATCTTCTAGGGTTGCCGATCATGCTGTGGTGGACCGCCTTGGCGGTGCTTGTTGGCTGGCACCTGCTGCGGCAGCGCCGGTATGGCGCCCACGTTCTGGCCGTGGGCAACAGCGCCTCGGCAGCCCGGGTTAGCGGCATCAAGGTCAACCGCATCCGGCTGATGGTCTTCGTCGGCAGCGCCATGGCCGCCGCCCTCGCCGGTCTCCTGTACGCCGGCCGCCTGCACGGTGCACGCTACACCCTGGGCGAAACCGACCTGATGACGGTTATCGCGGCAGCCATCGTGGGCGGCACCAGCCTGTTTGGCGGCAAGGGGACCGTGATCGGTGCCCTGATCGGCAGCCTCCTGATGAGCATGATCAACAACGGACTCATCCTCGCCGGACTCAATGTCTCCCAGCAGATGATCGTCCGCGGCCTGATCATTCTGGTGGCGGTCTCCTTCTCCCTCCGCGGCAAGAAGAGCTAGAGGAAGGATCACGATGTTCCTCGACCTGCTTCGACGACGAAACCCCCGCTTCCTCTCGGCAATTGCCGACCTGCACAGAGCCGGCGAGCTGCCCGTCAACTGCTACGCAATCGACCTCGACGCCGTTGAACGCAATGCCGTCGCGTTCGCCGCGGAAGCGGCCCGTCTCGGGCTGACACCGTTCGCCATGACCAAGCAGATCGGCCGCAACCCGGACGTCTCCAAGGCACTCGTGCGCTCAGGCATCACGCACGCCGTCGGCGTTGACCTGCAGTGCGCGGTGGCAGCGGCTTCCGGAGGCCTCCGCGTGGGGCACCTTGGCCACCTCGTTCAGATACCTCGGCACGAGGCCGATCTGGCCGCGTCCCTGGAACCGTTGTACTGGACGGTCTTCAGCGAGACCAAGGCCCGGGAGGCTGGTGCCGCGGCACTAAAGCGCGGCCGCGTCCAGGATGTCCTACTCCGCGTAATTGCCCCCGATGACCGCTTCTACACCGGCCACGAGGGCGGCTTCCCCTTGGAAGGAATCGTTCAGGCGGCCGACGCAGTCGACGCCCTCCCTGGCGTGTGCTTCGCCGGCATCACCACATTCCCGGCCACCCTCTTCAACCCGGCGACAGGGACGGCAGAGGCAACCCCGAACCGACGCAGCCTCGCCCGTGCAGCGGCGCTCCTCGAAGCCAGCGGACGGACCGGATTCGCGGTGAACGCGCCCGGAACGACATCAATTTCGGTACTGGAGGGGCTCGCCCGCGACGGAGCCACCCAGGTGGAGCCAGGCCACGGACTAACGGGAACCACCCCCCTGCACGCCGTGGCGGATCTGGCCGAAGAACCTGCCATCGCGTACGTCACGGAAGTGTCCCATCTGTGGAATGACAGGGCCTACGTCTTCGGCGGAGGCTTCTACGTCGACCCGGTCCTCGGTGAAGGCGCCACGCGCGCGATCGTCGTTCCCGGCGCCTCGGACGTCTCCGCCGCGCCGGCGCTTCCTGTGGAAATGCCCGCAGCACAGGCCATCGACTACTACGCCACCATCCCGTTGGACCACACCACCCCGGTCGCGGAAGGCGACACAGTGATCTTCGGATTCCGTCCGCAGGTGTTTGTCACCCGCGCCCTGACAGCGGCCATCTCCGGCATCTCCACAGGCACTCCCCGGGTGGAGGGCATCTGGGCCTCCGACGGCTCCGCACCGCTCGCCCCGGCCCGACCCTGACACCCCAGACAGATAGGACACATCATGACACTCTCATCTTCGGCAGCCGAGGCTGCCACCCCTGAATCCGCTCCGGCTCCGCCCCTCCGGCTGAAGGGCATACACAAAAACTTCGGCGGCGTCGTAGCCATCAAGCACTTTGACCTGGAAGTAAAGGCAGGCGAGATCGTGGCCCTGGTCGGCGATAACGGCGCCGGCAAATCAACCCTGGTCAAGATCATCTCCGGGCTGTACCAGCCAAGCGACGGGGAGATCTGGCTGAACGGCGAACGGGTCAGCTTCCGGGACGCCTCCGACGCACGGACCAAGGGCGTCGAGGTCGTTTACCAGGACCTCGCCCTCGTGGAGGACCAGCCGGTCTACATGAACATGTTCCTCGGCCGGGAACTGACCAAGGGGCCGTTGGGCATCCTGGACAGGAAGGCCATGGCCAGGCAGACGCAGGAGCTCGTGGACACCCTGGACGTCCGCATTCCCTCCGCTAAGGCCACGCTGAGCGACCTGTCCGGCGGGCAGCGGCAGGGCGTCGCCATCTGCCGCGCCACGCACTGGGCCAGCAGCCTGGTGCTCATGGACGAACCCACGGCGGCGCTTGGCGTCGCCGAGACTGCGAAGGTCGAGGAAGTCATCCTCAAGCTCCGCTCCAGGGGTGCTGCTGTTCTTATCGTCAGCCACAACATGGACCAGGTGTTCCGCATCGCCGACCGCGTCTCGGTACTCCGCCGCGGAACCCAGGTCGGCACCAAGAGGCTGGCCGAAACGTCCCACAACGAGGTCGTCGCCATGATTACGGGACTGAGCTCATGACCATCGAAGGGCAGCCCTCGCCAGGGGGTCACATGCGGGCCGAGATCGCCGAACAGCCAGCACGCTGGCAGGATCTCATCAGTCAGCAACAGCCCGCCTTCCTCAAGGCTGCCGAACTGTTCCGCACGGTCAACCCGGAGCTACTGGTCTTCGCCGCGCGCGGGTCAAGCGATCATGCCGCAATGTACGGACAGTACCTGGCACACAACCTCCTCGGTATTCCCGCCCTGCTATCGACCCCCAGCACGGTCACCGCGTTCGGCACCGAGTTGCGGTATCCGACGTCCATCATGCTGGCGGTGTCGCAGTCGGGCGAATCACCGGACCTCCTCGATACGGTCAAAGCCGCAAAGCGGGGCGGAGTCCCCGTGATTGCCCTGACCAACCACGAGTCCAGCACACTCGCAGCCTTGAGTGACGTGCATGTCAGCCTCATGGCAGGGCCTGAACTTTCAGTGGCAGCCACCAAGACCTACACCGCCGAACTGCTCGCACTGTATGTCGTGCTGAGGCTCGCCGCAGGCGGCTCCTGGAGCGAGATCCAAACACGGGCGAACGGAGCCATCGAAACCGCAACCCGGGTGATCGACAGGGCCACCTCATGGGCCGAGCAGCTTGCAGAGACGCTCCAGGACACTAACAAGGTCCTGCTGGTCGGCCGCGGCTACTCAATGTCCACGGCAAAAGAAGGCGCACTTAAGCTCATGGAGACCAACTCCATAGCCGCCTCGGGCTGGAGCGCCGCCGACGCGACCCACGGACCCCTCGGACAAGTGGAGCCCGGCACGCCGGTCATTGCCTTCACATCCAGCCCTGGAGGGCGAGAATCCGTTCACGCCTTTGCCGAGGCGGCCCGCGCTCTTGGTGGCCGACTCATTGTCATCGGGCCACGCGGAACTGATGATGCGGAAAACCTTGAAATTCAGGCTGCGGCTGGGTCCGCGCTCGATCCGGCGCTGCTGCCTCTGATGGAGATCATCCCTCTCCAGCAACTGGCGTTGTGCCTGGCCTTGCGCCGGGGAATGGACCCAGACCGCCCCGCGGGACTCAAAAAGGTGACAAAAACCGTGTGAAGGGTCGCGCCGGACTTCCGTTGGCTCCGGTAACTCCTCCTAGTGGCTAGAGCGATAAATTGCGCCGATTTCAGGCACCTTCGATATCGAGGAAACAGCATGACGCGACGCGTCCACCCGGCGGCACGCGCCCACCTCGGCGCGGCTTCCTACCCCGACTTCTTGAGTCGCTCTGCTCATGTCCGGCTCGGCCCATTCCAGGGCCGCGACGAGGTGCGTGGTTGCCCCCTGACAACCCGTAACACCGTCTGCTGGGATACCCCGGCGAGCCCGGCAACATCGGACATCCGCGCAGCCTTGGACCTGGCGGCGAGCCGCTCCCCTCGCCCCATTGGGGTTTCGGGCTTCTGACGACGCGGGCATCGTGGAACCACTCCATTGTCCCCAGCTAGCGTCGAAGAGCCCGAAGCTAGCCGGGCGGTGTGCAGCTGTCGCAAGTGCCGATACCACAGGACTTCGGAATGCTCATCGTTGGGCCACTCCGGCCCCTCCGATGTACTTCCGGGTCGTGTAACTGCCGTCCATGGTTGAGGCCAGCGACGGCGGTCCGTCGAAGCCGATGCCACCCCCCGACCCGGTTCTCGTTGCCCCCGTACACCGAAGCTGACCCCTCGACCAACCCTCAGCTTGTAGGACTGCAGTTCAATCATCGTCACGCTGGGCTACACCCAAACCTGACGAACGTCGGCTACATGTCCTGACTTTCTTCTGGGTACACGCCTTGGAGGCCGGTCTGGTCCAGCACTCCCGATGGCGGGTGTTCCGGAAGCCGTCTTTGCCCGTGACTACGGGATCAGCGCGACGCTGTCCGAGCGCCTTGTGGTGGGCGTAGCTCAGTTTCCTCAACTTGACCGGAGTTTCGCCAATGGAGTGGGCCGGCCCGGTTGCCTGCACTTGTTGACGGGCTCCATGATTGGTCGAGTCGGGATCTCCGGCATGGGCACTTGGCCGGTCAGATCTCGTCAGGTGAGCTGGAAATAATGTAGTCCGCTGCTGCCGGGCCTTTCATGACAAGGTGGTTGTGCTCCGGCCGAATTCGGTGGGCTTTCAGCGCCTGCCACAGGGCGGCTGGATCCTGCGGTTGCTCTTCGTTCAGCAAGCACCAGCTGGTGTAAACCCCGTAAAGCTCATCAAGGCTGAGGCCTGCATCGTTGTCGTGTTCCTCAAAGACCGCCTGGGTGAGGAATCCTTCAAAGTGGGATTGACTCATAGGGGCCCTCTTTCATCAACGTCTCCTGAGCGAGGCCCCTTCGGGCCGCCGGTACCCAGAAATCTATAGGGAGAGCGGTGCCGTGTCAGTAGGCGCGGCGACGCCATGTCAGGTCGGGCTAACGCATGAGCATTCCTTAACTCTGGCCTTCTGCGAGCCAGCGAAAGGACTAGCGGTCGCGCTGGACCGGACCCTCACCGCTGGCCATTGGCGAGACGGGACCGGCTGCGTTGACTATCAGCGCAGCCGGTCCTTCGCCGCCTCGGTGAGGGCTGCCCGTAGCGGGAGACGTTCAGTTGGAGGGGAAGTTGTACGAAGCGCCGGAGGCGTGGTGGGTTTCGGGCCAGCGGGAGGTGATGACCTTGCCGCGGGTGTAGAAGGAGACGCCTTCGGGACCGTAGATGTGCTTGTCGCCGAACAGGGAAGCCTTCCAGCCGCCGAAGGAGTAGTAGGCGACCGGGACCGGCAGTGGCACGTTGATGCCGACCATTCCGACGTCCACGGAGCGCTGGAACTTTCGGGCTGCGGCGCCGGAGGAGGTGAAGATGGCGGTGCCGTTGCCGTAGGGGTTGGCGTTGATGAGGGCGATCCCGGCGTCGAGGTCCTCGACGCGGACCACTACGAGAACCGGTCCGAAGATCTCCTCGGTATAGGCGCTCATCTCGGTCTTGACGTGGTCGATAACCGTGGGACCAACCCAGAAACCTTCCTCATGGCCCGGGACCACCAGGTCGCGGCCGTCCACTACCATCGCAGCTCCCGCGGCTTCCGCTTCGCTGATGGTCTTGACGATGAAGTTCTTGGAGTCCGCACTGATGACCGGGCCCATGTCGGCGTCCGGTTCCGTGCCGTTCTTGACCTTGACGGCCACGGCGCGCTCCTCGACCTTCTTGACCAGCAGGTCGGCGGCGTCTCCGACGGCGACCGCGACTGAGATCGCCATGCAGCGCTGGCCTGCCGAGCCGAACGCGGCGGCGGCGAGGTGGTCGGCGGCGTTGTCGAGGTCGGCGTCGGGCAGCACGATGGCGTGGTTCTTCGCCCCGCCCAGGGCCTGGACCCGCTTGCCGTGCGCCGTTGCCACCTCGTTGATGTGCCTGGCCACCGGGGTGGAGCCCACGAAGGAGATGCCGTCCACATCCGGGTGGGTGAGGAGGCCGGAGACCACTTCACGGTCGCCGTGCAGGACCTGGAACACGCCGTCCGGCAGTCCCGCCTGCTTGAAGAGGTCAGCCAGCAGCATTGCCGCGGACGGGACCCGGTGGGAGGGCTTGAGGATGAAAGCGTTGCCTGTGGCGATGGCCATCGGTGCCATCCACAGCGGCACCATGACGGGGAAGTTGAATGGGGTGATGCCGGCAACCACGCCGATCGGCTCCCGGAAGGAGAACACGTCGATCCCGGTGGAGACCTGGTCCGAGTATTCCCCTTTGAGCAGCTGCGGGATGCCGCACGCGAACTCGATGACCTCCAGCCCGCGGCCGATCTCGCCCTTCGCGTCGGAGAGGACCTTTCCGTGCTCGGCGGTGATCAGCTGCGCGAGCTCGTCCACGTGGGCGGCGACCAGTTCGCGGAACTTGAACAGCACCGCGGTGCGCTTAGCCAGGGAAATATCGCCCCATGTAAGGGCGGCGGCCTTGGCGGCCGCGACGGTCGCCTCAAGGTCCGCCCGGTTGGCCAGCCGCAGCTCTGCGGTGACGGCGCCGGTGGCCGGGTTGTAGACAGGCTTGGTGTCGGTTCCGGACCCTGCGACCTCGGATCCGCTGATGAAATGGTTAATGAAAGTCATGGTTACTGCTCCTGTAGTAAGTGGTGTTCCACGGCGTGGACCGGTTCGACGTTCCGTGGGAGTCCTGCGGCGAGGGATTCATGAAGGGCGAGGCGGACGGCCAGGTTTTGCTCGGTCAGTTCCTGATGGACAACCTCTTGCCCGGCGCTGCGGGCCCAGACGCTGAACCGTTCAATTTCGACCTTGAACGGGTCCTCGATGACATCGAAGACCTCGGAGCTGCCGTCCCGGAGCGAAACGGTCACGCGGGCCGCCTCCCCCGGAATCGGGTCAAAGGCGTTGTCCAGAGTGATCTGCCCCTTTGTACCGATGATCTGGAACGTGTTCACGCGGGGACCTTCGAAGCCGCAGTCCAGGGTTCCGATGACGCCGTCGTAATCCAGGATCGCGGCGACGCTGGTCTCCACCGGGTCCGCCGGGCTGGTCCCCTTGGCGTAGACGGTGGCGGGGGTGCGTCCCATCACCATGTTCATGATGTCGACGGCGTAGCATCCCACATCATTGACCGCGCCTCCCTCCAGTCCCGTCTGCAGCCGGACCTCGCCCGGGCTGCGGTCCATCACAAAGTGGAAGCGCGCATGCATCGAGACAATCTGTCCGATACGGCCGGCGTCGATGAACTCCCGGACCTTTTGGTGTTGCGGGTGGAACCGGTACATGAACGCTTCCATCAGGCTCACCCCGTTCCGCCCGCAGGCCTCGACGACGCGGGCATAGTCTTCGAGGCTGCCCACCAGCGGCTTCTCGCACAGAATGTCTTTGCCGGCCTCGGCCGCCGCGATGATCCATTCGGCGTGCAGGCCGTTGGGAAATGGCAGGTAGACGGCCTCGATGGCCGGATCCGCCAGCAGTTCCTCATGCGATGAATAGACGGCTGGGATGCCGAAGCGGGCAGCGACCTCGGCGGCTCGCCCGTTGGGGCTGCTGATCGCCGAGGCGGTGGCGTTACGGGCCTTCTGCATGGCCGGCAGGAACCGGTCCTGGGCGATGCGGGCAGTGGTGAGAACGCCCCAGCGCACCGCACTCATTGGGCGAGCCCGGCTTCCAGGTCCCGGAGGAACGCCACCGACTGCCGCACGTCCCGGACGGGGCCGTCCCCTGCCGGTGCGGCGTCCAGGATGGTGTCCTGTTCCATCGTGAACCAACCGCCGTAACCAGCCTCTATCAGGTGCAGGACGATGTCGGCGATTCCGGCGTCCCCTTGGCCGAGCGGGACGTACATCCCGGTCTTGACGCCGTCGGTGTAGGAGATTTCACCCTTCTGGACCCGCTCGGCGACGGCCTTGCGCACGTCTTTGAGGTGCGTGTGGCCGACGCGTGCGGCGTAGTCCCGGGCGAGCTGGCCGGGGTCCGTGCCGCCGATGAGAAGGTGGCCGGTGTCCAGGCAGAGGTTCGCGGCGGTGTCGTTCAGGACGCGGTTGACGTCCGACGTCGTTTCGATCATGGTGCCCACGTGTGGGTGCACCACTGCCTGAATGCCGTGATCGGCGGCTGCCTTGACGATGGTGTCCAGGTTCCGGCCGAACAGGTGCCAGCCATCGGCGTCGAGCTCGTGGCGCTGGTCGTACCCGGCGACGCCGGTTTCCGCGGCGAGCACCATGATGCTGGCCCCTGCTGCCTGGTAGGCGTTCAGTTCCGCCGAAACCGCTTTGAGCGGGTCTTTGGAGGCATCGTGCAGGATGATCGGGAAAAATCCGCCGATGGCCTGCAGGTTGTGCCTCTGCAGCACTTCGGCGCGCGCAGTTGCTTCCTCGGGCAGGAAGCCTGCCGGGCCGAATTCGGTGGCGGTGATGCCCAGGGCTGTCATCTCGGACAGGACGCGGTCCGCTTCAAGTTGGTGCCCCCATCCGGGGACTTCGCACACGCCCCAGGAGATGGGGGCGGCGGCAAGGCGGCTGGTGATGATGCTCAATCTGATCCTCCAAGTACGTTCTGATCCCAGTCAATGACCGAGCCGGTGACCACTCCGCTCCTGCTGGAGAGGAGAAAAACTGCGAATTCGGCGATCTCGTCCACTTGTCCGAGCTTGCCCATGGGTACGGAGGCATTGGCTTTTTCCAGCCAGTCGTCTCCTGCGCCATGGAATTTCCTTTGGGTCGCTTCTTCTCCGTCGGTGGCAGTCCAGCCGATGTCCAGGCCGTTGATCCTGATCTTGTCCCAGCGGTGCGCGTGGGCGGCGTTCCGGGTGGCCCCGGACAGCCCGGCCTTCGCCGCCACGTAGGGCGCGAGGTAGGGCTGGCCGCCGAGCTCGGCGATGGAAATGATGTTCAGGATGCTGCCGGGAGCTCCGCGCTCCCGGAGGTGTCTGATGGTTTCGGCCATGATGAAGAACGGCGACTTCAGGTTGACGGCGATGTGCGCATCGAAGAGTTCCGGTGTGGTGTCCAGCATGGTTCCCCGCGTGGTCAGGCCGGCGGCGTTCACGGCGCAGTCGAGCTGCCCGAATACGGAGATGGTTTCCAGTACGGAGTTCCTGGCCTGGTCCACATCGGCGAGGTCGGTTTTGATGAAGCGGGCCTTAACTCCGGTTTCCTCCAGTTCGGCGGCGAGCCTCTCGCCGGAGCCGGCGTTGCGGCCGGTGATGGCCACTCCGGCGGCGCCTTCGGCCGCCGCCCGGCGGGCAATGCCGGCGCCCAGGCCCTGGGTGCCTCCGCTGACCAGGACCACCTTGTCTGCCAGGAGCGGGCTGTTCATTTCCTACTCCTTTCCGATGGTGACGACGCGGCCGGACCTGGCGGATTCCTCGGCGGCGTTGGCCAGGACGAGGGCCATCACGCCGTCGTCGAAGCCGGGGCTGCAGCTGGTCCCGCCCCGGATGGCCGTGACGAAGCTGTCCAGTTCGTTCCGGTAGGCCTGGCCGTAGCGTTCCAGGAAGAACGGCAGGTAGGCGTCGGATTCTTCGGTACCCGCGGCGCTGTACTTTCGCACGGTGGTGGGGGCCATGTTGCCGGCGGTCAGCAGGCCCTCGCTGCCGAAGGCTTCCAGCCGCTGGTCGTGGCCGTAGGCGCTGTGGCGGGAATTGATGATAGTGATCTGCTCGCCGCCGCGTCCGCGCAGGTTGATGACCACGGAGTCGAAGTCGCCGGCCTCTTCGATGTAGTCGCAGAACAGGTTCGAACCGGTGGCCGAGACTTCGACGATGTCGGGGACGAAGAACCGGGCCATGTCCAGGTCGTGGATGCTTTGGTCGCGGAAGATCCCGCCGGACGTTTCGATGTAAGCCTTGGGCGCGGGGGCCGGGTCCCGGCTGATGATGGTCAGCTGCTCCAGGCGCCCGATTTCGCCGGCATCAACCCGTGAGCGGAGCGAGGCGAAGTTCGGGTCGAAGCGGCGGTTGAAACCGAGCATCAGCGGGCTGGTGGTTCCGCGGATCTGGTCCCGGCATTCGCGGACCCGGTCGATGTCCAGGTCGATGGGCTTTTCGCAGAGGGCCGCGACGCCGGCGGCCGCTGCCCGGGAGATCAGGTCCACGTGCGTGCTCGTTGGCGAACCGATGATGATGGCGTCCAGGTCAGAGTTGGCGAAAACCTCATCGGCGGTTTCGACGGCCAACGCCCCTGTGGTGGCGGCCAGGGCCTGCGCGCCCTTGATAAACGGGTCAGCGATCCAAGCCAGTTCCAGGTCAGGGTGATCGGCGATGTTCCGGGCGTGAACCTGGCCGATGCGGCCGGATCCGAAGAGTGCAACCTTGAGCGGTCGTTCACTGGACATGGGGATGGGTCCTTTCCTGTTTCCCACCGGCGGATGAGTCGCCTGCGGTTAGTTGAGCTTCATTGAGATCGGTGGGGCTGTTCGTCACGGGGCGGCCACTGCCGCCGGGGAGCGCCCGGCGAGGACGTCGACGGCGCCTTTGGCGGCGTCGCGGACCGTGTGGGCCATACCCTGCCGGGTGAACCCCATCAGGTGGGGCGTCAGGACGACGTTGCCGTGGTCAAAGACCGCGTGGTGCGCTGGCGGCTCAGGATCGTAGACGTCCAAACCGAGGCCGCCCAGCTGCCCGGAGAGAAGGGCTTGGTGGGCGGCGTCCAGGTCCACGAGTCCGCCCCTGCTGCAATTGATGAGAATGGCCCCCGGGGGCATCAGCGCGAGGCGTTCAGCGTTGATGAGGTTGTGGTTTTCCGGCGTCAACGGCACATGCAGGGTGACGAAGTCGCTGCGGCCCAGCAGTTCCCCGACGGTTTCGCAGCGGATCCCGGCGGGGACGTCTGCGAACGGATCGAAGGCCAGGACCTTGAGGTCAAAGGCCTCCGCGATCCGGGCCACGCGGCGCCCGATGCGCCCGTAGCCGATGATGCCCAGGGTGAAGCCCTCCAGGTCCCCGACGGCCACCCCGGAGCGTTCCTCCCAGCGGCCGTCCCGCACGAGCGACGTCAAAGCCGACAGCTTCTTGACCAGTGCCAGCAGGTGGGAAAACACGCCTTCGGCGACGGAGGCCGTGTTGCTCCCGGGCGTGATGACCACGGGAATTCCGCGGCGGTTCGCCTCCGCGACGTCCACGAGGTCGGTACCGACGCCGGTTCTGGCGATGACCTTCAGCGCGGGCATGCGGTCAAGGAGTTCACGGTCCACACGGTAGGCCGCCCGGACAATGGCGGCGTCGGCCCGGGCAAGGTCCGCCTCGGTGGGGTTGTGGATGATTTGCTGGTGCGGAGCAAGTTCCGGTTCCACCAGTCCGGCCTCGACGCCGCCTAGGGCTACGAGTATTTGGGGTGTGGTTATAGAAGCCATCGTCATCCTTGATGATGTGGGGGTGCACTCCCGGAAGGGCTAAGGAAGCCCGCGGAGTGACGGTTTGGGTGGGAGGTTAAAGGCCGAGCAGGCTGGACTTGCGGATGACCAGTTCAGGGACGATCGGCTGATGGACGAAGCCGCCATCAAAGTCACGGTCCTGGATTCGTTCCAGGAGCGTTTTGGCCCCGGCGACGCCGATGCCGGAACTGTCCGGGTCGACGGTGGTCAGTCCCAGACGGGGCATGGCACCCAACGCGATGTTGTCGTACCCGGTGATGGCCACTTCGACGCCGCGTTCATCGGCAGCAGTCATGGCGCCGAAGGCGGCGAGGTCGTTGATGCACGCCAGCGCCGTGGGCCGCTGGTGCCTGGACCGCGAACCGCCCAGCGCCCGTTGGGCGGCGACGTAGCCGGATTCCTGGAAGAAGTCGGCTTCGACAATGTGGATGTGGCGCGCCAGTCCGTGTTCTTCCATGGCGGCGGAATATCCGTCCACGCGCGCCCGGCCCACCGAGCCGCCCAGCCCGCCCAGATGGGCAATGTTCTCGTGTCCCTGGGCGATCAGGTGTTCAACGACCATGCTCATGCCGAGGGTATCGTCGCTGCGGACGACATCGGCGGTGTCGATGTAGTCCGGTCCGCCGCCGGCAAAGACGACCGCGCCGCCCGAAACCGCCCGGTTGAACGGCGCCTTGTCGGGTACCGTCCCCACGACCAGCAGACCGGCTACGCGCAAATCCCTGAAGGCCTGGAGGATGGACTGGTCCACTCCCCTGCCGGCGGCCGTGACCGCACTGAAGAGGACGGTGTGTCCGGCTTCTTCGAGCACGGTCCGGGCGGCGTCGGCCACGTCGAACGCCCACGGGTTGTGCATGTCGCTGACCAGGACGCCGATGGTTCCGTTGTCCCGGGTAGCCAGGGACCGGGCTGCGAGGTTCAGCTCATAACCCATCTCCTCGACAACTTCGAGCACCCGCTTACGGCGTTCGTCGCTGACGCGCGGTGAATCGCGCAGGACGAGGGAAACCAAGGACTTGGAGACGCCGGCGCGTTCGGCGACGTCCTTGATTGTGGGCCGACGGGCGGATGCAGTGGTCATTGCTACACCCGTGCTGCCGTGGTGCCGTGGATTTCCTCGATCTTCTGCCACTGGCCGGACGACGAGGATGTTTCGGCGGCACTGACGATCGCGGCCGCGGAGGCGGCATCGTGGATGTTGGAGTTGTCCCGGGCTCCGCCCGCGACAGCGACAAGGAACTTCTTCGCCTCGATCACCTTGAGGTCGTCAAAACCCATGCTGTTGCCGGGTCCGGGCTGGAAGTAAGCGTAGTCGCCGTGGCGCGGGCTTGCGTTCACCGTGGTGTAGCCCTGCTCCTCGTTGTTGCGCCCCAGGCAGACTTTGAGCTCGTTCATGCGCTCAAAGTCCCACTTGAGGGAGCCTTCAGTGCCGTAGACCTCAATCTGGTAACCGCACTCGGGGCCCACGGCAACGCGGGACGATTCGATGGTGCCGACGGCGCCTGCGCCGACAGCGGACGGGCCGAAGCGGACCAGCGCTGCAGCGTAGTCTTCATTCTCGACCTCCCCCATTTCACCGTTTTCAATCACTGCGAAGTGCGTGCCGGATCCCATCGCCAGCTTGGGCCGCTGCGTGTAGACGGTGCTGGTCAGCGCGGTCACCTCAGCGATGGGTCCGACTACATACTGGCACAGGTCCGTTGCATGGCTGAACAGGTCCGCCAGGACGCCGGTCCCGGCGAGTTTTCGGTCGAAGCGCCATGAAAGGGCGCCGTTGGGCTCGGAGGCGTACCCGGAGAAAAACACGGCGCGGACGTTGGTGATCCTGCCAAGGCGGCCCTCGGCAATCAGCTTCCGCGCGTGCTCCACGGCCGGGGCGTGGCGGTAGTTGTAGCCGATGGACGTGATGACGCCGGCCTCCACGGCGGCTTCCTGCACGGCGGCGGTTTCCTGGTAGCCGCGTCCAACAGGCTTTTCGATCCAGAAATGCTTTCCGGCTTTGGCGGCAGCGATGCCGATCTCCGCGTGCAGGAAATTCGGGGCGCAGATGGAGACGACGTCCACGTCAGGGTGGTTCAGGACATCGTGGTAGTCGGTGGTGCCCTCCGCGAAGCCCAGGACATCGCGGGCATACTCGACGCGGTCGGGTGCCGTGTCGGCGGCAATGACGAGTTTTGTCCTTAGTCCAAGGTCCGGGTAGGCATATGGGACGGTCTGGTAAGCCCTGGAGTGGAGCTTTCCCATCCATCCGACGCTGATGAGACCGACGCCGATGGTGCGAGATTCTGCGTTCACGTTCTTGTCTTTCCCTTGTTTTCTAGTCAATTTCGGGCGGTATCAAAGGCGTCGCGGAAGGCCGCGGCCATGATGGTGGAGTCCGAGCCGATGGCCACGAACCGGAAGCCCTGGCGGACGTACTTGGCAGCTCCCATGCCGTCCACGGCGAGTATCCCGGCGGCCTTGTTGTGCAGCTGGGCCGCGGCTACAACGCGCTGCAGGGCTTCCTGGAAGACGTTGCTGTCCAGCTGGAGCGGGACGCCGAGGGCGTAGGAAAGATCCAGGGGCCCGACGAAGAGGACGTCGACGCCGTCCTGGGCGGCGATGTCCTCGACGGACTCCAGCGCCTCCAGGGTTTCGATCTGGATGACTCCCAGGGTTTCCTGGTCCGGTTCGGTGAGCGTCCGGCGGTCCATGCCCCAGCGGCAGGATCGGTTGTAGGTGGCCACACCCCGGTCTCCATGGGGCGGATACAGCATGTGCCGGACCGATTCGGCGGCCTGGTCAACGCTGTTCAACCGGGGAACCATGATCCCGGCGGCTCCCTGGTCAAGGACCCGGCCGATGCGGATGCGGTCTCCGGACTCGACCCGGACGATGGTGGGGACGCCGTAGCTGCCGGCGGCAATGACGCCGTCGCGGACTGTTTCCTCGCCTCCGGAGCCGTGTTCAAGGTCGATCAGGATCCAGTCGGCTCCGGCTGCTGCGCAGACCTCGGCCGCAGTTGCCGATGACAATCCTACGAAGGTGCCGATCGTGACATCGCCCCCGGCAAGCCGCCGGCGCAGTTGACCTGCGTTCAGTGGTCCTGAATACATAAGTCCGGCGCTCATCCGAACCACCGCTGGCTGCCGCGTGCCTTCTCGTAATCTGCGCGGAGGGTGCGAACCCATTCCTGGTCGGAAACCTCTGCGGGTGCGACGTCCCACCAGACATCGCCGCCGGGCAGGTCAACGTGGGGCACCGTGGGCACCACGATGACTACCGGGCCCTGGGTGTCCCTGGTCGAGGACAGTGCCTCCCGGACCTCGGCCGCCGAGGTGGCGCGGATGGCCAGCGCGCCGAGGCCTTCGGCGATCTGCCGCAGGTCCACCTTGAGGTAGTCGCCGTCGAGCCGGGCCTTGGGGGCATCGGCGGCCGCGACGCTGCCCCCGGTGGTGCGGTAGCGGAACTCGTTTCCGAATTCCTTGCCGGTCCGGTTCATCTGCAGGCGGTGGATGACCTGGTAGCCGTGGTTCTCGGAAACGATGATCGTGACGTTCAGCCCTTCCTGCGCCGCGGTGAGGATCTCGGTGGGTGCCATCAGGAACGTGCCGTCACCGATGAAGGTGACCACCCGGTTGTCGTTGTTGCCTTCGGCCAGCCGGACGCCCATGCCGGCCGCGATTTCGTAGCCCATGCAGGAGAACCCGAATTCCAGGTGGCAGTGCCGGTTACCGGTCGCGTCCCACACCTTTTGCAGGTCCCCGGGGGCCCCGCCGGCAGCGGCGATAACCGTATCACCGGAGCGTGCATGCTCCTGCATGAGCCCGATCAGCTGCGGCTGGGTGAGGACGGCTTCGGTGACGGGCGCGTCGGGGTGGTCTGCAGGGTTATAGGCGGTGTCGGCATCGAGCCACTTGAGCCGGATGGGCGCCCAGCCGGCCTTCTCGGCCTGGACCGTGTCCTGCCAGGCTTCGCTGGTGCTGTGGCCCTCCAGTGCCCGGGCGAGGGCTTCGAGTCCGAGACGGGCGTCGGCCAGGATCCCGGTGGCACCCTGCTTGCGGGTATCGGCGTCCACGATGTTCAAGGACGCAAACCGCACATCCGGGTTCTCGAAGATGGACTGCGAACCGGTGGCGAAGTCGGTGAGGCGGGTGCCGACGTTCAGGACCAGGTCAGCCTGCTTGACGAGGGTGTTGGAGGCGAAGTTGCCCTCTAGGCCCACACCGCCCACCTGCCACCACTCGTCCTTGGTCACGGCGCCCTTGCCGCCAAAAGTCTCCACCACGGGAATTCCGACCTGCCCGGCCAGGGCCTCGAGTGCAGCGTGGGCATCCGAGTAGTGGATGCCGCCGCCGGCGATGATCACCGGACGGCGGGCCGAGCGGATGAGCCGGGCCACGTCGTCGACCTCTTCCGGGTCCGGCAGCGGCCGCCGGATCTTCCAGTCCCGCGGTTCGAAGAATTCAGCCGGGAAGTCATAGGCGTGGGACTGCACGTCCTGCGGCAGCGAAATGACCACGGCACCGGTATCGGTGGGGCTGGTCAGCACGCGCATGGCCTGCGGCAGGGCGGTCAGGAGCTGCTCCGGGCGGGTAATCCTGTCGAAGAAGCGCGAAACGGGCCGGAACGCGTCGTTGACGGTGGCATCAGCCTCGATGGGGTGTTCCAGCTGCTGCAGGACCGGGCCCTGGTGCCGCGTTGCATACGTGTCTCCGGGCAGGAGGAGCAGGGGAAGCCTGTTCACTGTGGCAAGGCCGGCGGCGGTGACGAGGTTGAGGGCGCCCGGGCCGATGGATGCGGTTACGGCGAGGACGGCCTGGCGCCGGCTCGCCTTGGCGAAGGCGGTCGATATGTGGGCGATGTACTGCTCGTGCCGGCCCTGGATGAACGGCATATCATCGGCCTGCTGGTCAAAGGCCTGGCCCAGGCCGGCGACGTTGCCGTGTCCGAAGATCCCCAGTGCGGCAGGAACGAGGCGGCGCCGGACGCCGTCCGCGACGGAGTGCTGGACCGACAGGTATTTGATGACGGCCTGGGATGTGGTGAGCCTGATGGTCTGTAAGTTAGTGGTCATTGCCTTATTCCAGTAGGTGGTGGGTTACCAGGGGCGTCCGTGCAGAACGACGGTTTTTTCCTCGGTCATTTCATTCACTGCGGAACGGACGCCTTCCTTGCCGATGCCGCTGCCCTTGAGTCCGCCGTAGGGCATCAGGTCGGCCCGCCACAGCGGCGTCCAGTTGATGTGGATGTTGCCGGCGTCGATCTGCCGCATGGCCCGGATGCTGCCGGCGACATCGCTGGTGAAGATCCCGGCGCCGAGCCCGTAATCGTTGTCGTTGGCCATGGCAATCGCTGATTCGATGTCCGTTGCAGAGGAAACGGCGACGGCGGGCCCGAACAGTTCGTTGCGGCTCAGCGGGGAGCGGGGGTCGACGCCGGCCACGACGGCCGGGGTGACAACGGCACCGTCGCGGTCCCCTCCGGTAAGCACTTTGGCACCGGAGTGCCGCGCCTCACCGATCGAGGAATGGACACGGATCGCTTCCTCCTCGGAAATCAATGACCCGAGCCGGGTGTCGGCCTCCTTCGGATTGCCCACAGCGATGGCCTCCACCTTCGGCACAAGCGCGTCCAGGAAGTCCGCTTCGACGCGGCGGTCCACGATGACCCGCTGCACCGAGATGCAGACCTGGCCGGCGTTGATGAAGCCGCCCGCCGCCACGGCGCTGGAAGCGAGTTCCAGGTCCGCGTCCGGCAGGATAATCACGGGGCACGAGGCGCCGAGCTCCAGGGACAGTTTCTTGACCCCGGCAATCGAGCTGATCCGCGTGCCTGTGGCGGTGGACCCGGTGAAGGAGACTTTCCGCACCCGGGGATCGGTGACGAGCACATCGCCCAGGGTGCTGCCGGGCCCGGTCAGCACGGACAGCGCTTCCGGCGGCAGGCCGGCGTCGACAAAGCATTCCGCCAGCTTCAATGCCGTCAGCGGCGTGGCCCGGGCGGGTTTAAGCACGACGGCGTTCCCGGCTGCCAGCGCCGGCGCGATTTTGTGCAGCACCAGCAGGGCGGGGTAGTTGAACGGTGTGATGGCGACAACGATGCCCACGGGCTGCCGCAGGGTGAAGCCGATCTTGTCCAGCCCGGTGCCGGCGTTGGCATCCAGCGGAAGAGTGGACCCGTAGAGCTGGCTTCCCTCGTAGGCGGCAAGGCGGATGATGTTTCCTGACCTGCTGGCCTCTCCCCGGGCCTCCGTGATCGGCTTCCCGGTTTCGGCGCTGATTGCCTGGGCGATGTCTTCTGCACGCTCATCGGCCAGGGCAGCAGCGCGCAGGAGGATGTCCACCCGCACGTGCGCCGGCGTGGACCGCTGGACGTGGGCGCCGATCTCTGCCCGGTCGAGGGCGGCCTGGGCGTCCTGGACCGTGGCGACGGGAACCGTGTCAATGATCCGGCCGTCAAAGGGTGACCGGACGTCCTCGGTCCTGCCGTCGGCGGCGCCGCGCCAGGTTCCGGCGATTAACATCTGCATCGTTGCTCCATCTGGTTGTATACGGTGGCGCTCAGTGGCGCCTGGTGGTGCTTTCGTGGGCTGCGTCGGCGACTTCGGCGACTTCGGCGACTTCGGCTTGGACTTCCTTGAGAGCCTCGTTGTGGCCGCCGAGCTGTTCGAGCTCGTGGGCGAGCTCGGCGAGTTCGGCGCCGCCGGCCATCTGGGCCGTGAGTTCGTCGAGGGTGATGTCCTTCTTGTCGTAGTAGCCGATCGATTTGCCGCGCTTGAGCAGCAGGAACCGGTCGCCGACGGGGAACGCGTGGTGCGGGTTGTGCGTGATGAAGATGACGCCGAGGCCGCGATCGCGGGCCTGGAGGATATAGCGCAGCACGACGCCGGACTGCTTCACGCCGAGCGCGGCCGTCGGCTCGTCCAGGATCAGGACCTTGGCCCCGAAGTACACGGCACGGGCGATCGCCACGCACTGGCGTTCACCGCCGGAGAGCTGGCCGATGGGCTGCTCGACGTCGCGCAGGTCGATGCCCATCTCGGCGAGTTCCTTCTTGGTGATGTCCTTCATCTGCTGGACATCCAGGCTTTTGAAGGGACCGAAGCCGGTGGTCAGTTCTGAGCCGAGGAAGAAGTTCCGCCAGATCGGCATCAGGGGCACCACGGCGAGGTCCTGGTAGACGGTGGCGATGCCGGCGTCGAGGGCGTCGCGGGGGGAGCTGAACTTCCGTTCCTCGCCCATGATGTCCAGGATCCCGGCGTCGTGCTGGTGCAGGCCGGCGATGATCTTGATCAGGGTGGATTTGCCCGCTCCGTTGTCGCCCAGCACGCAGGTGACGCGACCGTTGTCCACGGCCATGGTGACGTCGCTGAGCGCCACGATGTTGCCGTAGTGCTTGCCCACGCCTTCAAGGGAGAGCAGATGGACAGGGGTGTGGGTCAGAGGGTCTTTTTCATCCTTGAGCAGGGTCTGTTGGTCGATCATTTTGGCATTCATTTTCTCCGCCCCTTACTTGAGCTCTGCGCGGCGCTTGACGATGAGGTTGACGATGGTGGCCAGGAGGAGCATCAGGCCCAGGAAGAACTTGAACCAGTCCGGGTTCCACTGGGCGTAGACGATGCCCTTGTTGGCCATGCCAAAGATGAAGGCACCGATCGCGCCGCCCACGGCCGAACCGTAGCCGCCGGTGAGGAGGCACCCGCCGATGACCGCGGCGATGATGTAGAGGAACTCGTTGCCCACGCCCTCGCCGGACTGCACCGCGTCGAATGCGAACAGGTTGTGCATGCCAAGAATCCAGCCGCAGAAGCCAACGCCCATAAACAGGCCGATCTTCGTGGCTTTGACAGGGACACCCACAGCGCGGGCCGCGTTCTCATCCCCGCCGACGGCGAAGATCCAGTTGCCCACTTTGGTGCGCAGCAGCACCCACGACGCGACGGCCACCAGAGCGATCCAGATGAAGACGGTGTTCTTCACCTCCACACCACCGATGTTCACGGAGGAGGAGAAAACGGCCTGCGCGGACTTGTACCCGTCCATGGCGGAGATTGACGGGGAGGAGACCCCGCCGCCGATCAGACGGGTCAGGCCCAGGTTCAGGCCTGTGAGCATCAGGAAGGTCGCCAGCGTGACGATGAAGCTGGGCAGCTTGGTCTTCATCAAGATCCAGCCGTTGATGAAACCGATGGCCAGGGACATGGCCAGCGCCAGGAACACGCCCACCCAGACGTTCACGCTGAGGAACCAGCTGAACATTGACGCTGTCAGCGCCGAGCTGATCACGGCCACGCCGGTGGAAAGGTCAAACTCGCCGCCGATCATCAGCAACGACACCCCCACAGCCATGATCCCGATCGTGGAACTGCCATACAGGACAGTGGCGAAAGCGTTCGGCTGGATAAAGGTAGTAGATACGAGTGAGAAGAAAACGAACAGGACAACGGCACCGACCAGGGCGCCAACTTCCGGTCGTCCCAGCAGATTTTGAAGAGGGCTCCGGCGCCCAATCCGCTCATCGGCGGCCAGCGGTGCCGGCTTTGCTAACGTCTGTGTCATACAAAAACTCCTTGTTGTTCTGGCTGCGGGAGAACCGGGACCGGTCTTCCCGCAGCCAGGTATGCCTGTGACCTAGCGGATGCCGGCCTGAGCGAATTTGGAGACGTCCGCTGCGTTGGTCTTGTCCACGACGGCGGGGCCGGTGTAGACCTGCTGCCCGCCGCCGACCGTGAAGCCGCCGACTTTCTGCGCCCAGATGGCGTCAACCGTGCCGTAGCCCTGAAGGTAGGGCTGCTGGTCGACGGTGAAGTCCACGCTTCCGTCCACGACCGCCTTGGCCAGATCGGCATTCAGGTCAAAGGATGCAACCTTGACCTTGCTGCCCGTCTCCTTGACGGCCTTGACAATGGTCAACGTGAACGGAGCGCCGAGACCGACGATCGCGTCGGCATCCGGAGTCGACTGCAGCTTGGCCGTAACCGTCGAGGACACGGACGTCATGTCAGCACCGTTGACGTATACGATTTCCGTACCGGGCACGTTCTCCTTGATGCCGGCGCAACGGTTCTCAAGCCCCACGTGGCCCTGCTCCTGGATCACACAGATCGGGTGTTTGACGCCCTCGGAGGCCAGGCGCTTGCCCACCGTAACGCCGGCGAGCTTATCGCTCTGTCCGAAGTGGGCCATGACTCCCAGTGCTTTGTACTGGTCCTCGCCCGCGTTGAAGCTCACCACAGGAATCCCAGCAGCGAGAGCCTTCTTGACGACATCCTTCAACGCATCCGGCTTCGCCAGCGTCACTGCGATGCCGTCCACCTTCTGGTCGATCGCCTGCTGCACAAGCTGTGCTTGGCGGCCGGCATCCCCGTCTCCGCTGTAGAGCAGCTCTACGTTGTCCTTCTTTGCGGCGGTTTCGGCGCCCTTGCGCACGATGTCCCAGAACGTGTCCCCGGCTGCGGCGTGGGTGATCATCGCGATCTTGAGGGGCGGTGTGTCGGCTACCGACCCGCCGGCGGCGGCCCCGGCGCTTGCCGATTCGGTCTTTCCGCCGCTTGAGCATGCCGCCAGCGCCAGAAGCGGAACGACGGCGAGAGCCATAACGCCCCGGTGCCAAGTGAATTTTGCCACGTGAAATCTCCTTTGATTCGCGCCATTTTCGACCGTCGTGAACGCTTCAGGCCCACGCCGTTGCGTGGGCTGGGATGCGGAGGTCGCCGGTGTTGAACGATTGTGATCCACATCGCTTTGTGGAACGGTCCAACCTTAGAATGAAGGGATTACAGAAGTCAATAGACCGTTCCAACGATGTGTGATTTGATGATTTCACGCCGCCAACTGCATGGCGGGCCGGCCCCCATGCGCTTCAAAGGAGAACAATGACCACCACCAGCACCCCGGAACTCGTCGCATCCTGCTGGACCAGCGCAGGCAATGCGGCGCCGCTGCAAAATCCCGAGACCAGCCCTGTGCCCATTGCAGAGCGCCTCGAGGCCATTGCCTCCACCGGATGGTCAGGTTTCGGACTGGCACATGACGATCTGGCCGAGGCCCGGGCTACCCTGGGCTTTCCGGCATTGCGGGGCCTCATTGACGACGCCGGCCTGCGCTACGTAGAAGTTGAGCTTCTTACCGACTGGTGGGACGAGAGCCTCGCCCCGGACTGGCGCCCTAAGTTCGATCTGCTCCTCGAGGCAGCGGAGACGCTCGGTGCACGGTTCATCAAGGTGGGAACATCCATCGGCGAACCATTGGACGACCTCGACTTCCTGGTGGAACCCCTCCGGGGCCTGACGGCGGAGGCCGCACTGCGTGGTACGCGCATTGCTCTTGAGCCGATGCCGTTTTCGATGGTCGGCAGCGTGCCGGATGCCGCCGACCTCATGCGGAAGGTGGACATGCCCGGGTGCGGGCTGGTGGTGGACTACTGGCACGTCTTCCGAGCAGGAACAACGCTGGACGAACTGTCAGCAAGCCTCGAGGCAGAGCAGATTTTCGGCGTCGAACTCAATGACGCGGCGGCGGAAGTCCAGGGCACTCTCTTCGAAGACACACGGGACAACCGCCGCCTGTGCGGACAAGGCGACCAAAACGTCACCGGGTTCATCCGCGCCCTGAAAACCCTCGGCTTCAATGGTCCCTGGGGCGTGGAAATCCTGTCCAACGAACACCGCGCGCTTCCCGTCAAGGAGGCCCTGCTGACGGCCCATTTCACAACATCGGACTGCTTCCCGACGGACTAGATCCATGCTTCCAAGAATCCCACCTGAGAAGCTGAAACCGTGGCCGGCACAGAGGAGAAACTCTTGCCGGCTGGGGGATGGACCGTCTGGATAGATCCAGCAAAATGCCGTCTCCCCCGCCCTCAACCCGCGTGCGCAGACAGCCAAGAGACGTCAACCCCTCCAATCCGAAAGGACGACGGAACCGTGGACCTGAGACGCATCACAGACTGGACACTACTCACCGGGGCCAGAATCGAGATCCGGCAGCAGGGTAGTCCTGTCTGCACCGGACAGGTTGATGCCGTCACTGACGACGGAACCATCCTGTGGCTGCGACCGATAGCGCAGAACCGAAGACTGTTCGAGAAAGCCGAGTCTTATGAGGCATGGGCAACAGAGGATCGCGCGGGCTTCCACTACGAAGTCACGAAGGGCCTCAACCACGAGCAAAGGCCATAAGTGTTAGCCAGTGCAACGACGAACTGAACAAGAAAAAGCCCTAAACGCAAGCACCGGCCGGGGGATGTCATGACAGCTTGCTCCGCTCACCCATACGCAAGGGCATGGGTCGTCAGCAGACAGGCCCGACTCTGCTTCAATCCCCATTGAAGTACACCCCAACCTGACGCCGGGTTGGTGTCGGCTCCGGCCACTCGCTGTTCAGATCGGAGGCTGGTCTTGGCTACCTTTGTCTTATGGCCACACATGCTCGTCGGTTCCAAGCTCTAAGCCATTTGTGCTGTTGGGCTCCGGCTTTTCAAAAGGGGTGTTTTCGGGAATGCCCACATTGGCCGAACTCTCAAGCATGGTTCTTCAGCGACTACAGCTGGATCCCAACGTCCTCCAACCCTTCGCCGGCGACCTCGAACAGTGGCTCTCCTTTCTGTCCACGGACCAGCCATGGCTTGATGACTTTGAGAACCTCAACAACAGATCCCTTTTCCTGCGCGCGAGTTCAGCCGTCAAAGGGGCTATCGATCAGTCGGAGACGGGAGGGCTGGCCCGACCGTATCCGGCCTGGCTAAAGCGCCTCGTCATCTCGTTGGTGCGCAGAGGGAGCCACAGTTGTCACGTTCAACTACGACCTTCTCATCGAACGGATCACCACGGAACTCGGGATGACCCACTCATGGGCCGACCTCTACCGGATGCCATTGGCAGACAGATCTACCAGCTTCCGCTCAGGCGGAATGTTCGCACGCGCCACTCCCCCAGGGTCTGTCCTGAGGTTGCTCAAGCTGCACGGATCAACGAACTGGGATTATGCCGGGATGAACACCACGACCGGAGACGCCAATTACCTCATGGACAGCGACGTGCGATGGTCCGAGCCCAACCAGATAAGGACTTCGTTGCCCCGACACGAGGGTTTATATGATGACTTGAAACCGATGATCGTGCCCCCGACCGGGACGAAAAATCTCTACTACTCCAGTTCGGGCCTGCGGGCACAATGCGGAAAGCCAGGGAGGCCCTACGAAATGCTTCGAGTGTGACCCTCTTCGGATACTCATTCCCCGCCACAGATCTCGCAGCTCGACACTTCTTTGCTGGCAATGTGCCTAACCTCCCGTAACTGTAGTGGACCGGAACCCCAGTGTTCAAGCATCCGTCGTTGGCATGGCTGGCAGCAACCCTCGTGTTTCTAGCTTTAGCGGGGACGACGCCGTTGAACGCTACGTCAGCACTGCCTGCGGGGACGTTCTTCAGTGGGATGCAGACCATGACAATGCCGGCTTCGTACCGTGGATGGAACTCAACGGGGTGAAACGGACGGCCCCGGGAGACAAGATCGACAGCTGGGATGATGCCAAAGTAAAGGCTGGATCGTTAGCGCTGGAAGAGTTGGCCTCACTGAACCTGAATGCACATGAATTCCACTTAGACGAAGACAAGGCTCATTGGCCAGCCTTGAACACCGCAGATCGAAGGCGCTCCGCAGCCGTCACTGAAGGTTCCGAATAAGCAAACCAGCTTGACCGAATCTCCATTATCGGCGCTTAAGTAGGACGAGTAAGAAGTAGAGGCCGTTGAGTGTCAGCAACTATGAGCGGCAGCTGCGAACGGCCGGCATTGACGCAGGGGAGTTCACGACGCACATATTCCGTCGCAACTGCGGCCACACTCGTTGAGCAGAGGGCTGGGATCACCTCGCATCACGACTACTTGGCCACGCGAACGAGCAGGTCACCGGCGCCAGCTACGTTGTCTGCCGAGATGGTTGATTCTGTTACCGCGCAGATCATGAACGACGCCTTGTCCGGCATGCTCTGAGGACGCCGGAAGCCTGGATGGGCTCGGAGGTGCCGATTGTCCGTCGTGCTGGTGTCAGCGCCACGCGTCAGCCATCACCGTCGCGGACGATGTGTGGAGGGGTGGTCCCACCGCTGACCTCGAGGTCTCGGAACCTTACGACCTCGCCGCAGGAACGGCATACGCTGTCGACTTGGAGTTGAGCTCCGCAACTGTGCGCGAACTCTGCGGTCTTAACTCCGTCACGGCACCAACGATCGCCCACTGCTTGAGAGCAAGCAGTGTGGGCGCGAGACCGCGCCCCGCGTCAGTCAGGAGGTAGTCGTCTCGTGGCGGCCGGGCGCTGTATCGGTGGTTCCAACGAGCCCCGGGTCGAGGAGCCGCGTCAGTCGATTCGAGAGGACACTACGCGGCGCCTGGAGTTGCGCGACGATGTCCACGAACCGGTTAGCCGTACATCTTCCATGACCTGTTCCGTGTCGCCGATGGGCGCTGCATCGAGCACTGGGTAGTCATGGTCCGCAGGTGGACCTGCAGCAGCCATGACCGCAAGCAGCCGCGAGTTCGTGGGGAACATCGTGGACGGCGGGCTTGGATACGTGGTCTTCATTAGTGGTCCCATCCCGCAAGATGTCAAAGACGCGGGTTCTAAACGGTGACCGCTTCATGTGGTCGCCGCAGCTCAGCGTCCTCATCTACGGAGCGGCAGACGCCGTCCTTGTAGATCCTCCGTTCACAAGTGACCAGGCCCGTTAGGTGCAGAACTGGATCGAGAGCAGTGGCAGAAATCTGACGCACATCTGTGTCGCCTATGGGCGCGGCGACCACTGGTTCGCGTCTCGCAATCGGCGCCCGAGTTGTCGCGACTCCGGGAACGATCAAGCTGACGCTCCGTCAGGTCGCCCGGCGTGCCCAGGCCTGGGATCGGCTCTTTCCCGGACAGATTCCAACGGCACAGGTGGAAGCGGCACCCTTGCACGAGAACCGCATCCACTTGGAAGGACACGTGTTGGAGGCGCTCGAGGTTGGTTGGACCGACACAAAGGACACGACGATATTGCACGTTCCGGCACCGGCCCTTGCTTACCACTTCTCGCATGGTGATCGGCCGAATATGCGTGCCTTGTGGTGACGTGTGGTATAGGGCTATGGTGATCGACATAACCCGATCGGAGGCCGCGATGTCGCTGCAATTCGACTTCTTCCAGGTGGACCCGAAGCCGATCCCGAGCCAGATCCCGGGGTTCGAGGAAGCACACGGTTCCGCTACGTGGCCGCCCTCCACGTCCACCTATATCTGGGACGATCGTGGAGGGCTCCTCGTCGACACGCTGATCACTCTGCCCGAGGCGGGCCGCCTCGCCAGCTGGGTCAAGGGCCACAGCGGCCCATTGACGAACGTGTACATCACGCACCCTCACGGCGACCACTTGCTGGGCCTGCCGGCGATCCTGGATGCGTACCCGGACGCGCGAGCGGTCGCCCTGGCGGACTCCATCGAGGACATGCGAGGTCAGACGGACCCCGCTTTCCTCGAGGTCTGGGGCAGCTTCTTTCCCGGTCAGCTCACCGACCGGCCTGTGATCCCCGACCCGCTCGTGGGCACCGAGATCGGGATTGGCGACGCCTCTGCGCAACTGGTGCCCGTCGGTGGAAGCGACACCGTGCATTCGAGCGTGGTGTTTGTACCCGAGCTGGGTCTCGCTGTGCCGGGAGACGTCGTCTACAACCGGGTGCACATGTGGATGTTCCAGTCGACGCCTGAATCGAGAGCCGAATGGCTGCGGGCCCTCGACGCCGTGCAGACGATCGGGGCGACGACTCTGATTGCCGGGCACCGCCACCCGCAGGCCCCGGACGATGACGCGAATCGACAGATCGACGAGTCGCGCCAGTACATCCTCGACTTTGAAGCCGCTTTGGCAGCCAGCACGACTCCTCCGGAACTCGTCGCCCGGATGGAGGCCGCATACCCGGAGTTCGGAAACCCGTATACGGTCTGGCTCGCTGCCTACACGTTGATGTCGTAGCGACCGGCGTTGTGCAACATTATGTGGATCCTCATAGAATAGACTCATGGTCGACGAAGCACCACGCCGGTTCACGGCACCCCCTCCCTCCGGTACAGGTTGCGTCGAGTGCGATGAGACCGGCGGGTGGTGGTTCCATCTGCGCCGGTGCATTCAGTGCGGGCACATCGGCTGCTGCGACGACTCTCTCGAACAGCACGCACGGCGACACTTCGAGGCCACTGGGCACCGGTACATCCGCAGTTTCGAGCCCGGGGAGGACTGGTTCTGGGACTACCGCGACGAAAAGCCGGTCACCGGAATACCGCTTCCGCCCCCGGCCCATCACCCGCTGTCCCAGACCGTCCCTGGCCCCACGGGTCGGGTACCCGCGGATTGGCAGAGCCAGCTCGCGTACCGGCGATGAGCATCGTCCCTCCGGTCCCGGGTACCGGCATCCTGCGCATGTACGGGCGCGGGATGGACCGGCCGCTTATGTGTTGCGCGACTTCCTGAGCCGCACAGTCGCCCAGTATTCGTGGACGGAACTTGCCGACGACGACGCGAGCATCCGCGCTCTGGGGCGACCGTTGTCCGCCCTCCAGTTCCCGATCGTCATACTCCCAGACGGGGACCTGCTCGAGGCGCCAGACCCGACGACGCTTGCCCGCCGCCTGGGCTGGGTCGCCGAGGCGTCGGCCCGTGTCTACGACTTGTCGATCTACGGCGCCGGGCCTGCCGGGCTGTCCGCTGCGGTCTACGCGGCGTCCGAGGGCGTGCGGGTCGCGGTGATCGAACGCGACGCGGTGGGCGGACAAGCGGGCTCGAGCAGTCTCATCGAGAACTACCTCGGCTTCCCACAGGGGATCCCAGGAGCCGAGCTTGCCGAACGCGCACGACAACAGGCGGTGAAGTTCGGTGCCGAGCTGCTGCTCATGCGTGAAGGTGGCGACGGCGGCATGGTCGACGGACACTTGCGCGTCGCCCTGTCCAACGGGTCGCTGATGACCTCACGCGCCAACATCTGCGCCACCGGAGTCCGATGGCGGCGGCTTGGCCTCCACGAGGAGGAACGATACTTCGGCGCCGGGCTCTACTATGGTGCCGGCGCCGGGGAAGCGCCTCAATGCGCCGGCGAGCACGTAGTCGTCGTTGGCGGCGCGAACTCTGCGGGGCAGGCAGCGATGAATCTCGCTCAGCACGCCGCGTCGGTCACCGTCCTCGTACGCAGCCCGTCACTGTCAAAGAACATGTCCGCCTATCTCGTGGACCGGCTTACCCACCATCCGGCGGTCACCATCCTGCCGAACACCCAGGTCACCCGACTGCTCGGCGACGAACGGATCACCGGGGTGGAGACCCGAACCGACGCGGGGGACGACAACTCCCTGTTCGCCACCCGCGTGTTCATCTGCATCGGCGGAGATGCCAACACGGAATGGGCAGCCGGCACGGACCTCGCCCGCGACAACCACGGTCTGCTGCTGACTGGACCCGACCTCACCGACCAGATGCTCGACGGCGTCTGGACACGCGAGCGTCGCCCCTTCACCCTCGAGACCAGCATTCCCGGGTTCTTCGCGGTCGGCGACGTCCGGCACGGATCGATCAAACGCGTAGCATCGGCAGTCGGCGAAGGCGCTCTCGCTGTCAGCTACGTGCACCGCTTCCTCGCCGGTGAATAGTGATCAGGCTCGCGGCAACGCTGCGACCTGGGACACGAGGTTATCCGCGACTTCGTCGAACGGCGTGATGCTCCGCTCCGCGCGCGCCAACACGACTGCACCCTCCGCTCCAGCGACGGCGATCGTCGCGAACCGCGCAGCGGCCTCCTCCTCGACACCAGCGGCCGCCATCAGCTCCGCGAGCTTGGCGCGCGAGTTGCGAAAGACATCCCGCGCATGATCGATGAGATCGTCAACGTCGGTCGACACCGTTACGGCGAGCACTGGGCACCCAGCCTTCATGTCTGAACGCAACAGCGTGTGCCGCCAGAACTGCAGGAATCCGCCAGCGACCATATCGGGCGACGCGCCGACGAACTTCTCCATCCACCGCACGTACTCGTCTCCGGTCGCGTCCACCGCGGCGGCGATCAGCTCGTCCTTTCCGCCAGGAAAGTGATGGTAGATGGATCCACGCGGCGCGCCCGTCGCGTCGATCACATCCCCCAGCGACGTCCCGTGGAGACCCTTCGTGGCGAGGAGCTCCACCGCTCCCTCGATCATCTTTTCGCGTGTGGCGCGAGCCATCGGGCACCTCCTAGCTCCGGCCGGGCTCTATGTTTATGCTCGGAATCATACCGGAACAGTCAGGCCGATGCGGCATCCTCTTGAATATGAGGGATGGCATAGTGGATACTGGCCCGGGGGACCGCCCCGGCCCCTGGGGAACCCAAAGGAGCTTCACCATGCCGATGATTGACATCTACGCACCGGCCGGAACGTTCGCCGACCCGCACCAGGTCGCCCAGGACGCGGCCATCATCGTCAAGACCGCCGAGGCCGTGCCCGACATCCCGATGTTCAGGCAGAACACCGCCGGGTTCGTTCACGAGCTGCCGGCATCCAACATCGCCGACGCAGAAGGCGCGAGCGACCATGTCCGCGTGCAGGTGATCACCAACGCCGGCGCCCTGGATCGCGACAAGCAGCTCGCCGTGGTCGCGCAGCTGACCGACCTCGTGGTCACCGCGTCCAGGAACGAGGCGCTGCGTGCCCGCACCTGGGTGCTGCTGACCGAGGCGACGGGCGGCGGCTGGGGCCTTTGGGGGCACGCGCAGACGAATGAGGAGCTCGTCACCGCCGCGCGTTCCGAGATCGCCTCGCTGCAAGCCAAAGCAGCCGGAGAGGCCTAATACGGTGAGCAGGTTCGCGCGTCGCCGCTGACACCGACCGCAAGGCGAGCATCGGCCAGCGCACCGCGGCGGACCCGCTCGCCTTCGAACTCAACCGGGGTGCCCTCATCGGTGACCCCGTAGATCCCTGATCAGAACCGAACCCAATCGAGGAACACCATGGGATACGGAGACGCCCCGAACTTGAAAGTCACGCTCGCCGACGGCCGGACGTTCGCCTACCGTGAGGTTGGCGACCCAGCCGGCGGCCCTCTGCTCCTGCTGCAGCACTTCCGCGGCAACCTGGACAACTGGGATCCCGCCCTCGCCGACGCCCTCGCCAATGGACGGCGGGTGATTGCGTTCGACAACGCCGGCGTGGGCGGATCCGACGGCGTCACCCCTTCGACCATCGACGCGATGGGGTTGGACCACTTGGACGTGCTTGGATTTTCGATCGGCAGCTTCCTCGCTCAAGAGTTCCTCGTCACCGTTCCCGACAGCCTGGGCCGAGTTGTCCTGGCCAGCTCCGCACCGCGCGGCGCTGCAGGGGTGCACGGGTGGGCGCCTGACGTGATTGGTGGCGTCGGAACTCCGAACACGACGCCCGAGGAGTACGTCGAAGTGTTCTTCGCCCCTTCGGAAACAAGCAAGACCGCCGGCATGCAGGCTCTCGGCCGCATGTATGCGCGCACGGAAGACCGGGATGCCCAGGGGACGCGCAACCACCAATACGCCGCTGTCTGCGAGTGGGGCATCCGGTCCTGAATCTCCGCCCCCACAGTAGAAAAGTGCCTTTCGGGGTCTGCTATCTGCACGTAGGCATGCGGGTCATGCTTTTTCATGGACTCCGTGGCGTGCCTGCCGTGCAAGTTCCTTATTACCTCTTCCGGGTCGGCCCCGTCCTCCTCCTCCAGACCTCCTTCCCGGAGCTTTCGACCGCCTCAGGGAAACCTGAGCTGCCCCGGCTCCAGGAGACCCACCCCGCTTCGGGCCAGGTGATCCAGATGACGGGGCCGCTTGATGACCGCTTCGTGTTCGAGACACCGCCGCCACCGCAGGCACGGTGAAGGGGAGCATCCGCATTAACAGTGACATCAGCGACCTGCCCATCTTCCTTGTGGGACCGTCCTCGGACCCGGCGAACGCCGTGACAGCCCGAAACTGCCCACATGGTTCCAGACCTGACAACCCGGGACGTCAACATCTGCGCCTCCCCCAAATTCTCGGCAGCCGTCAGAACAGCACTCACAGAGGCAGGACTCCCGCCCGCCAACTACACCAAGAGGAATTCATCTTCTAGAAAGCGGCCCCTCACAGGTCCAGCTATGGAGCCGCTCACAATGCATCAGTCCCGGGAGGCAGCTCGCCAAATGAGCGACACCCCAACCTGACAACTGCGTCGAGCTTGACGGGGTCTCTATCACCGGCGTTAACCCACGGCGATAGAAGCAGGCTCCACTTACGCCCAGCCCAACAGAGAGACTGGGGCGGCTTTCAGGTGTGGCGGTGTGCCGGGGCGAACTGCGCCGCGCGGTTCCTTTCTTCGGCGCGGATAAGGTGCACGAGCGCGTTAATGAGGGCCAGGTGGGTGAACGCCTGGGGGAAGTTGCCGAGGTGGCGGCCGTTCACAGGATCCAACTCCTCGGCGTAAAGTCCCAAGGGGCTGGCCAGGGACAGCAGATGCTCGCACAGCGCCTTGGCGCGTACCACTTCTCCGATCTCCACCAGGGCCGAGACGAGCCAGAACGAGCACGTCGTGAACGTCCCCTCGTCACCCGTGAGCCCGTCATCGGTCTGCTCGGGGCGGTAGCGCAGGACCAGCCCGTCCCGGGTGAGCTCATCGGCGATGGCAAGGACTGTCGCGCGCACGCGCGGATCGTTCGCCGGCAGGAACCGAACCAGGGGAATAAGGAGCAGGGAGGCATCAAGGTTCATCGTGCCGTAGGACTGGACGAACACACCTCGGTCGTCAACACCGTTGCGGCAAATGTCCTCGTGGATCTCCTCCGCGACGGTGTCCCACTTCCGCGCGTAATCAGGCTGGCCGTGCAGCCGGGCAAGCCGGGCGCCACGGTCGAGGGCGACCCAGCACATGAGCTTTGAGGAGGTGAAGTGCTTTGGTTCGCCACGGACCTCCCAGATGCCGTGGTCCGGGTCCCGCCAGTGGACGGCGGCCTGCTCCACCTGCCGGAGCAGGACTGGCCAGAGCGGCTCGGGAAGCTGGTCCCTGGACTTGGCGTGAATGTACACCGAGTCCAGCATGGCACCCCAGACATCGAGTTGCCGTTGGTGGACGGCGGCGTTGCCGGTCCGCACGGGCCGGGCGCCGTCGTAGCCGTTGAGCTCCTCGAGTATGGCCTCGGGAAGGTCCCGCTCGCCGTCGATTCCGTACATGATCTGCAGGTCGTCCTCTGCGGCGACGTCGCGGATAAATGCGAAGAAGTCGTCGGCCTCGCGGTCCAGTCCGAGGGTGTAGAGCGCCCACAGTGCGAACGTGGAATCGCGAACCCAGGTGTACCGGTAGTCCCAGTTCCGCTCCCCCCCGGGCGTCTCGGGGAGTGATGTGGTCGGCGCTGCAACCAGGGCGCCGGTCGGCGCGTAGGTGAGGCCTTTCAACGTCAAAGCACTGCGCTGCAGCTCCTCCCGCCACGGGTGGTCCGGAAACTCGCCGCCGGTGATCCACTGCCTCCAGAACTCGGTGGTCTGCCACTGCCGCTGCGTAGCCTGCTCCCATGCCCGCGGCGGGGGCAGCGACCCCCAGGAGAGCGCGATAAACGCCTGTTCGCCTTCGGTCATCCGGGTGCGGATCACCGCGGTGGAGTCCTCGATACCCAGCCGGCGGTCGGTGGTCAGCCGGAGCACAGGATCTGCGTCGTCCCGGCTGACGGTCAGAACCTCCCCGTAACCGGGACCGGCGAACTCCCACCGGGCCCTGCGCCGGCCGTAGCCGAAAACCGGATCGCACATCACAGCCAGTTCCACGGTACCGTTGACGCACCGGACGGTGCGCAGCAGGCAATGCTCAGCCTCAAAGTTCGTCGGCGGGCGCCGGTATCGGCCGGCTCTCTCTTCGGTATGGTGCCACGGGCCCATCACGAGGGCGTCCCTCACGATCAGCCAGCCCGTCCTTGTCTGCCACGTGGTCTCAAGGATCAGGCTGCCGGGCAGATATCGGCGCGCAGTGGGCACCCGCACGCCGTAGGGCGCCACCTTGAAGGCGCCTGCGGTGCGGTCAAGCATGGCGGAGAACACGCTCGGCGAGTCATGACGCGGCACGCACATCCACTCCACCTGACCGCTGGGTGCGATCAGGCAGTTTGCTTCACAGTCGGACAGGAACGCATAGTCAGCTATCGGCGGGTACGGACTCACTCCTGCCCCCACCCGCCGCCTCTGAGCCCCGGACCCGGAGTCGATCCTCACCACACCAGTATGCTCCCCGGTGGGAGGGAGTCCTGACTCCCTGCCCGCAGCAACCCAGAACCTGATCCGCCAGGCGTGGAATACAGGGGAGCAGCCTCGTTCCCTTCGGAAGAGTCGCTTCCGGGCCAGCAGGGGGTGACGGCATGGGGCGCGTTATTGCGTGCCCACGCGACCCTCATGCGCCAGCTCGACATCGACCTCAGGGAGTCTTCCGGGCTGCGCCTGGCAGACTTCGATGTCCTGGCGCAGCTGACCGCAGCGGGCGGCGAGCTCCAAATGACTGACCTCGCTGTGACCGCGTCCTCATTTCGCGCTCGGGATTGACGCGCCGCGTCGCGGGGCTGGTTGATGAGGGCCTGGTACGTCGGGCGAAGGTCGCCGGCGACGGGCCCGGCGTGGTTGTCGCGTTGACCGGCGCCGGTGTCGCGCGGCTTGAGGAAGCGGTCCCGGTCCATGTCCGTGGAGTGTCGAGGCTGTCCGTGGAGCGTCTCGACGATCAGGAACTGGGTTCTCGAGACCGCCCTCAGGAAAGTCAGCGTCGACTGCACCTTCGGCTGACGCCACCCGACGCACCCGGCCAGGGGCGGTAGAAAGACCTCCGACACCGTGATCACGAAAGGAAGGCCTGCACTAGCGGTGCCGTGGTGCCAGGGCACATCGCCGGACCACGACAGCGGCAGCGGCAGCGGCAGCGGGTAAAGCTTTTTAGCACTGGCGGCGTGCAGGCTTCCGGGTCTAGCATGCGCGTGAACAGCCTCATCGCCGATCCGCGCCCTGGCGCCCCGGGGCCCGCCGATCCTGCCGGCCTGGGACCGTTTCCTGTTCCTGGACCGGGAAAGGTCGCCGATTTCTTCGCCGCCGACGTGCCACCGCAACAGGCGGCGTTCATGGCCGATTCGCAGGTCCCATGGGGCGTCCCCGCCCGCAAGGGACAGTCACCAAACCCGACTGGCAGGACGTGCCCAGCTGGTATCTGATCGCCACCGATGACCGGATGATCCCTCCGCCCGCGCAGCAGGCGATGTCCCAACGGGCCGGTTCAACGGTCACTGAAGTCGCCGCGAGCCATGCCGTGTACGTCTCACAGCCCGAGGCCGTGGCCGCGCTGATCAAGGAGGCGGCCACGGCGCGCGGCTAGCGTCACCGGGAGGCGGGCGGCTGCCGTATCCCGCCTCCCGGGCTGGTTCATCTCGGAGTAGCCTTCGTACATGAGCCTTCCCCATCGGCTCGCACGCATGTCGGGGCGTGATCCGTCCGAGCAACACCGCGCCTCAACCCCGCTCGAGCTGCTCTTCGACCTGACGTTTGTCGTGGGCTTCAGCGCGGTCTCTACGCAGACGGCGCTGCTCCTGGAGCTCGGGCACTGGCCTGCGGCGGTCACCGGGTTCGGCCTTGGAGTTTTCGCGATCGGCTGGCCGTGGGTGAACTACGCATGGCTGGCCTCCGCGTACGACAACGACGACGTCTTCTTCCGCATCGCCACACTCATCGAGATGATTGGGGTGCTGGTGATAGCCCTGGGCCTGCCTCCCTTCTTCCGCTCTATCGACGAGGGCCGTCATGTCGACAACGGCATCATGGTGAGCGGGTATGTGATCATGCGCGTCGCCGCGGTCGCCCTCTGGCTCCGCGCGGCACGGCACGATCCCGAGCACCGACGGGCCTGCCTGGCCTACGCAGTCACCATCTCGGTGGCGCAGATCGGATGGGTGCTGCTCATCCTCGCCTCGCTCCCGATCGGGGCAACGGCATGGATCATCGCGGCCTTCACCGGGGTCGAACTGGCGGGCCCCGTCCTCGCCGAACGCAAGGAGGGAGGCACTCCCTGGCATCCGCACCACATCGCCGAACGGTACTCGCTGCTCGTGATCATCACCCTCGGCGAGGTGATCCTCGGTACGGTCCTGGCCATTACGGCTGTCGTTGATCGCTCGGGATGGTCGGCGGAGGTTGTGCTCGTCGCTTCGGGCGGCACTGCCCTGGCCTTCGCGATGTGGTGGCTGTACTTCACCGTTCCGGCCGGGCGTGTGCTGGCGGTTCACCGCCGCCGCACGTTCGGTTGGAGCTACGGACACATCATTGTCTTCGCAACGGTCGTCGCCACCGGCGCCGGCCTTCATGCCGCGGCCGTGTTCATTTCCGGCGAGAGCCACATCGGCGCCACGGCGACGGTGCTCACGGTTGTTATCCCGGTGTTTCTCTTCGAGCTGGCGCTCGTGACGATCTACTCCTACCTGCTGCGCAATGCCGACCGCTTGCATATCTGGGTGTTCAGCGGGGCCGGAGTCGTCCTTGCGTTCGCCGTGGTCGCGGTGGGTCTGGGTGCGAGCGTGGGCACCACACTGCTCATCGTCGCCGCCTCGCCCGCCC
Organism: Arthrobacter sp. NPDC056727; assembly: GCF_042790555.1. NCBI lineage: Bacteria > Bacillati > Actinomycetota > Actinomycetes > Micrococcales > Micrococcaceae > Arthrobacter > Arthrobacter sp. NPDC056727. The sequence goes on along the minus strand of NZ_JBHTZA010000016.1, from coordinate 1,397 downwards.
TCGTCATCGTCGAATACGAAACGGTGGGCTACCGGCACGCGGAACAGGCCCTGAAACAGGCCGGAGCCTGAGACGGATCGGGCGGATGCAAGGTCCCGGGGCGGGTGTCATTGCAGGCGTTGTTCCCAGTCGTCGGGGACGCGTGAGGCCGGGCCGGGAACGGGCTGGTCTTTAGGGTGATGTGCCGGAGGCGGCAGTTCCGGGCCGCGGAAGTAGGTGGAGCTGCGGTAGTCCCAGAACCAGTCCTCGCCCGGTTCGAAGCTGCGGATGAACGGGTGCCCGGTGGAGTCGGCGTGGGCGGTGGCGTGCCGGGCGGGGGAATTGTCACAGCAGCCGATGTGGCCGCACTGGGCACAGCGGCGCAGGTGCAGCCACCAGCCGCCGGCGGCGTCGCATTCAACACAGCCCGGACCGCTGGGCGGCACCGAAACATCGATCCCTGGGGTCTCGGCCATGACCGCCTCCTCGCTCGGATACGCGCGGAACAAGGCTAACTTTACGCCCGGCCGGACAGGCCCGGGGAGCTACAACGGGGGCTCAGGATCCCGGTTCGCTCGATGCCGCAGCCTGGCTGGATCGGTCTCCAGCGCGGTACGTTCCCATCGCCCCGCCACCGCCGCGGCGGTGTAGGTGGACTGCAGGAACCGCAGCACGTGCCGGTCGGGGTCGGGTGCGCGGCGCACCGCCTCATAGGGCAGCAGATAGAGCCCCAAATCATGGTCGTAGGCTGCGTCCGAGGGTTCGACCGTTGATCCGGTAAACCCCTCGGGCTCGGGGTAGGCGTAGGAATAGAATGCGCCTTCGTCGCCGCCGCCGGGCCAAAAACCGCAACTGCTGACCTCGTGGGAGTAGCCCTCCGCCATGACCCAGTCGGCACAGTTCGGGATCCCTCCGGGGTGCCTGGGGACCGGGCGGCCGGAGAATCTCGCGCAGGCCAGGTCCATTCCTCCCCAGAAGAACTGCACGGGACTCACCTTGCCCCGGAAGGATGACCTGAACACGTTGATCAGGCGGTCCGCCTGGATCAGTTGGCCCCAGTAGAGGCGCACCGCTTCTTGGTCGTAGGAGGCGTGCAGGTAATCCTCGGCGAACGGTATGGCCGAATCGACCTCGTTAGGCACCGCCCGGATGACGGTGGCAATCCCGAGCCGGTCCAGGGCATCGAAGGTCTCGGCATGGAATTCAGCCACCGGCTTCGGGCCCAGTCTGATGCCGGCACCACTGCCGTTGCTGGTCCGGATCCGCAGGACGTGCTCGTGGAAATCGAACTCCATGTCGAAAGCACCATTGCTGTAGGGAATGGTGGACGTCGTCAGCCCGCGCGGGCTGACGTACAGCGTCACATGCCACCAATGGTTGAGCATCGGCGCATGAGCCATGCGGATCTTGCCAACGAT